>CBINPE010000023.1:0-45135 GCA_966252435.1 uncultured Burkholderiales bacterium | reverse complement strand
GGATGCCGAACTTGTCGTTCACCACCACCACCTCGCCCTGCGCGATCAGGTAACCATTGACCAGCACGTCCATCGGCTCGCCGGCCATCGTCTCCAGCTCCACCACCGAGCCTTGCGCCAGCTGCAGGATGTGCTTGATCGGAATCCGCGTGCGCCCCAACTCCACGGTGAGCTGCACCGGGATGTCGAGGATCATGTTGATGTCGTTGCCGTTGTGGGCGTTCAAGCTCCCCGCCGGCTCGGCGAAATTGGTGAACTCCGCCGGTGCGACCTGGTCCGCGGCGTACTGCACGTCCGAGCCACCCGACCCTGCGCTGGGCGCTGCGGCAGGGGCGGCCTCGGCCAGCGCGGCGGCCCACTCCGCGGCCATCGCGTCCTCGGGACTCATGTTCTCGGTGTTGTCTTCAGACATTGGATTCTCCCAACCAGCTCATGCTCGAGCTGGACAACAGCTGATCGACCTTCAGCGCGTACTTGCCGTTGGAGGTGCCGTAGTGGCAGTCCAGCACCGGCACGCCGCCGACCTTGGCCTGGATGCCGGGCTTGAGTTCCAGCTCGATGAAGTCCCCCGCCTTGAAGGCCAGCAGCTGCTCGACCGTGGCCGGCGCGGTCGCCAGCTCGGCCACCAGGTCGACCGTGGCCGACTGGATCTGCTGCTTGAGCAGGTTGACCCAGCGCCGGTCGGGCTCGTTGCTGTCGCCCTGGATGGTCGAATACAGCACGTCGCGGATCGGCTCCAGCGTCGAGTAGGGGATGCAGAAGTGGATCGTGCCGGTGGTGTCGCCCACCTCCAGCGTGAACGAGGTGGTCACCACGATCTCGCTCGGCGTGGCGATGTTGGCGAACTGCGGCTGCATCTCCGAGCGCTGGTATTCAAGCTCCAGGGGATAGATGCCCATCCACGCCTTCTTGTACTCGGCCGTCACCACGTCGACCAGGCGCGTGATGATGCGCTGCTCGGTGGGCGAGAAGTCGCGCCCTTCGATGCGGGTGTGGAACTTGCCGGCGCCGCCGAACAGCGCGTCGATCACCGCGAACACCAGCGTCGGGTCGCACACGATCAGGCCGCTGCCGCGCAGGGGGCGCACGCTGACGATGTTGAAGTTGGTCGGCACCACGATCTCGCGCAGGAAGGCGCTGTACTTCTGCACCTTGATGCCGCCGATCGAGATCTCCGGGCTCTTGCGGATGAAGTTGAACAGCCCGATGCGGATGTTGCGCGCAAAGCGCTCGTTGATGATCTCCATCGTGGGCATGCGCCCACGCACGATGCGTTCCTGGCTCGCGATGTTGTAGTCGCGGATGCCGCCTTCCTGGACTTCTTCCTGTTCAAGTTTCTGGCTTTCACCCGTGATGCCCTGCAGCAGGGCATCGACTTCGTCTTGGGAAAGGATTTGCTGGTTCATGGCAGGTCACTGCAAAGGGCCATCGAGACGGTTGGATGGGATCGGGTCAGGTCAGGTCAGGTCAATGTCGGGCCAGGGGGTCACTGGATGATGAAGTTGGCGAAGTGGACCTTGGTGATCGGGTTGTGCGCCCTGGCCTTGTGCTTGCCGTCGCCCTTGCCATCACTGGGCAGGTTCATGGGCTTGACCGCTTCTTCCATGATCTCGTTGGCCAGGGCTTCCTTGCCGGCGCGGTCCAGCAGCTCCTCGGAGGTCTTGTGCGCCAGGATCATCAGGATGCTGTTGCGGATCGCCGGCATGTAGAGCTTGATCTGGTCCGCGAAATGGGGGTCGTCGATCTGGAAGGTGACGGCGATCTGGGCATAGCGATCGGCCCCCTTGTCGGCCAGGTTCACCACGAAGGGGTCCAGGGGCACGAAGGTGGGGGGACCCGCGGGGTGCTTGCTGTCCACCACCTCCTCGACGTGTTCGTCGTCCTCGGCGGCGGCTGCGGCGGCGGCCGCCTTCTTCTTCATCAGGAAGATGGCCGCTCCGCCGCCCAGCATCACCAGCAGCAGGACCGCCGCCAGGATGATGATCAGTTTCTTCTTGCCTTTGCCCTTGGGCGCCGCTTCAGCGGGGGCACCTTCAGCGGGTTTTGCAGCGGCCATGACAGTCCAGTCCTCGGTGAGCGCGTTCTGTAGAACATAGACGCTACAGAATCGGATGAGGAAATTCTGGTGCTTGAGGGGAACCCCAAATACGCGATAAGCGAGGTGTTTGGGCGGTACTCGCGGGGGCTGGACGGGCCGTCCGTCACAGGGTGAGAACAATTGCCGTCGGGGCGGAGGGAGGGGGCAAAGCCCTGGCGTGAAAAGGGGATGCCGATGCGGCCTGCCGTCCCCGCACAGGCCGATGCCTCAAGCGTGGCTCAGGCGTACAGATCCAGCCCCCCCACGTTCATGGACACGCTGCGCCGCGGCGTGGGGCTGGCGCTGGCCTCGGGAGCGCCCCGACCCTGGCCACCGGGCTGCGGGTTGCCCTGGCGGGCGAAGGCCTCCTGCTGCTGTTGGGCCGACTGGGAGCTCTGTTGCGACACACCACCGCCGCTCAGGGTCAGGCCGGCGTCGCGCAGGGCGCTGGCCAGCTCGGGCAGGCCGGATTCGATGACCTGGCGGGTGACGGCCGAATCCACCGCGAAATCGACCCTCGCCTGGGCACCGTCCATGGCGATGTGCACCGAGATCGGGCCCAGCTCGGCAGGGTTGAGCTGCAGGGAGGCTTCCTGCACGCCGTCCCGCGCCAGCAGGCTGACCTGGGTCGCCAGGGCCTCGCGGAATTCCGGCGCCTGCACGGGGGTGTTCAGCGTCAGCGTCGGCACGCTCGCCTCGGGCGTCTGCTGCAGCAAGGGTGGGGCGGAGAAGGCGAGGGCGTGGGCTTGCGCAGCGGTGCTCTCGCCGGTGGCGCCGATCCGCAGGGACTTGCCCTCGACGTCGCGCAGTGCCTCGGTGCGCTCTTCAATGCCGGCCTGGGCGGGGCGCTGCGCCGGGTTGGCAATCGCCGCCATGGCGCGCTCCAGGTTCTGCAGGTTGGGGCCGTCCGAGCGGGCATCGCGGGCCTCCTGGGCCGGCAGCTTGGGCCGGCTCGGGTCGGGTGAAGACAGCCCGTCGGATCCGGTGGCGGGCGCCTCGGGGTGGTTCGCGGCCGCCTTGTTCCCCTCGAGGCTGTCGGCAGCGCTGACAGCCTTGGTGGCGGGCATGGCCGGCTTGGCAGTGTCTCCGGGGAGGCCTGCGGTGGGTGCGTCGGTCGCGGGGAGAGCCTCCGCTTGCCGGCCGGCCAGGTCGCCTGCGACCGCGCTGGGCTGGGCTTGTGCCCCGGCCATGGCGGTGGGGTCCATCTTGTCGATCCGGGCCGTGCCTTCCGGCTTTTCTGCGGGGCGCTTGCGGCCCGCGGCGTCCGCCAGGCGCGCCAGGGCCTGGGCGGCTTCGGGCGTTGGCATGGGCCAGGTGGGTGCGGCTCCGGCGGCGGCCTCGGTGCTGGCCGCCTCCGTCTTCTTCGCGCTGGCCTTGGCCGGGCGTTCGCTGCCGCCTTCCTTGCCGGCCACCTCGACCTGGGGCCCCTTGCGGGCAAGCGTGGATCGCTGGGCCGAAACGGCCTTGCCCGCAGGCTTGGCGTCGGGCTTGGCTTGCGTCGTCGAGGGCGTGGCGGGCTCGGTCGCGGGGCGGGTGGCGGCCGTCTTGCCCTCCGGCGGGGGGGCATGCTCCGCCATCGGGGTCTTGGGCGGGCCACTGCTGCCGGCGTTGCTGCTGGCGCCCGTGGCGCTGCCGCCCTGCTGACGCTGCTGCAGCATCTGGGCGAAGGGGCTGGGTCCGCTCGAGCCTTCGGCAGGCCCACCCGCGCTGGGGCTGTTGCCGATGGCGGGCAGGGCGGAGGTCGACGACAGAGGGGGGGCAGCGGGGATGATCATGACAGTGGTCCTGCGCGATGAACTGAAGATCGGTGAAGGCGGAGGGGCTGGCCTTCAGTAGGTCGTGTTGGGCGAATGCACCGGCTGGCGCCAGCGGACCCGCGAGGCGAACTCATCGGTGAGCTTCTGCTCCAGCCGGTCGGAGTGCAGGCGCTGCTCGTTCAGGCGCCGCTCGATCAGCTTTTGCACCGAGGCCACCCGCATCTCGCACGACATCACCAGGGCCCGGGCCGAGGCCAATTGCTTCTCCGCCTGTTCCTGGGTGCGTTGCTGGTGGGCCAGGGCCTGTCCGAGCCGCGCGGTGAAGGCCTGGTAGCAGTGCATCAGCTCGATGCTGCTGGACTGCTTGAAGTGCTCGGCCCAGCGCAGCTCGTACTCCTTGCGGTAGTCGAGCAGCTGTTGCATCTGGTCGAGGGCCGCCTGGTGGTGCGCGGAGGCCCGTGCCTGCGAAGCCAGGGCGTCGTCGCGTTCGCGTTCAGCCTGCGCGAGCAGGGCCATGAGGGGTTGGATCGCTTTCATGGTGGCAGGTCTCCCAGTGACTTCAATTTACGCATGCACGCATTCACTCATTCGCCAGGCCGGCTGGGGGCCATCATCTGGCGCAGCCGCTTGACGCTGTCGGTCAGGCTGGCGCGCTCGCTCATGTCCTGGCACAGCAGTTCGGTCATCGGGCCGTGCAGCCGCACGGCGGTGTCGAGGTCGGGGTCGTTGCCCGGCGCGTAGGCGCCGAGCTGGATCAGGTCGCGCGCCTTCTGCAGCTTGGAGTGCAGCTGCCGGAAGCGCCGCGCGGCCTCGATGTGCCTGGGGTCGGCCACGTTCGTCATCACCCGCGACACCGATTTCTCGATGTCGATGGCGGGGAAGTGGCCGGCCTCGGCCAGCTCGCGCGACAGCACGATGTGGCCGTCCAGGATGCCTCGGGCCGCGTCGGCGATCGGGTCGTTCGGGTCGTCGCCTTCGCTGAGCACGGTGTAGAACGCGGTGATCGAGCCGCCCCCGGCGAGCCCGTTGCCGCTGCGCTCGACCAGCTGCGGCAGCTTGGCGAAGCAGCTTGGCGGGTAGCCCTTGGTGGCTGGCGGCTCGCCGATGGCCAGGGCGATCTCGCGCTGCGCCATCGCGTAGCGGGTCAGCGAGTCCATGAGCAGCAGCACGTGGGCGCCGCGGTCGCGGAAATGCTCGGCCACGGCGGTGGCGTAGTTGGCGCCCTGCAGCCGCGTCAGGGGCGGCGCGTCGGCGGGGGCCGCCACGACCACCGAGCGGCGCAGCCCCTCGGGGCCGAGGATGTCCTCGATGAATTCCTTCACTTCACGGCCGCGCTCGCCGATCAGCCCGACCACGATCACGTCGGCCTCGGTGTAGCGGGCCATCATGCCCAGCAGCACCGACTTGCCCACGCCGGTGCCGGCGAACAGGCCGATGCGCTGGCCGCGGCCGACGGTGAGCATGGCGTTGATGGCGCGCACGCCGGTGTCGAGGGGGCGGCGCACGGGGTCGCGGTCCATGGCGTTGATGGGGCGGCGGATCAGCGGCTCGTTGTGCACGCCGAACAGCTCGCCGTGGCGGTCCATGGGATGGCCCTGGGAGTCGACCACGCGGCCCAGCAGGCCATCGCCCACGGGCAGGTGCAGGGTGCGGTCCTCGCCGCGCCGCCAGGGGTGGTGGGCGGCACCCAGGCGCATCGGCACCACCGGCGTGGGGCGCGGGATCACGCGCGCACCGCTGGCCAGGCCATGCACGTCGCCGGTGGGCATGAGGTAGGCGCGGTCGCCGGAGAAGCCCACCACCTCGGCCAGCACCGGTGCCTGCCCGGGCATGCGCACTTCGCACACCGAGCCCACCGGCACGCGGATGCCCGCGGCTTCCAGCACCAGGCCGGCCACCCGCACCAGCAGCCCCTGCGACTCGAGCGGCAGCGCTTCGGCGGTGAAGCTCTCCAGCTCACCCAGGTAGCGCCGCCACTTATTGATGTTCTCGGCCCTCGCCAGGGCCTGGGCTTCCATCGGGGAAGTGATCATGGTGCGCTGTCCTCCGGGGTGCCGGGCAGACCGCCGTCGTGGGCGGACCCGAGGTCGTCGTCTTCGCCCAGGCCGTGCGAGAAGCTGCCGCCCGTGCCGGCGGCGGGCGCGGGCTCGGCCGGTGCTTCCCAGGGCTCGTCGCAGCCGATGGCGGCCACGGCGCGGCGCCAGCGCGTCTCGATGCTGGCGTCGATCACGCCGATGTCCGACTCGACCATGCAGCCGCCGCGCATCAGGCTGGGATCGCTGACCACCCGTGCGCCGCGCGCCGACAGCATCTGGGCGGTGCCCTGTGTCACGAGGGCGAGGTCGTCGGGATGCACGCGCAGGGTCACGTGGCGGGCGCTCAGCAGCAGGGACTCCAGGGCCTCGTTGGCGACCTGGGCCACCAGCTCGGGATGGGTCTGCAGCTCGCTGCGCACCATCTGGCGGGCCAGGTGGGTGGCCGAGACCGCCAGCGCGCGTGCCATGTCCTGCTGCAGGTCCTCGAGCTGGGCAGAGAGCGACTCCAGCAGCCCGCCCACCTGGTTGCTCATCTGCGTGGCGTAGCTCTGCTTGAAGCTTTCCAGCGCGGCCATGCCGTCGCGGTAGCCTTCCTGGTAGCCCTGCTGGCGCGCGCCGTGCATGGCGCGGGCGAGCTCCTCGGGGCTGGCGGCCTTGGCGCCGGCCGCACCACCCGCAGCGGCGCCGGCGGCCGCGGTCTCGCTCGCGGGCGCCTGGCGGTGCACACCGCGCACCGGCTCGGCGTTGCCGCCCAGGTTGTTGGGGCTCCAGGCCGAGAAGGAATTCAGCTCCTCGCGCGGGATGAAGCGGCTGTAGGGCGACTTGGCGCCGTCGGGCGGGGGCACGTTGCGCACACCGCCCTTGCCGTGCTGGTTAGAGGAACTCATCGTCGCCTCCGGCGGCTAGCACGATCTGGCCTTCGTCGGCCAGGCGGCGCACGATCTTGAGCATTTCCTTCTGCTCGGCCTCGACCTCCGAGACCCGCACCGGACCGCGCGACTCGAGGTCCTCGCGCAGCGTCTCGGCGGCGCGGCTGGACATGTTCTTGAAGATGCGCTCGCGCATCTCGGGGGTGGCGCCCTTGAGGGCGATGATGAGCGACTCGCTCTGCACTTCCTTGAGCAGGGCCTGGATGCCACGGTCGTCGATCTTCTCCAGGTCGTCGAAGGTGAACATGTTGTCCATGATCTTCTGGGCCAGCTCGTTGTCGGCCTCGCGGATGTAGTCGAGCACCGAGGTCTCGATGTTCGAGCCCATCAGGTTGATCATCTCCGCGGCCGTCTTCACGCCGCCCAGCGAGGCCTTGCGCAGCTTGTCGCCGCCGGCCAGCACCTTGTTCATGACCTCGTTGAGGTCCTTCAGCGCCGAGGGCTGGATGCCGTCCAGCGTGGCGATGCGGATCAGCACCTCGTTGCGCTGGCGCTCGGTGAAGTGCTTGAGCACCGCCGAGCCCTGGTCGTAGTCCAGGTGCACCAGGATGGCGGCCACGATTTGCGGGTGCTCGTTGCGCAGCAGCTCGGCCACCGAGCTGGCGTCCATCCACTTCAGGCTCTCGATGCCCGAGACGTCGCCGCCCGACAGGATGCGGTCGATCAGCAGGTTGGCCTTGTCCTCGCCGAGCGCCTTGCGCAGCACGGCCTTGACGTACTCGTCGGTGTCCGACACCAGCATGCTCTGGTCGCTGGCGACGGCGTTGAAGTCCTCGAGCACGGTGTCGAAGCGTTCGCGCGGGATCGACTTCATGCGCGCGATCGTCTCGCCGAGCTTCTGCACTTCCTTCGGGGCCAGGTGCTTGAAGACTTCGGAGGCTTCTTCCTCGCCCAGCGACATCAGCAGGATGGCGGCGTTTTCGAGACCTTGCTCTTCGGACATCGGACCGGAGGCCATGGGGGTCACCAATCAGGGCTGGGGTGAATGGGAGGGACGGGCGTTGCGCGTCAGGCGGTCTCGCCGCTCACCCAGCCGCGCACGATGCCGGCGACGGCGGCGGGGTTTTCCTTGGCCAGCGCGCGGGCGCGTTCCAGGTTCTCGTTGGTCTGCGGGCCAGGCAGCTTGGGCAGTTCCTCCTCGGCCGGCTTGACCTCGTCGTCCTCGACCACGTTGAGGTTGGCGCCCACCTCGGGCGGTGCCAGCGCGGCGCGCACGGCGGGGCGGATCATGCCGAAGAACACCATCAGGCCGAGCAGGGTGAGCGCGCCCGGCACGGCGGCGGTGCGCAGCATGTCGAGCAGCTCGGGCTGCTTCCACAGCGGCAGCTCGGTGTTGTTGACGACCTCGACCTTGAAGGGCGCGTTGATCACCTTCACGGAGTCGCCGCGCTGCTGGTTGTAGCCGATGCTCTCCTGCACCAGGGCCGTCAGCTTCTCCATTTCCTCGCTGCTCAGGGGCTGGGTGGTGGTCTTGCCCTTGGCGTCGGTGGTGGACTTGTGGTTGATGACCACGGCGGCGTTCAGGCGGCGCACCATGCCAGTGGCGTTGCGCGTCACCCGCACGGTCTTGTCGACCTCGTAGTTGGTGAGCGCTTCGCGCCGGCTGCTGGAGTTGCCGCTGTTCTGCGCGGCCTGCAGGGGTTGCGAGGCGCCGGTCAGCGGGGCGGTGGCGGCCACCGGCGGCTGGTTGGAGGTGGCGCCGGGGATGCCGCTGGCCGGTGCGCCGGTGCTGCCGGTCTGTTCGGTGGTCTGCTGGCTGCGGATGGCGATGCTGGCCTGGCTGCCCTGGTTGGGGCGGAACTCCTCGGACGTGGCCTCCGACTGGGAGAAGTCGACGTCGGCCGTGACGGTGGCGCGCAGGTTGTCGCGGCCGACCACGGGCTCCAGCAGGTCGGCGATGCGCTTGCTGTAGCTGGATTCGATCTGGTGCACGTACTGCAGCTGTTGCGCGTCCAGACCCGGGTTGTCGGAGTCGCCGGGGCCGGAGAGCAGGGCGCCGCTCTGGTCCAGCACGCTCACCGACTTCGGCGCCAGCTCCGGCACGCTGCTGGACACCAGGTGCACGATGCCGGCGACCTGGGCGCGGTCCAGGGTGCGCCCCGGGTGCAGGGTCAGCAGCACGGAGGCGCTGGGCTTTTGCTGTTCGCGGAAGAAGCCGTTCTGGTTCGGCAGGGCCAGGTGGACGCGTGCATTTTGCACGGCCGACAGGGCCAGGATGGAGCGTGTCAGCTCGCCTTCGAGGCCGCGCTGGAAGGTCAGCCGTTCCTGGAACTGCGTCTGGCCGAAGCGTGCGCCGTCCATCAGCTCGAAGCCGACCACCGAGCCCTTGGGCAGCCCGGCGGAGGCCAGCTTCAACCGGGCGTCGTGCACCATGCTGGCTGGCACGAGGATGGCGGCACCGCCGTCGGCGTGGCGGTAGGGGATGTTCATCTGCGAGAGCTGCGCGATGATCGCGCCGCCGTCCTTGTCGGACAGGTTGGCGTACAGCACCTTGTAGTCGCCCTGGTTGCCCCACAGGACCATCGCGATCACCACGGCCAGCAGGGCGGACAGCCCCAGGCCGAACATCACTTTGGTGCGGGTCGGTAGCTCCGCCAGCCTGCTGGCGAAACCGGGTGCCGGGGCTGGGACCAGCGGGGTGGGCTTCTTGAGGGCAACAGCGTTATCCATCGTGCATTTCCAGTCAGCGGGCCGGCGTACTGCGGAACTCACTCACTCGCGCAAGGCCCTGAATGTCTTGGATTATTTCGAAGCACGGTGTCCATGATGGGGGAAACAGCGCGTCAAAGAGCCATCAGTTCGGCCTGCCGCAGGGGGGTAGGCTGCCTAAGATGAGAACCATTGCGCAAGGTGTGCGGAGATCTGCATGAACGTCAACCTCAAGCCTTTCGATTTCGCCCAGGCGGTGGCCCGCGCCGGCCTGCAGACCAATGGCATGCCCCTGGTGGACAAGGGCAAGGCCGTGCAGGGCGCAGGGTTCCAGGATGCGCTCAAGCAGGCCCTGTCTTCGGTGAGCGAGAGCCAGAACAAGGCAACGCAACTGCAGCGGGAGGTGCAGCTGGACAACCCCACGGTCAGCATCGAAGAGACCATGGTGGCCATGCAGAAGGCCCAGATCAATTTCCAGGCCACCCTGCAGGTGCGCAACCGCCTGGTGCAGGCCTACAGCGACATCATGAACATGCAGGTGTAGGGCGTGGGGTGAGGGTGCGTGACGGATGTCACGCTTCGATGCGCTGAGCTTGGGCCGGGCCGGGGCGCAGACTTTCTCCCCGCCGGGTACGGCGTGCACACATCCCGTTCGTCCTGAGCGATGTATGCGCCGGGCGGCGAAAGGCGTGGACAAGAAACGGGTGGTGACCTGCGAAGGCTGCGCCCCCATCCCAACCTTCCCCCAGCGGGGGAAGGAGCGGACCCCCTCCCCCGCTGGGGGAGGGTGGGCTGGGGTGGGGTAGCTGCGCACCGCGTGCCAATCCCCTCGCACTGGGCGCAGCTTCTTGAGAGGTCTCGAAGCGGGCACCGTCAGCGAACGTGCTGGATTTTTGGCAAACCCCAATGAGCAAGCAGGTGGCAGTTGCCTTGCCTCAGGACGTCGACCGCAGCGACTGCGTCAGGCGCACCAGCCGCTCGATCTCGCGGTCCCGGATGCCGCAGCGGCGCAACCCGCTGGCCGTGTCGTGCAGGTAGTCCAGCGTGGTGCCGTAACGCCCGCGTGCGTGGGCGCAGATGCGCAGGAGTTCCTCGTCCGGCAAGGGACCGGTGTGGTTGGGGCTGTCGGCGGGCAGGGTGAAAGCCAGCGCACGCACGCGGCCCGCCGCCGTGTGGCACTGGACCCAGCGCGGGTCGTAGACGCCGTTGGGCATCTCGCGCTGCCACAGGCGTTCAAGTTCCGCAGGGACCCGCGGCGCCGCCACGCGGTAGACCACGCCACGGCAGGCGCCGCCGCGCAGCAGGGCAAAGACCAGCCCGGGGCACTCGGGGCTGCCGCGGTTGAGGCGCGAGCGCATCTTCAACGCCCGGTGCCAGCCATGCACCACGGCATCGCGCTGCTCGAGCGACTGGAATTCGGGGCGCCAGATCAGCGAGGCATAGCCGAACACCCAGAGGTCGCTGGCGCCCGCACGCTCCCAGTCCAGGTGGACGGCGCGCAGCATGGCCTGCGCATCGCGTGGGCGCGGGGTGGGCATGTCCATGAGGAGGGAAACCTCGCGTCAGTGAACCGTGATGTCCACCCGGCGTGCCTCGCGCGCGTCACCGCCGGCCACGATGTTGCCGGGCTTGCTGAGCTGGATGGCATGGGGCGGGACGCCATCGGCCTCCAGGGCATGTCGCACGGCCAGGGCACGGTTCCTGGCCAGCTCGGCATTGGCCGCGGGATCGCCGCTGGCGTCCACGAAGCCGGAAACGATGACCGTTGCCGTGAGGCTGGCACGCGCCCGGTCGGCGGCCTGGTCCAGCAAGGGCTGCGCGTCGGGCGGCAGGGTCGCCGAGCCAGTCTCGAAATACAGCTTGAAGGTCGACGGCATCGCGGCCTGGGCTTGCGCGGCGGCAGCCGGCGCACGGTGCCGCGCCTTGGCCACGCCCAGCCCCAGCACGCCGATCACCACCAAGCTCACCACGGCGGTCACAAGGATGAGGGCGTGGCGGCGGGAGTCGTCTTGGTCGCTCATGGTGTCGGTTGTCCGGGAATGGAAATGAAGCGGGAATTCTAGGCCGCCGGCACCGTGTAGTTCAGCGCCAGCCGCCCACCGTCCACGTACACGATCTCGCCCGTCATGTAGCTTGATGCCTCGCTCAGCAGGAAGGCGCACACGCCGGCCACCTCGGCCGGCTCGCCCAGGCGCTTCAAGGGTGTGCGGCTCATGATGCGCAGCCGGGCCTCCTCGCTGCCCAGCACCGCGCTTTGCGCCAGCTCGGTGGCAATCGTGCCGGGCGCCACCGCGTTGACGCGCACGCCGCGGTCGGCCAGTGCCAGCGCCATCACGCGGGTGAGCTGGTTGACGCCGCCCTTGCTGACGTTGTAGCTGGCGATGCTGGGGATCGCCATCACGCCGTTGACCGAACTCATGTTGACGATCGCGCCGCCGCCGCCCGCCACCATCGCGCGCGCCACCGCCTGCGCCACCAGGAAGGCCCCCTTCAGGTTGACGTTGAGCACCGCATCCCAGTCGGCTTCGGTGATGTCGAGGAAATCCGCCGCCTTGAAGATGCCGGCGTTGTTGATCAGCCCGTGGATGCGCCCGCCCAGCGCGGCCAGGCTGGCCTGCACCGCCTGCGCCACCTGGGCGCTGCTGGCCACGTCGCAGGCCACGAAATGCGCCTGGTGGCCTTGCGCCTGCAGCGACTGCGCCAGGGCCTGGCCGGCCGCCTGGTCGACGTCCCACAGGGCCACGGCCGCGCCGTCGCGGCACAGCCGCTCGGCGCAGGCGGCGCCGATGCCACGCGCTGCTCCGGTGATGACGACGGCCTGGCCCTGCAGGTTGAAGTGGACGGGGTTCATGGCGGCGGCCTCGCAAGGGGAGTTGAAGGACGGCGCCAGTGTGTCACGGTCCGGACGGGGGCGCGGGTCTGCGCGGGATCAGGGCGCTGGCGATCGCGGCCATGATGCAGGCCGCCGCCAGCCAGTCCAGCGGCCCGGGGATCTCGCCCACGATGGCCGCCGCCGAGGAGATGCCCACCACCGGCACGGCCATCACCGAGAACGCGCTGGCCGCGGGCGGCAGCTCGCGCGCCAGGCCGAACCAGATCACCTGCGCGTAGCCGTAGTTCATCAGCACGCCGTAGAGCATGGCCCACCACATCCCGGTGCTGAAGCGCTGCGGCGCGGGCCAGGGCTCGAAGCAGACTGCCAGGCACCAGAAGGCCGCCGCGCCCATCAGCAGCATCCACACCGTGACGGTCTCGGTGGCCAGCGCGGTGCGGCTGCGGCGCATCAGCAGGGTGCCGGTGGCCCAGGACAAGGCGGCCAGCTGCATCCACAGCACGCCCAGCGGGCGCCCGCTCAGGGCAGCCAGCTCCTGGAACGACAGCAGGCCCACCGCCGCGGTGGCGGCGACCACGCTGAAGCCCACGCGCCACGTCATGGGCTGGCGCAGCACCAGCACCGCCAGCAGAACGGTCCACACCGGCATGGTGAAGCCGAGGATGGAGGCGCGTCCGGACGCCAGGGCCTGCAGTCCGATGATGGAGAACAGGTGCCAGCCCAGGATGTTCGGCAGGGCCAGCCAGGCCACCCGCGCGACCTCCGAGGCTGGCAGGCGCATCGACACGCCGCGCCAGCGGTAGAACAGCATCAGCGTGAGGGCCCCGCCGCTCATGGTGCTGGCGCGGAAGAACAGCGGCGTCAGCTCACGCAGGCTGAACTTCATCATGGGCCAGTTGACGCCCCAGATGATCGTCAGCAGGAGCAGCAGGCCCCACTGGCGCCGCGTCAGCACGGCGCATCCCGCCGCGCACGGCGTCTCGGGTTCGCACGCATCGGATCGCTGCGCAGGCTCAGACCGCCACCGGCGCCTTGATGGCCGGGTGGTGCTGGTAGTCCTCGACGATGAAGTCGTCCAGCTCGTAGTCAAACAGCGTGGGCGGACGGCGGCGCAGGCGCAGGGTGGGGAAGGGATAGGGCGCGCGCGACAGCTGCAGCGCCACCTGCTCGGCATGGTTGCTGTAGATGTGGCAGTCCCCGCCGGTCCAGATGAAATCGCCCACCGCCAGGTCGCACTGCTGGGCCAGCATGTGGGTCAGCAGTGCGTAGCTGGCGATGTTGAAGGGCACGCCGAGGAAGATGTCGGCGCTGCGCTGGTAGAGCTGGCAGCTGAGCCTGCCCGGCTCGCCCGGTGTCGCCCCTGGCGCCACGTAGAACTGGAAGAAGGCGTGGCAGGGCATCAGGGCCATCTTCGGCAGGTCGGCCACGTTCCAGGCGCTGACGATGATGCGGCGCGAGTCGGGGTTGGTCTTGAGCTGCTGCACCACCTCGCTGATCTGGTCGATGTGGCGCCCGTCCGGCGTCGGCCAGCTGCGCCATTGCACGCCGTACACCGGCCCCAGGTCACCGTCGGGCCGCGCCCACTCGTCCCAGATCGTGACGCCGCGCTCCTGCAGCCAGCGCACGTTGCTGTCGCCGCGCAGGAACCACAGCAGCTCCAGCACCACCGACTTCAGGTGCACCTTCTTGGTGGTGATGAGCGGGAACCCCTCCGACAGGTCGAAGCGCATCTGGTGGCCGAACACGCTGGTGGTGCCGGTGCCGGTGCGGTCGGGCTTGAAGACGCCGTGCGTCTGCACGTGCCGCATGAAGTCTTCGAAGGTGGAACGGATGGGGCGGTCGGGGAGCGTCATGGCAAAGCGGGGGCAGGAAGGGGAGGAGGGCGGCAGGCGGTTCGCGTCACTTCGCGGCTTCGCGCAGCACGATCTCCATGCGGCGGTTGCGCGTGCGGCCGGCCGCGGTCTCGTTCGAGGCGATGGGGTCGCGCGCACCGCGGCCCGCGACCTGGATGAACGGCGTGGCCACGCCCTTGCCCACCAGGTAGTCGCGCACGTAGCGGGCGCGCTCCAGCGACAGCGTGTTGTTCTGCGGGTCGGACCCGGTGCTGTCGGTGTGGGCGGTGATGGCGATCTGGATTTCGGTGTTGCCGGCCAGGCTGGCGGCCAGGGTGTCCAGGGTGGGCCGCAGGGCGGCGCCGGCGGTCACGCTGTGCGGGGCGAAAGCCAGGTCGTTGGGCACCACCAGCCGCAGTTGGTTGTCCTCGGTGTGGCTCACCTCGATGCCGGTGCCGGCGGCGACCTTCTCGAGGGCCTGCCGGCGCTCTTCCATGGTGGCGGACCAGACGTTGCCCTGCACCACCGAATTGATGCGGGCGGGCGGCGGCGGGGGCGTGGTGGGCTTGGCCCCCGGCACGGGGCGCACCTGCCCGGTGGCCGTGCCGCCATTGTGGGCACAGCCTGTCAATCCCATCAGAGCAGCCGCACAGGCCAGGGCCGTGAAGCGAACGATGCCAGCAGACATAGCAAGATCCTGAACGAACGAAAGGAAGGAAAACAAAACGACAGCGGCGGGCCGCTCAAGGCAGCGGGCCGGCGCTGGCCAAGGGGGGATTGTCGGTGAATTGCAGCGAGGCCAGCCGGGCATAGACCCCATCGGCAGCACACAAGGCCGCGTGCGTCCCCACCTCGACGATGCGCCCGCCCTCCAGCACGAGGATGCGGTCGGCCTGCTGCACCGTGGCCAGCCGGTGCGCGATGACCAGCGTGGTGCGGTTGCGCATGGCCGAGCTGAGCGCGGCCTGCACCATGCGCTCGCTCTCGGCGTCCAGCGCGCTGGTGGCCTCGTCGAGCAGCAGCAGCGGGGGGTTCTTCAGGATGGCCCGGGCGATGCTGATGCGCTGCCGCTGTCCACCCGACAGGCGCACGCCGCGCTCGCCGAGGAAGGTCTGGTAGCCCTCGGGCAGGGCCATGATGAAGTCGTGGGCGAAGGCCGCCCTGGCGGCCGCCATCACCTCCTCGTCGCTGGCCGAGGGTCGGCCGTAGCGGATGTTCTCCAGCGCGTTGGCCGAGAACACCACGCTGTCCTGCGGCACGAGGCCCACGCGGTCGCGCAGGGTGTGCAGGTCGGCGGTGTGGATCGGCACGCCGTCGAGTTCGATGCTGCCCGACTGGACGTCGTAGAAGCGCAGGAGCAGCTGGAACACGGTGCTCTTGCCCGCGCCGCTCGGACCCACCAGCGCGACGGTCTCGCCGGGCGCGACGCGGAAGCTGACGTGCGACAGCGCCGGCTGCGCGGGGCGCGAGGGGTAGCAGAAGCTGACGTCCCGGAACTGCACGCCGGCGCCCTGGTCGGCGGCTGGCAGCGCGTGCGGCACGCCGGGCGAGGCAATCGCGCTGCGCGTGTGCAGCAGCTCCATCAGGCGCTCGGTGGCGCCGGCGGCCCGCAGCAGGTCGCCGTACACCTCCGACAGCACCGCCACGCTGCTGACCAGCAGCACCACGTACACCACCGTCTGGCCGAGGTGCCCGGCGCTGATCTGGCCCTGGAGCACGGCCTGCGTGCCCTGGTACAGGCCCCACAGCAGGGCCCCCATGGTGGCGCTGATGATGAAGGCGACCAGGAAGGAGCGCATGCGCGTGCGGCGGATCGCCGTGGCGAAGGCCTGGGCGGTGGACGCGGCGAAGCGCTCGGCCTCGCGCTGCTCCTGGGTGTAGCTCTGCACCACCGTCATCGCGCCCAGCACCTCGGAGGCGATGGCGCTGGCGTCGGCCACGCGGTCCTGGCTGGCGCGGCTGAGCTTGCGCACGCGCCGTCCGAAGTAGACGCTGGGCAGCACCACCAGCACCAGGATGCCGAGCACCTGCGTCATGACGTAGGGGTTCGTTACCACCAGCATCACCAGGGCCCCCACGCCCATCACGGTGTTGCGCAGGCCCATGCTGAGGCTGGAGCCGACGACGGTCTGCACCAGCGTGGTGTCGGTGGTCAGGCGCGACAGCACCTCGCCGGTCTGGGTGTGCTCGAAGAACGCGGGGCTCTGGCGCAGCACGTGGGCATAGACGGCATTGCGCAGGTCGGCGGTGACGCGCTCGCCCAGCCACGACACCACGTAGAAGCGCGCCGCCGAGAACACGCCCAGTGCCAGCCCGACGCCGAACAGCGCGATGAAGTGCTCGCGCAGGGCCATCACGCGGTCGCCGGGATCGGCGGCCACCAGGCCCTGGTCGATCAGGGCTTTCAGGGCGACCGGGAACACCAGGGTGCTGAGCGCGGCCAGCACGAGGAACAGGCCGGCCAGGATGATCTGGCCGCGGTAGGGCCTCAGGAAGGGCAGCAGACCGCGCAGCGTGCCGATGCGCTTGCCGGGGGCGGAGGGCGCCCGCTCGGGAGAAGGGAGGGGTGAGGTGGACATGACCGCGCAGTCTAGTGCCTCGTCTCAGGGAATTTGAAGCGTTGGCAACGGGAGCGTTCCACCCCAGCCCTCCCCAGCGGGGGAGGGGGCGCTCCTTCCCACTCTGGGGGAAGAGTTGGCATGGGGGCGCGGCGCGGGCATGCCGCCAAATTTCCAAAACCCGTGAGACAGGGATGCTAGCCCGGTGGCGGTGCCCGCCCCAGCCGCGGCCGGATCAGCCCCGTGGACAAGGCGGTGCCGCACAGGATCACGCAGCCGCCCCACAGCCAGGACAGGCTGGGTGTCTCCCTCAGCACCGCCCAGCCCCAGGCAGCGGCGAACACCGGGATCAGGTAGGTCACGGTGATGGCATTGGCCGGGCCCGCGCTGGCGATGAGCCGGAAGAACAGCACGTAGGCCACGCCCGTGCACAGCAGCGACAGGGCCAGCGCCGCCATCGAGGCGGTCGGCGAGGGCGGTGTCGCGGGCCACAGCCACCACGCGGGCAGGGCCATCACCAGCGTGGCCGCCAGCTGGCTGCCGGCTGCCACGCTCAAGGGCGCCACGCCCTGCAGGTGGCGCTTGGTGTAGCTGGCCGAGAAGCCGTACAGCAGGGTGGCGCTCAGGCAGGCGCCGATGGCCCAGGCCGCACCCGGGCCGTGGCCAGCGCCGGTGGTCGGTGCGGTCGCCTTCTCCCAGGCCAGGCCGACCACGCCGCCGAAGCCCAGCAGCAGGCCCAGGATGCGGCTGCGGTCGAGCCGGTCGCCCAGCCACAGGCCCGCGACCAGCGCCCCGAACAGCGGCGTGGTGGCGTTGAAGATGGCCGACAGGCCGCTGTTGATCGACAGCGCTGCGGTCCCGAACAGCACGAAGGGCAGGGCGGCATTGCAGAGCCCCACCACCAGCAGGTGTACGCCATGGCGGCGCAGCGACACCGGCTGGCCGCGCCACAGCCACAGCGGCACCAGCAGCAGGCTGGCCCCGCCGACCCGCAACGCGGCCAGCACCCAGGGGCCCCATTCCGCGGCCCCCATGCGCATGAACAGGAACGACGCCCCCCAGATGGCGGCCAGGGTGACCCACTGTGCCCAGTCGCGCGGACTCATGCGGCCCGCGCCTCGGGGAAGCCGGCCGGGGCGGGCTGCTCGAGCGCCAGCAGGGCCCGCTTGCGCGCCAAGCCCCCCGCATAACCGGTCAGGCTGCCTTGCGCGCCGACCCCCCGGTGGCAGGGCACGATCACCGACAGGGGGTTGCGTCCCACCGCGGCGCCGGTGGCCCGCGCCGCGCCGGGCCGTCCCGCTGCCTCGGCCAGCGCGGCGTAGCTGCAGGTCTGCCCCGGCGGCAGGCGGCGCAGCGCCTCCCACACGCGACGCTGGAAGGGCGTGCCGAGGCTGGCCAGGTCGAGCGGCAGCGTGGTGAATGTCTCCGTCTGCCCTTCGAAATACCGTGCCAGCCGCCGGGCGGCCTCTACCAGCAGCGGATCGTCCGGCAGGTGCGGTGCCGGCAGCACCCCCGGATGCCAGCGCTGCGCGTCGAACCAGGCCCCCACGAGGCCGTGGGCGCTGCGCGCCAGCAGCAGCTCGCCCAGGGGCGTGGCGGCGCGAGCCTGGGCGGTCAGGGTGACGCGGGTGAGGGTGCTGATGAGCATGGCGGTCTCCTTCATGGCAGGGTCTTCATCGTCGAGCCACTCACTCGGATGAAAGGGTGGAATGAGGACGAGTGGCCAAGGCCTGTTGCCACAGGCGCAGGGTGGCATAGGAGCGCCAGGGCTGCCACGCCAGGGCATGGGCCTGGATCTGGCGGTCCGACTCCAGCCCGTGCGAGCGCCGCAGCGCCTCGCGCACCACCGCGTCGTGAGGCACCAGCAGGTCGGGGCAGCTCAGCGCGCGCAGGGCGACATAGTGGGCGGTCCAGGGGCCCACGCCGGGCAGCTCGAGCAGGGCCTCGACCAGTGGACCCGGCGTGCCCGGCTGCAGCAGGCCGGGCCGGGCCGCCAGCGCGGGCCAGGCCCGGGCCAGGGCGTTCAGCGCCTGGGCCCGCGTGCGCGGCAGGCTCAGCGCCGCGAGTTCGTCCAGCGAGGCTTCGGCCAGGGACGCCGGGCCGGGAAACGCCAGGCCGAGGGCCGGCCAGGGCGTCGCGAGCGGCGTGCCCCAGCGCTGCAGCAGGCGGGCGGTGAGGGTGCGCGCGGCGGCCACGCTCACCTGCTGCTCGAGCACGGCGCGCACCGCCGCCTCGAACGGATCGGGATGGCCGGGCAGCCGGGTGCCGGCGGCGCCCCCCAGGGCGGCGAGCGCGTCGTCGATCGGTGCCGGGTTCGCATCCAGGTCGAGCCAGCGGCGCACGTTGCGCACCAGCACCGCGCTGTGCGTGGCCCAGTGCGCGCCGAAACTTACCTCGACCGTGTGCCGGGCCGGCTCGAAGCGCCAGCCGATCCAGCCGGCCTCGTGCGCCACTGGCAGGCCGGCGTCGTCACACAGGCTGTTGGCGCGCAGCGTGCGCCGCGCACCGGCCGGCAGCATCTCCTCCAGCCCCGGCACCGCCCGCCGGGCGATGAAATCCATCAGGCTGGCGACGTCGTAGGGCGGCCGGTAGGCCAGCCGCAGCACGATGATGCCGCTGCCCGTGCGCCCTGCGCCCCCGTCCGCCGGCTGGCCTTCGCGGCGCAGCCGGCTGGGGCTCAGGTGGTAGTTTTCCGCCAGCACGGCGTTGAAGCGACGCACGCTGCGAAAGCCGCTGGCCCAGGCCACCTGGGTGACGGGCAGCGCGCTGTCGGTCAGCAGCTGTTTGGCCAGCAGCAGGCGGCGCGTCTGCAGGTACTGCAGCGGCGTCACGCCATGGACCTGCACGAAGATGCGCCGCAGGTGGCGGTCGCTGATGCCCAGCCGCGCGGCGAGTGCCGCCAGCGTGGCGCCCTGGCCGCTGGCCACCTGGTGGTCGAGCAGCCGGGCCGCCTGGTGCGCCAGGGTGTGAGAGGCCGCCATCACCGTCCAGGGCTCGCCGGGGCCGGGCGCGAGCTCGGGCCGGCACTTGAGGCAGGGCCGGAAATGCGCGGCCTCGGCCTGGGCGGCCGAGGCGAAGAAGCGGCAGTTCTCGCGCCGCGGCGTGCGCACCCGGCAGATCGGCCGGCAGTAGATGCCGGTGGACGTCACGCCCACGAACCAGTGCCCGTCGAAACGGGCGTCCCTGGCAAGCAGGGCGCGGTAGGCGGCGTCGTCATCGAGCATCATGGGCCCGATTATGGGCAGCCCAGGGGCGTGAACTCGCCGTTTCCGGACATGTTGCGCTGCACTAAGAACCCTACAATCCGGGGCTGCTTCCGAGACACCCACTCCAAACCCCGCATCACGCATCACCTGCATCACGCAAGTCAGACAGCAAAGGACGCCACCATGCAAGTCATACCTTCCATCTTCAAGGCCTACGACATCCGCGGCATCATCGGCAAGGGCATCGATGAAACCTTCGCCGAGCACCTCGGCCGCGCCTTCGGCAGCGAAGCGCTGGCGGCCGGCGAGCGCGCCGTCGCCGTGGGCCGCGATGGACGGCTGTCGGGCCCGGGCCTGCTCGAGGCGCTGGTGCGCGGCCTTGTCTCCACCGGCCTGGACGTGGTCGACCTCGGCGCCGTCACCACCCCGATGCTCTACTACGTCGCCGCGACCCGTGGCAAGCACGGTTGCCACAGCGGCATCCAGATCACCGGCAGCCACAACCCCAAGGACTACAACGGCTTCAAGATGGTGCTGGCCGGCCGCGCCATCTACGGCGAGGACATCCAGAAGCTGCGCAAGCGCATCGAGGCCGAGGACTACGTCCAGGGCCCCGGCCGCAGCGCGAAGATGGACATCCTGCCGGAGTACCAGGCCCGCATCGTCAACGACTGCAAGCTCAAGCGCCGCATGAAGATCGTGGTCGACTCCGGCAATGGCATCCCCGGCGCCTCGGCCCCCGGCATCCTGCGCGCGCTGGGCTGCGACGTGCGCGAGCTGTACTCCGAGGTCGACGGCGACTTCCCCAACCACCACCCCGATCCCAGCAAGCCCGAGAACCTCGCCGAGCTGATCGAGGTGGTGCGCAACACCGATGCCGAACTCGGCCTGGCTTTCGACGGCGACGGCGACCGCCTGGGCGTGGTCACCAAGGACGGGCAGATCATCTACCCGGACCGCCAGATCATGCTGTTCGCCAAGGACGTGCTCAAGCGCCAGCCCGGCGCCACCATCATCTATGACGTCAAGTGCACGCAGCGCCTGGCCCCCGTGATCCGCAAGGCCGGTGGCAAGCCGCTGATGTGGAAGACCGGCCACTCCCTGGTGAAGGCGCAGCTCAAGGCGCTGAAGTCGCCGCTGGCCGGCGAGATGAGCGGCCACATCTTCTTCGGCGAGCGCTGGTACGGCTTCGACGATGCCACCTACACGGCGGCGCGCCTGCTCGAGATCCTCAGCGCCTCGGCCGATCCCAGCAAGGTGCTCAACGGGCTGCCCACCAGCTTCAGCACGCCCGAGCTCAACGTGCCCTGCGCCGAGGGCGAGGCCCGCCAGCTGGTCGACAAGCTGCTGGAGACCGCCTCGAGCCAGTTCCCCGGCGCCGAGATCACCACCATCGACGGCCTGCGCGCCGACTACAAGGACGGCTTCGGCCTGATCCGCTCGTCCAACACGACGCCGGTGCTGGTGTTGCGCTTCGAGGGCCACGACGAGGCGGCGCTGCACCGCATCGAGGGCGACTTCATGCAGGCGCTGCGCCGCGTCAAGCCTGACGCGCAGATCGCCGCCGCGGCCCATTGAGCGCCACGCCGACCGAGCCGCCTTTGTCCTCTGTGGTGCCGCCGGGCCTGCCGTCGGTAACGCCGACCTTGGGCCAGCAACTGGCCCGGTTCGTCTATTCGCTGCTGATCTGGCTGCTGCAGCCGGCCTACCTGCTGCGCCTGCTGTCGCGCAGCCTGGCCGAGCCCCAGTACAGGCGCCGGCTGGCGCAGCGCTGGGGTTTCTACGGCGAGCTGCCGCCCGCTGAAGGCACGCCCGGGCGCCTGTGGGTGCATGCGGTGTCGCTGGGCGAGACCCGTGCCGCGGTGCCCCTGGTCCAGGCCCTGCGCGAGCGCCACCCGGGCCTGTCGCTGCTGCTGACCCACGGCACGGCGACCGGCTGGCAGGCGGGCACGCCCCTGCTGCGGCCGGGTGACCTCCAGGTCTGGCTGCCGCTGGACACGCCGGGTGCGGTATCGCGCTTCCTTCAGCATTTCAACCCCGTGGCGGGCGTGTTGCTGGAGACCGAGATCTGGCCCAACCTGCTGCACCAGGCGCTGCACCGCGGCGTGCCCATGGTGCAGGCCAACGCGCGCCTGAGTGTGCGCAGCCTGCGCAAGGGGCTGCGGCTGTCCGCACTGATGCGCCCGGCGGTCCAGAGCCTGAGCCAGGTGCTGGCCCAGTCCGAAGAGGACGCGCAGCGCCTGCAGACCGCGGGGGTGCCGGCACAGCGCACCCAGGTCTGCGGCAATCTCAAATTCGACATGACCCCGGATGCCGAGCAGCTGGCACGGGGCCGCGAGGTCCGCGAGGCCCTGCAGCGTCCCGTGGTGCTGGCTGCCAGCACCCGCGAGGGCGAGGAGGCCCCGCTGCTGCAGGCCTGGCAGCAGCAGCTGCGCTCCGCGCCGCCCGGCGCCGTGGCGCCGCTGCTGCTGCTGGTGCCGCGCCATCCCCAACGCTTCGACGAGGTGATCCGGCGGGTGCAGGCGCAGGGGCTGAGCTGGGTGTGCCGCAGCCACCTCGCCCAGATCGACCGCGAGACCCTGCCCGACACCGTGGCGGTGTGCGTGGGCGACACCATGGGCGAGATGCCTTTCTACTATGCGATGTCGAACGTGGCCCTGCTGGGGGGCAGTTTCGCGCCGCTGGGCGGGCAGAACCTCATCGAGGCAGCGGCTTGTGGCTGCCCGGTGGTGATGGGGCCGCACACTTTCAATTTCGCCCAGGCGGCCGAGTTGGCCCTGGCGGCGGGGGCGGCCCAGCGCGTGGGGGACATGGGCGCGGGGGTGAGCGTGGCCCTGGCGGTGGCGCAGTCCCACACCGCGGCCCATCTGTCACAGCGGGCGCTGGAATTCGCCACCCTGCACCGGGGGGCGGCGCTGCGCATGGCAGTGAGGATGGCCGCCTGTTTTCCCCTCCCCAAAGGCGAAAAAATGGACCAAACTTCGCACACCGCCACGACGTGATGCTGCACGCCAGGGGCTGGTTTGAGCAATACTGACCATCGGTTGTGACTGTCGTTCTTCTCTGCCGAAGTCGTTCGTCTCATTGCAACTTTCCCGCCATGGCGACCGTTACCGAAAACCGTTCCAGTGACCGCCGGCCCGTTTCCTGGCGCGCCAAGATCCTGCTTCCTCAGGGTCAGGTGCTGGAAGCCCGGGCCACCGACGTGGGTCTCAACGGCCTGGGCCTGCTCCTGCCTGTGCCCCTGCCCGAGGGCAAGATCGTCCAGCTGGCGGTGCAGATACCCCGGGGTGGTCCGGGAAAATACGAGGTTCTCACTGGCTCCGCCCGGGTGGTGTTCCAGGTGTTGCGGGGTGGTGAATACCAGGTGGGCGTGGAGTGGCAGCAACTGGAGCCCGCCAAGCGTCAGCTGATCGCGCAGTTCGTCGAGAAAGTCACCCCGGTGCAACGCAGCTGAGCCGCTGGGCTTACATCTCCGCCAGGACGGGAATGCCCAGCAGCGACAGGCCCTGCGTCAGGACGCGCGCGGCCAGGGTCGACAGCCGCAGGCGCGGCCCGTGGACCGTGCCGTCCGTCGCGACGACACGGCAATTGTCGTTCTCGTAGAAGCGCGAGAACGCCGCGGCCAGCTCGTACAGGTAGGCGCACAGCACGTGCGGGCTGCTGTCGCGCACCATCATGCCCAGCACGTCGCCGAAGCGCGCCAGGTGCAGCCCCAGGGCGCGTTCGACCGGCTCCTGCAGGGCGTAGGCGTCCTCGTTCGGCGCCAGGGCCGCGGCGGGCTCGTGCTTGGCGCCGGCCTTGCGCACGATGCCATTGACCCGCACGCAGGCGTACTGCAGGTACGGCGCCGTGTTGCCTTCGAAGGCGAGCATGCTGTCCCAGTCGAACACGTAGTCGCTGGTGCGGTTCTTGGAGAGGTCGGCATATTTCACCGCGCCGATGCCCACCGCCTCGGCGACCACTTGGCGCTGTGCCGCGTCCATCTCGGGCTGCTTGACGGCGACCAGCGCACTGGCCCGCTGGACGGCCTCTGCCAGCAGGTCGATCAGCTTGACCGACTCGCCTTCGCGCGTCTTGAACGGCTTGCCATCCTTGCCCAGCACCATGCCGAAGGCGATGTGCTCCAGCGCCACGCCAGGGGGCACGAAACCGGCCCGGTTTGCCACCAGGAACAGCTGCTGGAAGTGCATGGACTGGCGCGAGTCGACCACGTAGAGGCAGCGGTCGGCCTTCAGCACCTGGGTGCGGTAGCGCACGGCGGCCAGGTCGGTGGTGCCGTACATGTAGCCGCCGTCCTTCTTGCGCACCATGAAGGCGGAATCCTCGCCCTCGCGGTTCTTGAACTCGGGCACCGGCACCACGTCCGCACCGTCGCTGACTTCGGACAGCCCGCGCGTGCGCAGGTCCTCCACCAGGCCCGGCAGCTCGTCGTTGTAGGCGCTCTCGCCGCGCACGTCCGAACGCTGCAGCGTCACGCCGAGGCGGGCATAGACCTTGTCGCAGTGCGACATCGAGACCTCGACGAAGTGGCGCCACAGGGCCACCACCTCGGCGTCGCCGGCCTGGAGCTTGACCACGTACTGGCGGGCCAGGTCGGCGAACGCCGGGTCGTCGAAGCGGGCCTTGGCTTGGCGGTAGAAGGACTCCAGGTCGGAGAGGTCGACATCGGCCAGGGCGTTGGCGCGGCGGCTTTCCACCAGGAAGGCCACCAGCATGCCGAACTGGGTGCCCCAGTCGCCCACGTGGTTCTGCCGGATCACGGTGTGGCCCAGGAACTCGTGCACGCGCACCAGGGCGTCGCCGATGATGGTGGAGCGCAGGTGCCCCACGTGCATCTCCTTGGCCAGATTGACCGAGGAGTAGTCGATCACCACGCGGGCCGGCGCGAGCGTGTCGACGCCGAGCCGCTCGCTGTCGCCCGCGGCGCTCAGCCGCTTCTGCAGGAAGGCGTCCGACAGCGTCACGTTGATGAAGCCGGGCCCGGCGACCTCCAGCTTGGCGAAGAGGCCGTCCTGGTCGGCCTGCTGCACATGGGCCATGACCTCGGCAGCCAGCTCGCGGGGCGGACGGCGCAGCGACTTGGCCAGGCCCATGATGCCGTTGACCTGGTAGTCGCCGTACTCCGGGCGCCCGGCGATCTGCACGATGGGGTCGACGGAATCCCGGCCGCTGACCGCCTGCAGGGCGGTGCTGAAACGGTCACTGAGCAATTGGGCGATCAACATGATGATGGAAGGTGATGCGGGGCAATGAAAGAAAGAAGCGAATGGGCAAGCGAAGCGGGCGGGCCGGGCTTGCCGCGGCCTGCGAGTGTAGAGGCAGGCGCCCCCTGTCTCGGGGATTTTGAGAGCCTGGCGTCCGCTCGCCCCCGGCCGCACCACCAAAACCTGGAGAATCCGGTCGTTTCCGTTGTGCATCCCTGACCTCCCTCATGAATTCATCCCCCCATCCGTGGTCTCAACCCGGCCTCCTGGTCGGCACGCTGTTGGCATGCAGCCTGGTGCTGGCCGCATGCTCCGACAAGGACAAGGCACAGGTGTCCACGTCAGGCGGCGAGCAGCCCGTCCAGCAGAAGGGCGTCCCGGCGCAGGCTGCCGCGAGCGCGCCTGCCGAGGCGGTTCCGCCGTGCCTGATCACCGAGACCAGCATCCATTCGGCCTGGCTCGGCATGAGCTATGCCGAGTTCAAGCAAGCCTTCGCCGCCACGCACGAACTCGTGTCCGGCACAGACATCAAGGACACGAAGAAGTGGGAAGGCTCGGCCGCCTCGGAGTCCCTGGGCAGTGCCAACAGCGTGGTGGTCTTTCCCAAGCCGGCTGCGGGCGTCGACCCTCAGGCGTTCCATGCCGACCCGCGCAATGCGCTGGTGTTCACCACCTTCGCCGACCGTGCGATCGAGTTCGGCAAGGCCGTGCCTGATGCGGCTCTGCTCGTGGAGGCGGGGACCTTCAATGCGCAGTGCCGCACCGCCGAGGGTGTCGGGCCCCAGCAGTCCGCCAAGGACGGCCTGAAGCGCTACAAGGAATTCGTCATCGATTTCCCCCGTACCTATGCCGAGGGCGAGGACCCCACCAACGGCCTGAAGTTCACCGCCAGGCCCGCGATCTACTTCGTGCTCGACAAGCCCCTGGAGATGCCGCCGTCCACCGACAGCGGCGAGCCGAAAAAATACGCGGAAAGCGACCTGAAGCCTGCCGACGTCATGATCACGGAGGCCCTGGTCCACCATGACTTGCAGACGGACATGGCCCGTTCCCAGGTGAGCGCCGACCAGGTCCTCGAACAGGACCGCCAACGGCCGAAGACCTGCCAGATCACTGCCACCAGCATGGACCGCGCCCGGCTTGGCATGACCTATGCGGAGCTGAAGAAGGCCTATGCGGGCGAACTGGCCCTGTCGTCCTCCAGCCGCATCCTGACGCCGCTCCTTCCGCGCCGCTTCGAGCAACTCGCCGGCGCCACGGGTGAGGGCATCTTCGGCATCGAGATCCTGCTGGACGAGGGGGGCGCCTTGTACGGCCTCGCACCGCCGGAGACCGCCAAGGTCATCGGCCTGCAATCGCTGGATGAGCGCTGCCAGACCGCGGAAGGGGTGCACACCGGTCTTGCCGTGGCGGAGGCCGCCAAGATCTACGGCAAGGCCAAGCCGGTGTCCAAGGAAGGGGCCCCGTTCATGTTCGAACAGAGCCCTGCGGGTTTTCAGTTCAACAAGGTCGAGAAACTGGTTTCGGCAATTTCCGTGGGACAGTATTTTGCCGAGGCCGAGTAAATTTCCGGCTCGCGATAAATATTATTATTTGCCGGGCCGCAAATGATTATTTGCGATTGAGTTTTGTATTACTTGACCACCAGCACCGAGCAGTGCAATTTGCGGGTGACGTTGTAGGTGGTGCTGCCGAACAATCCCTCGACGAGGCCGCTGGTGCCATGCGCGCCCATGACCACGAGGTCGGCGCGCTGGTCGAGTGCGGTCTGGACGATCCGGTCCACCGACTTGCCAGCGATGATCACGATCTCCACATCGGCCCACTGGTTGGGCTCGCCCTCGACAAGGGCTTTCAGCTTGCGGTCACGCTCGTCGACGAAACGCATGCCCACCTGGGGATCGTTCTCGACATCCGAGGAAATACTTTCCATGACATGGAGCAGGATGATTGTCTTGCCCTGGTCACCAAACTGCGCCTTCGCCACCTCGTAGGCCTTGAGGGATTCGCTGGAGAAATCAATCGGCACGAGAATTCGATGGAAGTTCATTTTGGCGTCGCAAAGAAAATGGGTATAAAGCCTAGCACGCCTCCAAATTCGAGATTGATATTCGTCTGCTGAATTTGCGTACCGAAAGGGCGGGGTGGCGCCACGGGGCCAAGGGGTGGGCCTTGTTGATGGGCGTGGGCAAGAAAAAGGCCCGGAGGACATCCGAGCCTTGTGTGTGGTGGAGGAGAGGAGGATCGAACTCCCGACCTTCGCATTGCGAACGCGACGCTCTCCCAACTGAGCTACCCCCCCGCAGCCGCCACTTTAGCAAAAAAAAGACCCATTCCCCGCGCCGTGCTGGATTCCGTGCCGCCCACGACGTCGCTGGCCGTTGGCGCAGGCTCCGCTTCAGGGTACAAATGCCTGCGGCATTGTTCGGTTCTTCGTCTGGTCCCTCTCGGCACACCTCATCGGAGCAAGCATGACCCGTTTTGACCCCTCCTGGCTCAATTCCCAGTACAACAACCGCGCCCGCTGTCCGGACCACGCCCTGGTGTTCGAGGGCTGGGCCCGCGCTTCGATGGCCGCCAGGGAAGGAATGTCGCGCCGGCTGGACGTGGCCTACGGACCCGGGCTCAACGAAACACTGGATGTGTTCCCCGCCACCTGCTCACAGGCCCCCGTGCTGGTGTTCATCCACGGCGGCTGGTGGCGCTCGCTCGACAAGCACCAGCACTCCTTCATCGCCCCGAGCTTCGTCGATGCCGGGGCCATGGTGGTCGTGCCGAACTACGCGCTGTGCCCGGTGGCCAGCCTCGAGGCGATCGTGCTGCAGATGGTGCAGGCCCTTGTCTGGGTCTACCGCCACGCTGCGCTGTACGGCGGGGATCCGCGCCGCATCGTGGTGGTCGGCCACTCGGCCGGCGGACACCTGGCCAGCATGATGCTCAGCTGCCTGTGGCCCGCCGTGGCGGCCGACCTGCCGGCTCAGCTGGTGCGCGCCGCACTGTCCATCTCCGGTGTGTTCGACCTGGAGCCGCTGCGCCATGCACCCTACCTGCAGGCCGACCTGCACCTCACGAGCGCCTCCGTGCGCAAGCTCAGCCCGGTGCGCTTCCCCGCCCCGAAGGGCCCGCTCTTCACCGTGGTGGGCGGCCTGGAAAGCGAGGAGCACCTGCGTCAGAACGGCCTCCTGCGGCAGGCCTGGGGGCCCAAGGTGGTGCCCGTGTGCGAGGCCCTGCCTGGCGTAGACCACTTCCACATCCTGCACGAGCTGGTCAACCCCGAGCGGGCGCTTCACACCCTTGCCCTCGAACTGCTGGGCCTGCCGACTTCCCGCGCTTGAGCGCCGGGCGCTGTTGGTAGGATGGCGGGCGCAGCGGCGGCCCGTCCCCGCGTGCGCATCGCCGTTCCCCTTCCTTTCCTCTTTCTTGCACGGAGCCCCGATCCATGGCTGCTGGTAGCCTGCTGGCCCTCATCGACGACATTGCCACCATCCTGGACGACGTGGCCGTCCTGGGGAAGGTGGCGGCGAAGAAGACCGCCGGCGTGCTGGGCGACGACCTGGCCCTCAACGCGCAGCAGGTCACCGGTGTCAATGCCGACCGCGAGCTGCCTGTGGTGTGGGCCGTGGCCAAGGGGTCCCTGCTCAACAAGGTGATCCTCGTGCCGGCGGCCTTGGTGGTCAGCGCCATTGCCCCCTGGGTGGTGACCCTGCTGCTCATGCTGGGCGGGGCCTACCTCTGCTTCGAAGGGTTCGAGAAGCTGGCCCATCGCTTCCTGCACGGCAAGGAGGACCAGGATCACCACGACAGCCTGAGCGCTGCCCTGGCGGACCCCGAGGTCGACATGGTGGCCCTGGAGAAGGACAAGATCAAAGGCGCCATCCGCACTGACTTCGTCCTGTCGGCCGAGATCGTCGTGATCACCCTGGGCTCGGTGGCCACCCAGCCGCTCGTGACGCGGCTGAGCGTGCTGGCGGGCGTGGCGGCGCTGATGACGGTCGGGGTGTACGGCCTGGTCGCCGGCATCGTCAAGCTGGACGACCTGGGCCTGTACCTGGTGCGGCGCGGGGGCGGCTTCCAGCAGGCGGTGGGCCGGGTCCTGCTGGTGGGCGCACCCTGGCTGATGAAGTTTCTCTCGGTGGCCGGCACGGCCGCGATGTTCCTGGTGGGCGGCGGCATCCTGGTGCACGGCCTGGAGTGGCTGCACCACCGCGCCGAGCTGCTGGTGCAGCGCGCCACCCTGGCCGTCGGGGAAGGCTGGGTCTGGCTGAGTGTCCTGGTCGAGCCGCTGATCAATGGCCTGGCCGGCATCCTGGCCGGGGCCCTGGTGCTCCTGGCGGTGCAAACGGGGCAGCGCCTCTTCGCCCTGGCGCGGGGCGCCCGCTGACCACGGCAAAGAAACAATTGGTTTCAACTTGCCCCTCAAGTCCCGGCCGGGCGGGTCGATAAGTCGATCAAGTCGTCTTGGGATGGGAGGTGGGGTCATGAAGGTGTCCACGATTGCGTTGTCGGGCATGAATGCGGCCATGACCCAGCTGTCCAGCGCGGGGCACAACATCGCCAACGCCCAGACGCCCCATTTCCGGCGTCAGCTGGTCCAGCAGGACACGCTCCCGGAAGGGGGCACCCAGACCCGCCTGGCGCAGGCCGCGGAGCCTGGCAGCGACTTGGCCACGGACCTGGTCCAGGAGCGTCAGGCCCTGCAGCTGTTCACCGCCAACCTGCGCACCGTGCAGACCGAGAGCGAGATGCTCGGTTCCTTGCTGAACGTCCGCGTCTGAGTGCAGGCCGGGAGGTCACGACGCGCTTTGCAGCAGCTGGTGCTGGGTCTGCATCTCCACCACCTGGCCTGCGTGCAGGTGCAGCCGGCGGCGGGCGGCCTTCACGGTGCTGGGGCGGTGGGCGATCATGAAGCGGGTCATGGGCAGCCCCGACAGGACGGTGTTGATCGCCGCCTCGTTGGCGGTGTCGAGGTGGCTGGTGGCTTCGTCCATGAACAGCAGGCGGGGTTCGCGGTAGATCGCCCGGGCGATCAGCAGCCGCTGCTTCTGCCCGCCTGACAGGCTGGTGCCCATGTCGCCCACCAGGGTGTGGTAGCCCATGGGCATGCGCTCGATGTCGCCGGCCACCGCGGCTGCGCGGGCCGCGGCCTGGATCGCCGGCTGCTTCGGCTCGGGCGAGAAGAAGCAGATGTTCTCGGCGATCGAGCCGGCGAACAGCTCGTCGTTCTGCAGCACGGCCGCGATCCGGCTGCGGTACGCGGCCAGCCCCAGCCGCCGGATGTCGACCCCACCGTAGCGCACCTCGCCTTCGACCGGCTGCAGCAGGCCCAGCAGGATCTTCATCAGGGTGGTCTTGCCGCTGCCGCTGGCGCCCGTGAGGGCGATCGACTCGCCCGGCTCGATTCGCAGCGAGCAGTGGTGCAGCAGCCAGGGCTCGTTGTCGGCGTAGCGGAACGACACGTCGACCATCTCCAGCACCGGCGGCAGGGCGTCGAGGTCGGCCGGGTGGTGCGAGGCATCGTCCTCGGTGTCCTCCAGCACGATGTCGCCCAGGCGCTCGGCCTGCAGGCGCAGCATGTTGAGCGCGATGAACTGGTTGATCAGGTTGCCGGCACGGGTCGAGAACTGGTCCTTGAAGGCCAGGGCGGCGAACAGCATCCCCATCGACAGGCGGTTGTCCATCACCATCAGCGCCCCCACCCACAGCAGCGCGATCCCTTCGATGCCGAAGACCAGGCTGTTGGCGATGCGGCTGGCCAGCTCGACCCGGGCCACCGACAGGCCGGCGTTGCGCTGGTCCACCTCCATGTTGAGCCAGCGGGTGGCGCGGTCTGCAGTGGCGTTCATCAGGCGGATGGTCTGCATGCCGCGCAGGGTCTCCAGGAAGAAGCTGTCGGCCTTGGCCGCGAACACGATCTGCGATTCCGAGGCGCGCCGCAGGCGGGCGTAGTACACGCCGCGGTAGGCGGCGTAGGCCAGCAGGGCCGCCAGCGCGATGCCGGCCAGGGCGGGGGCGTACAGCAGGATCATCAGGATCGCGCCAGCCGACATCAGGCCGTCGAGCAGGAGTTCGATCACCTGGCTGGTCAGGGCCTTCTCGATGGTGTTGAGCGAGCGGAAGCGTGAGGAGATGTCGCCCAGGTGCCGTTTCTCGAACCAGGCCAGGGGCAGCCGCGTGAGGTGCCGGAAGATGCTGGCCGCCCACTGGATGTTGAACGTGGCCGACAGGTACAGCACGGCCCACCCGCGCAGCGCCGAGATGCCCAGTTGCGTGAGCAGCAGCAGGGAGAAGCCCAGGCCGAGCACGGTGAGCAGTTCGCGGTCGCTGCTCAGCAGCACCTGGTCCACGACCAGTTGGTTGAAGACCGGGCCCGCCAGTGCGAACAGCTCCAGCGCCAGGGCCAGCGTGAAGATGACGCCCAGGGAGCGCTGCAGTCCGCGCGTCTGCCCGAAGACCTGGCGCAGGCGGATGCGCCGGCGGGCTTCACCGGGCTTGAACGCCGGCGTGGTGGAGAAGGTCAGCGCCACGCCGGTGAAAGAGCGGGAGGCCTCCGCCAGGCTCAGGCGGCGGGCGCCGCGGGCCGGGTCGTGGATCTCGATGTGCTTCGGCCCGGCCTGCGTCAGCACGACGAAGTGGTTCAGGTCCCAGTGCAGCACACAGGGCGTGGGCAGCCGCGCCAGGTCGCTCATCTCGATGCGCAGTGCGCGGCAGGCAAAGCCGATCTGGTCGGCCATGCGCATCATGTCGGCCAGCGTGACCCCCTTCAGGGACAGCGAGAAGCGGTGGCGCAGGGCGGCGATGTCGGTGGCCAGGCCGAAGCTGCTTGCCACCATCGCCAGGCAGGCGAGCGAGCATTCCGCCGCCTCGGTCTGCAGCACCACCGGCACCCGGGCGGCGTGCCGCCCCAGTTGCAGGCGCTGTGCCAGCGAGGCGTCGGTGAGCGGGTCGGCGTGCAGCATGGACGGGCCTACAGGGCGTTGGGGGCCGGGGCGGCCACGCGGTCCCCGGCCAGCTTGCCGGACACGCTGTACAGCGGCTCCAGGATCCACTCGTACAGGCGGCGACGGTCGAGCACGATGTCGGCGTCCAGGCGCATGCCGGCATGCAGCGGCTCGTCGCGGCCGTAGGCGGTGATCCGTTGCGCGGCCAGCGTCACCGTGATCCGGTACAGCGCCTCGCCGTCCGTGCCGGGGTAGGGCAGGTCGCCCGGCGCCACGGCCACCCGCGAGATCTGGCTGACGACGCCGGCCTGCTGGCCGAACTTCTGGTAGGGGTAGGCCTGGTAGCGCAGCTGCACTGGCGCCCCGGCGCGGATGAAGCCGATGGCCCGGCTGGGGGCGTACAGGTGCGCCTGCAGCGCGCTGTCGGCGGGCACCAGCTGCACCAAGGGACTGCCCGCCGTCAGCATCTGCCCGGGTTCGGCCAGCACGGCGGCCACGAGGCCGTCCTGCGGGGCACGCACCTGCTGCCCCTGACGGACCTGGTTCTCCAGCTGCTCCTGCTTGACCGAGGACAGGGCACGGTCAAGCTGGGCGTTGAGGTTGCGGCCCTTGAGCTGCAGCTCCATCAAGGTCGACTGGAGGCTGTCGCGTTCGCGTTGCTGGCTGGTGCGCAGGCGCTCGGTCTCCTTGATCTTGAGCTGCTGTGCCAGCAGGGCGTCCTGGGGCTGCTGCAACTGCTGCTTGGAGATGTAGCCCACGTCGGCCAGCGCCTGCTGGCGGGCCAGCCCCTGGCGGGCCAGGTTCTCCTGCGCACGCGCCACGGTCTCGATCTGCGCGAGTTGGTCGAGTTCGCGCTCGAGGCTGAGGAGGCGCTGCTGCGTCGCGCCTGTCTCCAGCCGGTTCAGCGCCAGCTGCCGGTCCAGCTCGGCCTTCAGGGAGTCTTCCCGCAGACGCAGCTCACGGCCGATGTCCTGCTGGACGTCGGCACTGCCGCCCGCGCTGTTCATGCCCTGGAGGTGGAACATCACCGTCCCCTTGCGGACGAACTGCCCTTCCTGCACCAGTCGTTCGACCACCACGCCGGGCTGCGTCGCCACCATGCGGGTCAATCCGGCCTGGGGCAGCAGCACGCCGTTCACGCGCTCCTTGCGGGTGTAGGTGCCCACCGCGACGAAGAGGGCCAGCAGCGCCCCCAGGCAGGCCGCGAAAGCCGCCATCACGTGCAGGGAGGGCGGCAGGACCAGCAGCAGGTTTCCCGTGGTGCGGGTCCGCTGGTGGTCCAGCACGGCCTGGCGGAACAGGGGCGTGGAGGTGTCCATGGCGGTGGCTCAGGCTCAGGCAGCCAGGGCAGCCACCTGCCCGGGAACTGCGCCCGTGCGCAGCCAGGTGTTGAATTCGTCGAGCGACCAGCCGGTGTCCTTCAACACCTGTTCCGCCAGCGGCCAGTAGCGCACCCGATCGGCGCGGAAGGGGCCGTAGTTCAGGACGTAGGCGCTGAGGATGGCCAGGCCTTTCTCGAAATCGACCGTGCGCTTCTTGGCATGCGCGTCGAAGTACTCGGCGTAGTCGCTGGACGAGTGGTGGATGAACTTGCGCCCGTGCAGCTTGTCGCACAGGGTGGCGTACGCCGCCGTCTCCATGATCCAGAGGTGCCAGACCTCGTCGATCTCGAGCGTGAAGGGGATGTCGCCCAGGCAGTACACGCTCATGTTCAGGTACTTCAGCAGCTCTTCGATGCGGGCTGTGACCTCCTCGCTGGGCAGGGGGGCCAGCTTCTTGTCGAAGTAGTACTTCATTGGCGCGGGCAGGAAGGCCTCGCGCAGTTGGGCCTCGGTGATCATGGGATGTCCTCCAAGGGCAGTGCGATCGATGAAAGGCCCTGGCGCCCGGGGTACCTCCGGACGCCGGGGCGCGAGGGGCTTACATCTGGGCCGGGTTGACGGCGAGCCCTTCGATGGACGCGGGCAGGTGGCAGCTGCAGCAGTGACAGGCACAGCAGCGGATGGCCACGGAGGACCCCGGCTGGGACAGCGAGCCGGCCAGCGAGGCGCCGGCTGAGGGTGCGACGAAGCTGGTGGCCAGGACGCCGCCTGACACCTGCTTCAGTTCTTCGGGGGTGAGTTCTTTCGTTGACATGGCATTCTCCCAAGATGCGGTTGCTGAAGGGGCGGGGCATGCAGGTGATGCAGGCAGCGCCTCCGCCCATGCACGAAGGATTTCTTCGGGCACGGCATCAGTATCGAAATCGTGGGAGGAGGGGGATGTGAGGTAAGTCACTCCCCGGCGCGTGAATAAGCACGCGGGTGCGAGGCGCTTGCGCCCTTGCGTCAATGCGCGCGCCGTTCGATGAGCTCGATCTTGTAGCCGTCAGGGTCCACCACGAAGGCGATGACGCTCTGCCCGCCCTGGACCGGCCCTGCTGGGCGGGTGACCTGGCCGCCCAGCGCCTGGATCTTCTCGCAGGCGGCGCGGGCGTCGGGGACCTCGATGGCGATGTGCCCGAAGGCAGTGCCCATCTCGTAGTGGTCGACGCCGTGGTTGTAGGTCAGCTCCAGCTCGGCGTGCTCGGGGTTGGTGCCGTAGCCTACGAAGGCCAGGGTGTACTTCTGCTCGGGTCGCTCGGTGGTGCGCAGCAGGCGCATGCCCATCACCTTCGTGTAGAAGTCGATGGAGCGCTGAAGATCGCCCACGCGCAGCATGGTGTGCAGGATTCTCATTGGTGTTCTCCGCAAGGAATGAGGAATGACCCGGTGCGAGACGGCACCGCGTCCAGAGGGTGGATTCTGCAGGTGCGCGAGGCACCGCCCGGGGGCCCCTCAGTGGTGCCCTTCCTCGGGTTGCTCACGGTCGGCGAGGGCCGCGTGCCGGTAGCGCGTCGCGCTGCCGAGCCCGGCGCGGCGCAGGGCGGCGTTCAGGTGGCTCAGGTGGGCGTAGCCTGCATCGATGGCCACCTGCTGCAGGCTCAGGCGGCCGTCGGCCAGCAGCCGGCGAGCGCGGGACAGCCGGCGTTGCATCACCCAGGCATGCGGGCTCATGCCGAAGCTTGTCTTGAACATGCGTGCGAAGTGGTAGGGCGACAGGCAGGCAGTGCCCGCCAGCGTGGGCAGGTCGATGGCACTGCCATCGGCCAGCGCTGCTTCGACGCGATCGAGCACCCGTCGCCGGGCCTGTGGCGCCAGGCCGCCGCGCAGCACCGGTGCGGGGCGCGGGCTGGCGCAATGGGCCGACAGCAACCGCGCCTGCATCTGCAGCCCGAGCTCCTGCAGCCGCAGCGTGGCATCCGTCTCACGCCAGTCCAGCGCCGCGATTCCCTGGCCCAGCCGGGCCAGCAGCGGGTCGTCGAAGAAGATGCGATCGTCCAGGTGGGCCAGCCGTGGGTCGCGGTCGAGCCACTGCTCGGCGGCCAGGGCCAGCGGCAGGCGCGGCAGGTACAGGTGCAGCAGCCTCAGCGAACCCCGCACCGCCCAGCGCGACACATGGCCGGCCGGCAGGCAGCACAAGGCGCCGGGCGCTCCGCGTGCGCGGGGCTGGTCCAGGCAGCGCACCGCCTCCCCGCCTTCGAGGTAGAGCGACAGCGTGTGGTGCGCGGGCTGCTCGTAGATGGTGTCGCTGCCGCCGTTGTGCCAATGCACCAGCCAGGCGCCATCAAGGCCCAGCGAGATCGCGCGCAAGGGCTCGGCCCGTGACTGCAGCAGCGCACGGTAGACATCGAGTTGGGCGGGCACGGCGTCGGAGGGCATGGTCTGGAGCTTATGCCGCGCCGGCCGGGCCTGGCCGTGCATGGGGCACAAAACAGCAAGAATTTGCCAGCGTCGGCCCGTGGCGCCTGCAAAACTGCCGCCATGAATTCCTCCGCCGTGCTGTATGCCCTGGTTGTCCTGATCTGGGGAACCACCTGGATCGCCATGAAGCTGCAACTGGGTGTCGTGCCCATCGCCTGGTCGATCGCCTGGCGCTTTGCGCTGGCGGTCATCGTCTTGTTCGGCGTCCTGGCCTGGCGGCGCGAAGCCCGGCTGCCGCCGCGCGCGGCCTGGCCATTGTTGCTGGCCCAGGGGCTGTGCCTGTTCTGCCTGAACTTCCTGTTCTTCCTCGAGGCCAGCCGCTGGATTGCCAGCGGTCTGGTGGCGGTGTGTTTCTCGACCGCGCCCCTGTGGAACGCCTTGAACGCCCGCGTCTTCCTGGGGCGGTCGCTGCAGCGCCGGGCACTGCTGGGCGCCGCGCTCGGCCTGGCCGGGCTGCTGCTCCTGTTCGGCCCCGAAGTGCTGAAGGATCTGGGCCAGCCGCCCACATTGCGCGGCCTGGCCCTGGCGATGGCCGGCACCTACTGCTTTTCCCTGGGCAACCTGCTGTCCGGTGCCTTGCAGCGCCGGGGCCTGCAGCCGCTGCAGACCAACGCCTGGGCGATGCTGTCCGGTACCCTGCTGGTCTCGGCCTGGGCCTTGGTGCGTGGGCAAGTGCCGAGCTTCGATCTCTCGCCCACCTACCTGGCCGCCTGGCTCTACCTGGCGATTCCTGGTTCGGTGATCGGCTTCACCGCCTACCTGACGCTGGTCGGCCGGCTCGGGGCCGACCGCGCCGCCTACTGCACCGTGCTGTTCCCGGTGGTGGCACTGAGCGTTTCGTCCCTGGTCGAGGGCTACCACTGGACGGCGCCGGCCTTCCTTGGATTGCTGCTGGTGCTGTGCGGCAATGTGGCGGTGTTCTGGCGTGGCGTGCTGCCAGGCAGACCACAGGGGCTGCGCTGGCGTTCCTGAGCCTGGCCTCGCCGCCTGAAAAGAAAAAGGGGCGGCCTGCGCCACCCCTTTCCTTGTTTCAGCGTGGTGCCTCAGGCCGCCAGCAACTGCCGCAGCACGTACGGCAGGATGCCGCCGTGCTTGTAGTAGTCGACCTCGATCGGCGTGTCGATGCGCAGCGTCAGCGTCACCATCTTCACGTCGCCGCTGGGCGAGGTGATGACGAGCGTGGCGTCCTGCTGGGGCTTGATCTCGGTGCCCAGCTGGATGTCGAAGACCTCGTCGCCCTGGATGCCCAGGGACTGCCAGCTGTCGGTGCCCTTGAACTGCAGGGGCAGCACGCCCATGCCCACCAGGTTGCTGCGGTGGATGCGCTCGAAGCTGCGCGCCACCACGGCCTTGATGCCCAGCAGCTGGGTGCCCTTGGCCGCCCAGTCGCGCGACGAGCCGGTGCCGTACTCCTCGCCCGCGAAGATCACGGTGGGCGTGCCGGCCGCCATGTACTTCATGGCCGCGTCGTAGATGAACAGCTTCTGGCCTTTCAGCGGGCCTTCGTTCTGGAACAGCGTGACGCCGCCTTCCTCGCGCGAGCCGTCGGCCGCGGCCGGGATCATGAGGTTCTTGATGCGCACGTTGGCGAAGGTGCCGCGCATCATCACGTCATGGTTGCCGCGGCGCGAGCCGTAGGAGTTGAAGTCGGCCTTCGAGACGTGGTTGTCCTTCAGCCATGCGCCGGCCGGCGAGGCTTCCTTGATCGCACCCGCGGGGGAGATGTGGTCGGTGGTGATCGAGTCGCCGAACAGCGCCATGGCGCGCGCGCCCTGCACGCCGATCGAGGCGGCGGTGGGCTCCATCGTGAAGCCCTCGAAGAACGGCGGCTTGGCGATGTAGGTCGAGGCCGGCCAGGCGTAGACCTGCCCCGGGCGGCCCTTGATCTGCTCCCACAGCTTGCCCGGCTTCGAGGAGACCTTCTCGTAGTTCTCGCGGAAGGCCTTGCTGTCCATGGCGAACTTCATCAGCGCGTGCACTTCCTCGCTGCTCGGCCAGATGTCGCCGAGGAAGACGTCGCGCCCGCCCTTGCCCTTGCCCACCGGCTCCGTCATCAGGTCACGGGTGACCGAGCCGGCGATCGCGTAGGCCACCACCAGCGGCGGCGAGGCCAGGAAGTTGGCCTTCAGGTTGGGGTGGATGCGCGCCTCGAAGTTGCGGTTGCCGGACAGCACGGCCGCGCACACCAGGTCGTTCTGGACGATGGCCTCGTTGATCTCCGGCGTCAGGTCGCCCGCGTTGCCGATGCAGGTGGTGCAGCCGTAGCCCGCCACGAAGAAGCCCAGCTTCTCCAGGTAGGGCAGCAGCCCCGCCTTCTCCAGGTACTCGGTGACGATGCGCGAGCCGGGGGCCAGCGAGGTCTTGATGTGCGGCTGCACCTTCAGGCCCGCCTCCACCGCCTTCTTGGCCAGCAGGCCGGCGGCCAGCAGCACGCCAGGGTTGGAGGTGTTGGTGCAGGAGGTGATGGCGGCGATCAGGACGTCGCCGTTGCGCAGCGTCAGGCCGTCACGGGTGGTGAAGCTCTGGCCCAGCTTGTCGGGCGCCTGGTTGAAGCCGTTGGCCGCGGCGGGCTTGCTGAACAGTTCGCTGAACTGGCCCTTGACGTGGCCCAGCTCGATGCGGTCCTGCGGCCGCTTCGGGCCGGCCAGGCTGGGGGCGACGGTGCCCAGGTCGAGCTGCACCACGGCGGAGTAGTCGACCTCGCCCGCCTTCGGGATGCCGAACATCTTCTGGGCCCGGAAGTAGCCCTCGAAGGCCTCGATCTCCTTGCTCGTGCGGCCGGTGCCCTTGAAGTACTCGATGGTCTTCTCGTCGACCGGGAAGAAGCCCATCGTGGCGCCGTACTCGGGGGCCATGTTGGCGATGGTGGCGCGGTCCGGCAGCGCCAGGCTGGCGGTGCCCTCGCCGAAGAACTCGACGAACTTGCCCACCACCTTGTGCTTGCGCAGCACCTCGGTGACGGTCAGCACCAGGTCGGTGGCGGTGACGCCTTCGCGCAGGCGGCCGGTGAGCTCGAAGCCCACCACGTCGGGCGTCAGGAAGTAGACCGGCTGGCCGAGCATGCCGGCCTCGGCCTCGATGCCGCCCACGCCCCAGCCCACGACGCCGATGCCGTTGATCATGGTGGTGTGGCTGTCGGTGCCGACCAGCGAGTCAGGGTAGTACACGCCGGCCTGGTCGCTGTCCTTGCGGCCCTTGTGCACGCCGCGCGCCAGGTACTCGAGGTTGACCTGGTGGACGATGCCGAAGCCCGGGGGCACCACGCCGAAGGTGTCGAAGGCCTGCATGCCCCACTTCATGAATTCGTAGCGCTCCTGGTTGCGCTCGAACTCGAGCTTCATGTTCAGGTCGAGCGCCTTCTTGTTGCCGTAGTGGTCGATCATCACGGAGTGGTCGACCACCAGGTCCACCGGCACCAGCGGCTCGATGCGCTTGGGTTCCTTGCCCAGGTCGGCGGCCACGTTGCGCATGGCGGCCAGGTCGGCCAGCAGGGGCACGCCGGTGAAGTCCTGTAGCACCACGCGCGCCACCACGAAGGGGATCTCGTCGACGCGCGGCGCGTTGGGTTGCCAGTTGGCCAGCTGCGCCACGTGTTCCGCGGTGACCTTCTTGCCGTCGCAGTTGCGCAGCACGCTCTCCAGCACGATGCGCAACGACACCGGCAGGCGGTTCACGTTGGGGTAGACCTTGCTCAACTCGGGCAGGGAGTAGAACTGGCCCTCCTTGCCGCCCGCTGTCACGAACTTCTTGAGGGTTTTGGCGAAAGCATGGGGGGCGCGTTGTGCTGACAGGGCTTTGGCAGTGGTCATGGAGCTCTCTGGTGAAGGGAAAATTTAGGAATTGTGCAGGGGCAGGTTGTCGTGGAACTGTCGGGCAGGCTATCGCGCAACCGCGCCGCGCGTCAGCAGAACGCGCAGTTCGATCAGCTTCACTTTGACTCGTTGCGCATGGGCCTGCCCCATGCGAACCAGTATTTTCTGCCCAGCCGACAGATCTTCCAAGGCCGGGTCTTCAAATTCATAGTGCAGCCAGGGGCGCGCGGATTCGTACGGGCCCTTGACTTCGGTCAGGCGCACCTTGGGCGGCCGGTCGAGGGTGGGGGTGGCCAGCAGGTGGTCGATGACGTCGACCAGGCGGTCATTGAAGTACTTGCCGGGGTAGCCCAGCTGCTCGTAGGCCTGCTGGAAGCGCGGGTACAGCCGTGCGTAGACCTGCACGGCCTTCTTCATGTCGATTGCCTCGACGAAGCGCACGAAGCCCTCGTAGCGCGCGGCGTTGGCGTCGGCAATCGTCGTGCTGCCGGAGGGCTGCGTGACCGTGAAGCGCCCCGCGGTGCGCTCGACCGGCCAGAAGCGGGTGCTGGCGTGCTTCTGGGGCAGGTTGTCGACCGTGACCACCAGGCGGTTCGGGAAGCCGTCCAGCACCAGGTGCGACAGCGCGTTGTCCTTGCCCAGCAGGGCGAACAGCAGCTCGGAGACCTGGGGCTCGATGCCGGTGACCGGGGCGGGCGGTGCGGGCAGCGGTGGGTCTTTCGCGTCGGCCAGGGCCTCCACCGGGAAGCGGACCGCTGGCGCAGCCGGGCTCGTGGGGGCGGAGGCTGGCGCCGGTGCGGGCGCGGCCGCCTCTACCGCGGGCGGTGGCGGGGCCTTGGGATGCAGCGGCTGCCAGCGCTGCCAGGCGAGCCAGCCGGCGAGGCTGCCGACGATCAGGACCGGAACGACGATGGGCCAGCGAGACGATGTGGTCATGATGTCCTCGAGGAAAGAAGTTCGGCGCATCATTCTTCACGGTCCGCCGCGCTGGACGCCACCGGGCGTTTCGCTGCGTCGTTTTCGATACTGCCTGGCCCCGGAAAGGGCGGCGAATATTAACCGCTTCCCCAGGTCGCTTCGAGGTGTGGGTGAGTTATCTTGTGTCGATGAGAACCATGCCGACTGTGACCCCCATCAACCGCGCCGCGGCCAGCGTGAGCAGCTTCTTCTGGCACGATTACGAGACCTTCGGGCGCGACCCGCGCCGCGACCGGCCGGCCCAGTTCGCCGGCGTGCGCACTGATCTGGAGCTCAACGAGGTGGCCGAGCCGGTGATGGCGTATTGTCAGCCTTCGCCCGACCGCCTGCCCGACCCCGAGTCCTGCCTGCTGACCGGCATCACGCCCCAACAGTGTGCGCAAGCCGGGCTGGGCGAGCGGGCGTTCGCCGACCTGATCCACGCCGAGCTGGCCGCGCCCGGCACCATCGGCGCGGGCTACAACTCGATCAAGTTCGACGACGAGGTCACGCGCTTCTTGTTCTGGCGCACCCTCCTTGATCCCTATGCCCGCGAGTGGCAGAACCAGTGCAGCCGCTGGGACCTGCTGGGCGCGGTGCGCTGCGCGCACGCCTTCCGGCCCGAGACGCTCGAGTGGCCGCGCAACGCCGAGGGCCAGCCCTCCTTCAAGCTGGCCGACCTGGCGCAGGCCAACGGGCTGCTGCACGACCACGCCCACGACGCCCTGTCGGACGTGCGTGCGACGGTGGCCCTGGCCCGGCGCATCCGCCAGCGCAGCCCGCGCCTGTGGGACTTCTGCGTCGGGCTGCGCGACAAGCACCGGGTGCTGGCCGAGATCGGCGTGGGCCGGCCGTTCTGGCATGTCTCGGGGATGTACGGCGTGCAGCGGGGCTGCCTGGCGATGGTCTGGCCGCTGGCGCCGCACCCCCACCACAAGAACGAGGTGATCGTCTGGGACCTGGCCGAGGACCCCTGCGTGCTCGACGGCCTGTCACCCGAGGCGGTGCGGGAGCGGCTGTTCTCGCCCCAGGCCGCGCTGCCGGAAGGGGTGCGCCGCCTGCCGGTCAAGACCATCCACGTCAACCAGTCGCCGGTGGTTGTCAGCCAGCTCCGGACGCTGCGGCCCGAGCTGGCGCAGCGCTGGGGCATCGACCTGTCGCGCTGCCTGGGACATGCCGAGCACCTGGCCCGGCGCGACTGCGACACGGCGCTGTGGCGGGCCGTGTTCGAGCGGCCCAAGGCGGCGCAGCCGCAGGAGGTCGACGTGGACGAGGACCTGTACGGCGGCCTGCTGACGCCCGAAGACCGCCGCCTGCTCGACCGCCTGCGCGCCGACGACTGGGGACGCACGCCCTCGTTCTGCGACGAGCGCCTGGAGGCGCTGTACTTCCGCTACCGCGCCCGCAACCTGCCCGACACCCTGTCGGCCGAGGAGGCCGCGAACTGGCGATCGCATTGCCTGACGCGTCTGGGCGGCAGCCCGGCGGCCTACCTGGCGCAGCTGCAGGCCTTGCGCGAAGGGCGTCCCGAGGCCGAGCTGCGCCTGCTGGATGCGCTGGCGGCGCACGCCCGCCAGGTTTTTGCGATGCTGGGGTGCCCGGGCTGAGGCGGCAAAGTGTGCAGCTTTTGACGGATGGGCGCGCAGCCTGGGCGCGGTCCCTCAAGCACGGGGTTGTTTCCCGCTGGCGTGCCGGCCGACACTGCCCGCATCCTTGATTGCCAGAGCAGGATGCGCCGATGAACAAGTCGATCAAAACCCTGACCCGGGTCACCCTGATGGTGCTCATGGGCGTGGCTGGCGTGCAGGCCTTGCCGCTGGGTGGCCACGGGGCGGACGGCACCTTGCAGCCGGATGATTTCGTCGATGCGCAAGGGGGGCATGGCGGCGCGCCCGCCGTTGCCCGTCCCGGCCCGCGGCCGTCCGGCGCGGGCGTGGCCCTCGGCATGGCCGGTGACGGCGGTGACGCTGCGGTGGAGGGGGGCGCGTCAGGTGGCGCGGAGGATGGCTGGCATCCGCACCGTGCCGGTGTCGGTGGCCTGCCCTGTGGCGCGAACTGCGGTGGCGTCGGTGCACCTGCGCTGGTGTCCGAGTCCCGCGACCTGGCCTTCCTGGCGCACCTCAGCCCCCCGGGCGCCGGCCGGGCCGAGGGCACGGAGGTCAATTCCTTCGAGGGGCTCCAGCGCTTCAGCGGCTGGAGCGGCTTGCTTCTGGCATCGGCGGGGGAGCATGAAGGCGCCGGGGCGCTGATCTATCCCGTCGGCCCGGGGCAGGGGCTGCTGCATGCCACCAACCTGTTCGGCGGCATGGCGGAGGCGGGCGGGACCGGCTTGCCTGTGGCGCATGGCGCCGGGCCTTCGGGTTCACCCCTGGAGATGGTGGCGTCCTCGGGAGGCGCGGGCGGGCAGGTTTCACCTGTGCCTGAGCCGCAGACCTACGCCTTGATGCTGGTGGGACTGGCTGCGGTGGTGTTCCTGCGCCGCCGGGGCAGGGCCGGCCACTGAAACGGCGAAGGGCCCCGGCAACAGCGTTGCCGGGGCCCTTCGAGAAAGAGCAACAGGGCGGAAAGGCGGTGGAGGCTTACTGCCCGGCTGCGACGCGCTGCTCGGCTTGCGTGCAGTTGTCAACCAGGCGCTGGCCGACCTTGCTGTTCATCAGCATGGACTTGGTGGGGATCTGCAGCCAGACCACGCCGGCCTTCTTGTCCTGCAGGCGCACGGCGCCCGAGGTGGTTTCCTCCGGCACCATGGTGTAGTTCGCGTTCTTGAAGGCCACCTTGAACGTGCCGGGTTGGCCGTTCAGGGGCTCGACGCTGACGCTCTGGTCGAACTCGCAGCTGGCGCGGCCCGTGAGGACGCGGGAAGCGATGGCGAGCTGGTTATCGCTGACGGCTTCGGCGGCTTCATTGCCGAGCGCCAGGCCCTTGGCCTCGCCCTTCAGTTGTTCGTGGGACGAGGCGGGGTGCGCCTTCTTGGGCGCGGCGGCGGTGTGCGCGTTTTCCGCCTGGACCACGGAAACCAGGGCCAGCAGCAGGGTGGGGACCAGAAGGGTTTTCATCATCGACATGGGCAATCTCCAAAATGACAGTGAATTGTCCGCTGCCTGGACAGCAAAAGGGGGGTTGTTTTCCCGGGTGTTTGAAACAGCTTGTTCCAGGAAGGAGGGCAGAGGGAGAGGGGGACGGATGCCCGGGTTGGCAGGCTGGTTCAGTCCGTGCCGTCACTGAACCAGCGCTGCTGGATCTCGACTGGCAGCTGACCGGTCTGCGAAGCGCGCTCGATGACGTGCCAGAAGTAGCGGAAGCTGGCACGGTCGTGCAGCACGTGGCGATGCTGCAAGGGCCCCCAGCCGTTGGCTTCGGCGGCCTGGATGATCTCGATCGCCTGGTCCAGCTCTGCCGTGCTGGGCGAGAAGGCCTCGATGATGCGTTCGATCTGCAGAGGATGGATGCTCCACATCCGGGTATACCCGAGTTCGCGGGCGGCGGTCTGGGCGGCCCGGTCCAGCACCTTGTGGTCCTTGAACTCCGTGACCACGCAATGCGAGGGCGTCTTGGCGTTGGCATGGCAGGCCGCCGCGATCTCCAGCTTGGCGCGCATCACCAGCGGGTGTGAGAACTGACCTGTGGCGCTCATCGCGCTGGCGGGGATGGCGCCGCGGTGGGCCGAGACAAAATCCATCAGCCCAAAGGACAGGGATTGCACGCGGGGGTGGGCGGCGATGGCCTGGACGTCGCGCAAGCCGCCGTGGGTCTCGATCAGCACATGCAGCGGCGGGGTGGCGATGCCCAGTTGCGTGCACAGCCGTTCGATGTGCCCGCAGGCCGCGTTCACCTCGGCCAGGTCCTGGACCTTCGGGATCATCAGGTAGGCCAGGCGCGTGCCCGCATGGCGCAGCAGGGTGTCGGCATCGGCCTCGAAGGCCGGGTGGCTGTAGGGATGGACGCGTGCGCCGACCCGTCCGTGGGCGTTCGCCGCCGACATCACCAGCTCGGCCACCAGCAGGGCGTGCTCGGCCTCGCCGCCCACCGGCGCGCCGTCCTCGCAATCCAGGGTGATGTCGAACACGGGCCCGCGCTCGGCTTGCAGGGCCAGGCTCTTCTCCATGAGCTTGGGCACGCCGGCATAGTGGTCGCAGACCGGCAGCCGCTGGGGCAGGTCGGAAGCGTCGAACAGGGCCTGGCGTGGGTGCGCGGTCGGGTTCATTCAGTCGGGTCCGGGAATGTGCGTGCGCGGCGGGAACAGGGCCGGCCTGCTCCCGCCGCGCGGGCTTCACTGCTGAGACGTCAGCTCACCTCACAGGAGGTGCTTGACGCCGTCCTGCTCTTCCTGAAGTTCCTTCAGGGTGAGGTTGATGCGCTCCTGGCTGAACGCGTCGATCTCCAGGCCTTCCACGATGCTGTACTCGCCGCCGGCCGTGGTGACCGGGAAGCCGAACATCACGTCCTTCGGGATGCCGTATTCACCGTTGGACGGCACACCCATGGTCACCCACTTGCCTTGCGTGCCCAGCGCCCAGTCGCGCATGTGGTCGATGGCGGCGTTGGCGGCCGAGGCGGCCGAG
>CBINPE010000022.1:0-47238 GCA_966252435.1 uncultured Burkholderiales bacterium | reverse complement strand
ACCTCCCGGCGGTTCAGCGCCTCGAGCGCGAACTGGCGCCGCAGGTTCTCCTGGTCGCGGCCTTCGTGGATCGCCTGGCTGCGCGGGTCGGCGCCGTCCATCAGGTCGGGGCGCGGCAGGAGCTTGATCTCCTTGCCCTGCGCCATCAGGTCCTCGAGCAGGCCGGGGTCCGGGGCATTGAGCTTGAGCGACTTCTTCGTCACCCGGAAATTCAACAGGTTGTTCCGCAATGACAGGTCGAGCAGCTTGCGCTGCCAGCGGGCCAGGCGGTCCTGGGGGTTCAGAGCGGCCTCGTCCGCTTCGCGCAGTTCGTCGTCCAGGAGCGCGGGCGCCTCTTCCAGCGCCATCTCCACTTCAGGCGCCACCTCGCCGGGCACCGGCGGTGGCAGGGCCTCGGGGCTGGACAGCGGCTTGATGCGCTGGCGCCGCGCACGCCGGATGTCCACGGCCAGCTCGAAGGTGTCGTCCTTGCCTTCGGCGATCTGCTCCTCGCCCCGCTCGATGGCGCGGCTGAACAGCACCGCGGGCCGCTGGGTGGCCAGGGTGGTCTCGAACAGCACCAGCTCGCGCAGCCTCAGCCGCTTGCGCAAGGCGGTGACGTCATCGACCACGGCCGTCGAGAACTCCTCCGGCTTCAGCCACACGCCCGCCAGCGCATGGCCTCGGGTGAACACCACCACCGGGTTGAGGCCGAGCTGCTCCAGGGCCGAGCAGAACAGCAGGGTCAGGTCCAGGCAGGTGGCCAGCCCGGCATCGGCGATCTGGCTGGCGCCGCGGACCTTCTGCCCGAGGTGCTCGAAGCTGGCGGGCGGCAGGGCGTAGTCGAGCTTCATGGCGACCACGGCCCCCCACACGGCGCCGGCCAGCTCCCAGGCGCGCCGGGCGGTACCTTGCTTGTAGCCGTCCAGCGCGGGGTCCTTGCCGTGGTCGCGCAACAGGTCGGCGGCCTTCTTCAACAGCCGGTCGATTGCCGGGTCGTTCGGTTGAACGAAGGCGGCCACCATCTCGGGCAGGTGCGACAACCCGCCCCACTGGTTGCGCGGCAGCAGCTCGACCGCCTTGGACGCTTCGGCGATCGCCGGGCCGTCGGTGCCGAACGGCCGCACCGACAAGGTGACGGTGGCCAGCTCCGCTTCCGTGAGCCGGGTCAGCAGCGGGCCGTCGAGCTGGACGTCGACGTCGCGCAAGGGATAGCACTCGCCCGCGCGCAGCGCGTCGAGGCGCCAGGTCCGGGGCTGGACGAACGCGGGCGTGGAGGTCAGTGCGAGTTCCAGCGGCCCGAAGTCCTGCGCGGACAGGCTTTCCAGGCTCAGCTCGCGAACCAGCGGCACGGCGTTCTGGAAGTCGGCCAGGCTGAGCTTGGGCGCCAGCGTGACGTCGATGGCCAGCGGGGGCGGAGGGGGCGGCGGCAGGGGTTCGGGGACGGCCAGGGTGGCGGGGTCTTGCGGGACCGGCGCCGCCAGGCGCAGGACGCCCGGGGGGACTTCTTTTTCGTCGGACATCGTCAAGCTCCCTGCTGATTCGAGGGGCGCGGGAGCACGGGGATCATGGGACGGGCCCACAAAGCAAGGTCGGGTCTATTTCCAATCGCAGTCATCGGGCCATTATGGCCACTGGCATGCCGCAGGCGAGTGGCCGCGCTTCGAGCGCGGGTGCCCATGCAAGGGCCCCTTGCCCTGATCGGGCCGGCGCATGGACGCCGCGTTGCGCAACATCCATGCGCCACCCACCCGCAGTGCCCCTCCAGCCTGGCTGCGGACTGGGGAAGAAACCCCCGATCAGGGAAGGTACAGACGTTCGGGTGGCACGACGACGAAGGTGTCCATCCTGGGGAGGACGGTACGCCACAACAACTGGGCGGTGCCCGGGCCGCCGATCTCTTTGTACTCCACCACGATGGCATGCCGGCTCCCGTTCGACCAGAACATGGCCTCGCTGGTGTCGCTGACAGGGGCGTGGGCGGTCCAGTTATCGATCACCAGGTGGCCGTCCACCCAGACCCGCACGCCATCGTCCGACACGGTCTGCAACATGTAGAAGCCGATTTCGGGCGCTTCGATCCAGCCGCGCCAGCGCACCGAGAAGCCGTCCTCCGGCAGCCCCGGGGCGGGGGCACCCGGCCACTGGAAGTTGATGGCTTCCGTGCGCGTCAACGAAGCCTCGCCTTGCAGGGCCGTGTTGCTGAAGTAGGCGCCTTCCAGGCCCCTGCCTGTGGCCGTGGGATACAGCCGATCGGTGGGCACCACCTCGAATCCCGGCGTGCCAGGCGTGCGCCACAGCAACCGGGCCGTCCCGGGTCCTCCGAGGTCCTGGTATTCCACGATGATGGCGTGCTGCTGGCCCGCCGACCACTTCAAGGGTGCACTGGTGTCGAAGACCGGCGCATGGGCCGTCCAGTTGTCGATCACGAGCTGGCCGTCCACCCAGACCCGCATGCCGTCGTCAGACTCGGTCTGCAGTTCGTAGGTACCCGACGCGGGTGCCTCGATGAGGCCCGTCCAGCGCACCGAGAAGTTGTCCGGAGGCAGATTGGTCCCCCACGGTATCCCGGGCCATTCAAAATTTACCCCCTGAGGATAGATGAACACCACTTCGGCACTGCCTTCCAGGTTGGGGTTCCTGAAATAGCTGGCCAACAAGCCGGTCCCCCTGCCGGCAGGCAACAGCCGGTCGACCGGCACCGGTACAAAGGCCGTCGAGCCCGGCGCCTGCCACAGCAACTGGGCCGTGCTGAGACCCGCCAGCTCGTTGTACTCCATCATGATGGCGTGGCGCTGGCCAGCCTTCCAGTACACAGGCGTGGTGGTGTCCTCGGTGGCTGCATGGCCAGTCCAGTTGTCGATCACGAGCAGGCCATCCACCCACAGCCGCACACCATCGTCCGACCGCGTCCGCAGCACATACACCCCGGTGTCGGACACCTCGATCGAACCGCTCCAGCGGACCGAGAAGTTGTCCACTTTCTGGTTGGGACCGCCCTCCCCCCAATCGAAGTCGACCGCTTCATTGCGAATGGCGAACGGTTGTCCCTTCAAGTTGATGTTGTTGAAGTAGAAGCCGGTCAAACCCGGGCCGGCGGGGATTCCGCGATAGACCTGTGACGCGACCGCTGAGTCTGCCTGCGGGGCCGCCGCCGTGTCCGTGGGCGAGCTGCTGTCGTCGTCGTGGCCACCACCGCCGCAAGCCGCGAGTGCTGCACCGAACAGCAGCCACGAGGTCAACAACCGCACCCGCCTGGGTGGGTTGAGGTCGAAGAGGCAAAACGTGTTTTTCATGATTGACTCCTTGTTTGCGCCCGCCCAGGAGACCACCACACCAACCTTCACCTTCACAACGGACGCGCGGGCGGCGTCTGGCTCCCGCAAGGAGCGTAGAAAGCTGGCCGCGATTCGCAATTTCTCCAAAAATTGTGGGGAGAAATTTGACAATCTGAAGTCTGTTGGACATGGCCTGTGCCCGGCGAGCCAGAACCAGTTGGCGGGTGATGTACACAAACTCAGTTGATGGCCTGTCAGCGACGTGCGAGCCACTTTGATGCCCGCGGCCGGCATGCAGAACACAATCCGTCACCCCTCCCTTGTCGCTCCTGACGCCCATGCCGAACACCCCATCCCCATTCAGCAAGATTCCCTCTGGCGTCTGGGTTCTCGGCTTTGTCAGCATGCTGATGGACATCTCCTCCGAGCTGATCCACAGCCTCCTGCCTTTGTTCATGGTCAGCACGCTCGGGACCAGCGTGTTGATGGTGGGGCTCATCGAAGGACTGGCCGAGTCCGTCGCCTTGATCACCAAGGTGTTCTCCGGCGCACTCAGCGACTACCTCGGCAAACGCAAGGCCTTGGCTGCTTTTGGCTATGCCCTGGGCGCACTGACCAAGCCGCTTTTCGCCCTGGCGCCGGTGACTGGTGTGGTGCTCACTGCACGCCTGCTGGACCGCGTCGGCAAGGGCATCCGGGGCGCACCACGCGACGCCCTCGTGGCCGATATCACCCCGGCCGAGGTGCGCGGTGCCGCGTTCGGTCTGCGCCAGTCTCTCGACACGGTGGGCGCGTTCCTCGGGCCCTTGCTGGCGGTCGGGCTGATGCTGCTGTGGGCCAATGACTTCCGGGCTGTGTTCTGGGTGGCTGTCATCCCGGGCTTCCTGGCGGTGGCACTGCTGCTGTTGGGCGTGCACGAGCCCGAACGGCATGAGGGAGACAAGCGCACCAACCCGATCCAGCGCGAAAACATCAGGCGCCTGAGCGGGGCCTACTGGTGGGTCGTCGGCATCGGGGCCGTGTTCACCCTGGCACGGTTCAGCGAGGCCTTCCTGGTGCTTCGTGCCCAGCAGGGCGGCATCCCCGTGGCCTATGTCCCGCTGGTGATGGTGGCGATGAATCTCGTCTACGCCTTGTCGGCCTACCCCTTCGGCAAGCTGGCGGACAGGATCGACCACACCCGCCTGCTGTCGCTGGGCCTGGTGGTCTTGATCGCGGCGGACCTGGTGCTGGCGAGCAGCGATCACAGGTTCACCGTCCTTGTGGGCGTGGCCTTGTGGGGCGTCCACATGGGCATCACCCAAGGCCTGCTGGCCACCATGGTGGCCGACACCGCGCCGGCCGATCTTCGCGGCACGGCCTATGGCTTCTTCAATCTGGTCAGCGGCGTGGCCCTGCTGATCGCCGGTGTCGTCGCAGGCCTGCTCTGGGATCGCCTCGGGGCTGCGTCCACGTTCCATGCGGGGGCGGCGTTCTCCGCGCTGGCTTTGCTGGGAATCGGGCTCAAGGCGCGCCTGTCACGTCAAGCCCCCCAAGGGTCTTGACCAGGCTCGGCAGGCGGGTGCACGGGCACGCCGTGCGGAAGCCTACCGAAGCCATCGGCGACTCCCGCCAGGAGGCCTGTGCCTGCCAACGCCCCATCAACCCTGCAGGAGCTGCTGCACCAAGGGGTGCTGCAACTTGCGCTGTGCCGCGATGGCGAAGAAGCGTTCCTTGAGCCCTTCGCAGACACCCACGAATCTCGCCCCATAGGTCTTGACGAGATCGTCGTGAACCAGTCTCACGGCCGGGAACACGCCCATGCCGCCAGCACCGAAGGTCTTCAGCAGCGCGCTGTCCTCGAACTCCCCCACGGTGTTGGGCCGCACGCCCTGCCGCTCGAACCATTGATCCAGCAGTCCGCGCGCCGTGGCATGGGTGGTGGGCAGCAGCACAGGCACCTTGGACAGTGACTGCGGAAACCCTCGTCGCGCCGCCGCCGCAAGTGCCGGTGGCGCATACCATGCCAGTTCGGACGACCCGAGCGGATGGCTGTGCACCTTCAACGTGGGGCTCGGTACCGCAGGGCGGTCCGACAGCAGGACGTCCAGGCGATGCAGCGCCAGGTCGGCCAGCAGATCGTCGAACTCTCCCTCGTGGCACAACAGGCGCAAGCGCGGCTGGTCGAGCACAGGCTGCAGGAGTGATCGCACCACCAGCTTCGGCACGCCGTCGGAAACGCCCACGGCGAGCCGCACTCTGGGCTCGCTGACGGCCTCGCGCAGCAAGTCGGGCAGCTGTTCGCCGAGCGCGAAGATCTGCTCGGCCTGTCGCATGGCCACGTGGCCGGCCTCGGTCAGCGCCAGCCCGCGGCCTTGCGGCCTGAGCAAGGTTTGACCCAAGGTGCGCTCGAGCTCACGCACCTGGGTGCTGACCGTCTGTACCGCCATGCCGAGTCGGTCTGCCGCGCGCGTGATGCCGCCTTCCTTTCCGACGACCCAGAAGTAGTACAGATGGCGGTAGCTGAAGTCCAGGCTCATTTCAGTTTTTACGGAAGCTTAGCTTCTTCATTCTCTGCTTTTTCAAAGCATTTCGGCCGCCTATCGTTGCCTCACTTTCAACCGATGGAGGTCTTCGATGCAAGTCATCTTCAACGCCCGCCACGGCAATGCGGGCGATCTTCGCAACATGGCCGTGCACCGCGTGCGCTTTGTGATGCGCCGCCTGACCTGGCTCGTGCCGCGTGCCACCGTCCAGTTCACGGACGTCAACGGGCCGCGTGGCGGTGTGGACAAGCGCTGCCAGATTGCCCTGTGCACGCAGGGCCGAGGCACGGTCTTCGCCACGGCGATGGCGCGGGATTGGCGCAGCGCGCTGGACGCTGCATTGATCCGCGCCAGCCGCCTGCTGCTCAGGCTGTGCCGCCGCGGCGATGGTCTGCGAGCACGGTCGCAACGAGCCCTGCCGATCGAACACTGATTCAGCCCGAACCCCAACGCACAAGGAACTCAAGACATGGAAACACGCACACCCACCTCAACGGCCCCGGCGGCAACGCTGCTGATGGGGGCCAGCCCGCAGCCCCTCTCAAAGAGCGCGAGTTCACGCGTGCTGCGCAACACCTACGCGCTGCTTTCCCTGACCCTGCTGTTCAGTGCCGGCGTGGCCGCCGCGAGCGTGGCAGCCCAGTGGCCCGCGCCAGGCCTGCTGTTGACGCTGGTCGGGTACTTCGGCTTGCTGTTCGCGGTCCACGCCCTGAAGAACTCTGCATGGGCGCTGCCCGCGGTGTTCGGCCTGACCGGCTTCATGGGCTACACGCTCGGCCCCCTGCTGTCGAAGGTGACGGCCTTGCCAGGCGGCGGCCAGGTCGTCGCGATCGCCTTGGGCGCGACCGGCGCGGTCTTCCTGGCACTGTCGGCCTGGGCCTTGGTCTCGCGTCGCGACTTCAGCTTCATGTCCGGCTTCCTGTTCGCCGGCATGGTCGTCGCGCTGCTGGCCGGCCTCGCTGCGGTGTTCCTGCAAATCCCGGTGCTGGGGCTGGTGGTCAGCGCGATGGTCGCCCTGTTGTCCGCGGGCCTGATCCTGGTGGAGACCAGCCGCATCGTTCACGGCGGCGAGACCAACTACGTGCTGGCCACGGTCGGGCTGTACGCGTCCATCTTCAACCTGTTCACGAGCCTGCTCAGCCTCTTCGGCGCGGGTGGCTCGGATGAATGAGTCTTCCACGGGTCCGACACGGACCCGGCGATGGTCGACCGCCAAGTCTCGGCTCGGGGCCTCTTCCATGGGCACGACACCAAGGAGAAAGTCAACATGCGCACCTATCCCACCAACAGTCCACAGTCGGCGGCTCGAATCGTGGCATTGACGCTCGTGGCCGACGGGCATGTTTCCCCCGAGGAACTCGATGCCCTGGAACGACTCGACGCCTACCGGCAGCTCGGCATCACCCATCCTCAGATGCAAAGGGTCTTGCAGGAATTCTGCGAAGACCTGCTGGCGGCACATCCATCGACGTGGACCGGTGCCTGCCGCATCGAGCCTCGGACCCTGGCGCAATTGATGGCCGAAGTCGAGGATCCCAGGCTGCGCGCGTGCGTTCTGCGGCTGTGCGTCGCCGTGGCAGAGGCTGACGATCACGTCGCGGACGGCGAATCGATCGTGCTCGCCAGCGCTGTCGAGAACTGGGGCATGCAGCGGCAGATGCTGCAGGAGCCCAGGCTTCCTCTTGGGCCTCGGTCGTGAACGAACGTCGGCTGCCGGACCGCTCACGGGCCGGCTTCAGCTCAGTGACGACCAAGACCGCCCAAGGCGGATCTACTCCACCGTCACGCTCTTCGCCAGGTTGCGCGGCTTGTCCACGTCGGTCCCGCGCGCGCAGGCCGTGTGGTAGGCCAGCAGCTGCAGCGGCACCACGTGCAGCAGGGGCGACAACAGGCCGTAGTGCTCGGGCAGCCGGATCACGTGCACGCCCTCACTGCTGTCGATCTGCGTGCCCGCGTCCGCGAACACGAACAGCTCCCCGCCGCGTGCCCGCACCTCCTGCAGGTTGCTCTTCAGCTTCTCCAGCAAGGCATCGTTGGGGGCGACCGTCACCACCGGCATCTCCGCCGTCACCAGCGCCAGCGGGCCGTGCTTGAGCTCGCCCGCCGGGTAGGCCTCGGCATGGATGTAGCTGATCTCCTTGAGCTTCAGCGCCCCTTCCAGCGCGATCGGGTAATGCAGCCCGCGCCCCAGGAACAGCGCGTTCTCCTTGCGCGCGAACAGCTCGCTCCAGGCCATCACCTGCGGCTCCAGGGCCAGCACCGCCTGCACCGCCACGGGCAGGTGGCGCAGGGACTTGAGGTGCTTGTCCTCCTGCTCGGCACTCAGACGGCCACGGGTCTGCGCCAGGGTCAGGGCCAGCAGGAACAGGCCCACCAGCTGCGTCGTGAAGGCCTTGGTCGAGGCCACGCCGATCTCCACCCCCGCCCGGGTGATGAAGGCCAGCTCGCACTCGCGCACCATCGCACTCGTGGCCACGTTGCACACCGTGAGGGTGTGCTTCATGCCCAGGCCGCGCGCATGCTTCAAGGCCGACAGGGTGTCGGCCGTCTCGCCGCTCTGCGAGATCGTGACCACCAGGGTGCGCGGATCGGGCACGCTGTCGCGGTAGCGGTACTCGCTGGCGATCTCCACGCTCACCGGCACCCGGGCCAGGCTCTCGATCCAGTACTTGGCCACGGAGCCGCTGTAGAAGCTCGTGCCGCAGGCCAGGATCAGCACCCGCTCCACCTGCCCCAGCACCTGCGCCGCCGTCTCGCCGAACAGGCTGGGCGCCACGCCCAGCACCGCGTCCAGCGTGTCGGCGATCGCCTTGGGCTGCTCGAAGATCTCCTTCTGCATGTAGTGGCGGTAGGGGCCCAGCTCCGCCGCGCCGCTGTGTGCCTGCACGGTGCGCCGCGGGCGGTCCACCGGCTCGAAGGCGTCGCCCTGCGCCGCCCGGCGGGTGATGCCCACCTGCTGCGCCGCGCCCTGCCCGCGCAGGTCCACCACGTCGCCGTCCTCGAGGTAGCTGATCTGGTCGGTCACCCCGGCCAGGGCCATGGCATCGGAAGCCACGAAGTTCTCCCAGCGGTCGACATCCGACGCCCCCCAGCCCAGCACCAGCGGCGAGCCCTCGCGGGCAGCCACCAGGCGCTGCGGCTCGTCGCGGCAGAACACGGCAATGGCATAGGCACCCCGCAGGCGCAGCGTCGCCGCCTGCACCGCCTGCAGCAGGTCGCCGCGGTACAGGTGGTCGATCAGGTGGGTCAGCACCTCGGTGTCGGTCTGGCTGTGGAAGGTGTAGCCCTGCGCGATCAGCTCGGCACGCAGCTCGTCATGGTTCTCGATGATGCCGTTGTGCACCAGCGCGATGCGGGCCGGCCCGTCCTGCGTCTTGCCGTGCGAGAAATGCGGGTGCGCGTTGTGCACCACCGGCGCGCCGTGCGTGGCCCAGCGGGTGTGGGCGATGCCCGTGCCGCTGTGGATGCGCTCGGCGTCGACCTGGCTCTGCAGCTCGGCCACGCGGGCCGTGCTGCGGGCCCGCAGCAGTTCCCCCCCGTGCTGCACGGCCACGCCGCAGGAGTCGTACCCCCGGTACTCCAGGCGCCGCAGCCCCTCGATCAGGAGCGGAACGATGTTGCGATGGCTGACGGCGCCGACGATGCCACACATAGGGAATTCCTTTGCGATGAGGAAGCGGGTCGAAGAAGGGGAAGGAAAGGAAAAGAACCGGACGGCCGCACGATTATCAGGGCCGTCCGCCCCCTGTGCGCAACCACGGCTGCAACGCCGCCAGCAAGGCTGGCACGTCCCCGGGCGGGACGGTGATCACGCCCGGCAGCCCCTCCAGCCCGCAGGCGGGGGTGGCGATCACGGGCACGCCGTTGGCCAGCGCCCGCAGCGCCGCGCGCGGGGCATGCTCCACATGCGCCGGCAGCACCAGGGCGCTGGCATGGCGCGGCCAGTCGCTGCCGTAAGCACTGCCGCGCACCGTGAGCGAACCCCAGACCCGCGGGTCGGCCGCCGGGCTGCCCAGCACCCAGACCTCGCAGGCATGGCCCTGCAGGGCCTGGGCCAGCTCGTTCACCCCTTTGCGGCCGAGGGCGCTGGCACCCAGCACGATGCACGGGGCCGCGGTCTCGGCGATCGGCGCCATCAGGGCACCGATGGTCGGGGCGTCCGGCAGCTGCCACTCCAGGCAGTGCACCGTGGACATCCCGGCCGCCTGCAGCACCCGTGCCACCTCGCGGTGCGGGGTGACCAGCCGCTCGGCCTGGTGCAGGGCCTCGGCCTCGGCGCGCGCCAGGGCCGGGTCCACGCGGAAGTCGCCCAGGCTCTGGTCCTGCGGCCAGCGCCGGCCGGCCTCGTCCAGGCGCCGCTGCAGCTCCGTCATCGGCAGGCTGTGCATCAGCACCTCGAAGCGGCGGCCGCCGAGGACGCCCTCGCGCCACAGGTAGGGCAGCAGGGCCTGGTCGACAACCAAGTGGGTGTGGTGCGGCTTCAGGCGGCGCGCGTAGTCGGCCGCCAGCCAGGCCTGGCCGCGCAGCACGCGCGCCTGGCGCCGGCTGGACGGGCCGCCCGCACCGTCACCGCGCGCCCAGCGCGCGCTGATCGCACGGCGCAGGAACACCCCCCAGGCGACGTGGTGGGGCGCGTCCACGCGCCAGGGCGTGCGTCCGGGCACGCGCCAGCGGCGCCATTGCGGGGCCCGCGGCACCAGGACGTCGCGCTCCTCGGTCTGTCCTTGCAGGTGGCGCTCGAACTCCGGCGTCCAGGTGTCCAGCAGCCAGGCACTGCGGCCGGACTGCCCCGCCAGGGCACTGTGGTCACGGTGCCGGAAGCACTGGGTCTCATTGCAGGTCAGGCAGCCGCGGGCCACCGGCGCAGGGGCCGGGTTCGCCGCCCCGGGGCGGGCGCGGTGCCAGGTCATCGGCTGTGCGGCAGCCTGCGCGACGCGGCCAGGCGCCACCACCGGCTGCCAGCCGCGCAGGCGCATCACCAGGGCGTGGCGGGTCAGCTCGACCTCGATGCGCCAGGCCTGGGGGGCGCGCACGCGCAGATCGACATAGTTCCAGAACACGGTGGCGTCGATGGCATCGGGAGCAGCCGCCTCGCCGGCCTCGATGCGGCGGGTGTGGCCATGGCGTTCCACCAGGACCAGGCCGGCCCGCACGGCACAGGTGGCCAGGGCGTTCGAGAGCTGGCACAGCCCGCCGCCCAGGGTGGGGACGACGCAGCCCTCGCGCACCTCGCGCCCCAGCACGAAACCGCGCCGCGCCGTGACGCGGCCGAGCTGGTGCCAGAAGCTCAGCACCTCGCCCTCGGGGATCTCGACGCCATCGAAGGCCCGCACGGCCAGGCGCAGGTTGTGCACCTTGCCCGCCACCAGGGCGAACTCTTCCTCTGCCCGGCCGTCGGCCCACAAGGGGGTGCGGACCTCGGCCAGCACCGGCGCCCCGGCCAGCGCCTCGCCGCGCGGCCAGCGGCGTACCCGCCGCCCCAGATCGACCAGCAGGCGCCGCAGCTGCAGGCCGGCAGCGCGAAAGCCGAACCAGAGCGCCTCGGCCCGGCTCGGCAGCCGGACCGGTGCTTCAGTTTCAGCTTGGGAAAAGGAGGTGGCGGGGAGGGAGGGAACGCTCGTCATCATGCGGCCGCATGGTGGGCGGCACGCAGGAAGGCTTCGTGAAGCGCCGGTGAAGGCTTGTGTGGAGGGGTTGCAAACTCCTCAGCGCACCTGCTCGACCCGGTAGCCCTGCTGCCCCAGGCTGGCGAGGATCTCCTCGACGTGCGCGCGGCCGCGGGTCTGGATCACGACCTCGATCTGCACCTGGTCGACCGACAGCGCGTTGAACGCCCGCTGGTGCTGCACCTCGTCGATGTTGGCGCCGAGCCGGCCCAGCGCCAGGGCCACGTCGGCCAGCGAACCTGGCACGTCGTGCACGTCGAGGCGCAGCCGCGCCAGGCGGCCCGACTTGACCATGCCGCGCTGGATGATCTCAGCCAGGATCAGCGGCTCGATGTTGCCCCCGCTCAGCACCAGGCCGACACGCCGTCCCGCGAAGCGCTCGCGGTGCTTGAGCAGCGCGGCCAGGCCCGCCGCGCCGGCGCCCTCCACCACGGTCTTCTCGATCTCCAGCAGCATCAGGATCGCCAGCTCGACGTCGTCCTCGCTGACCAGCAGCACGTCCTTCACGTGCTGGCGGATCAGGGCCATGGTCTGCACGCCCGGGGTCTTCACGCCGATGCCGTCGGCCACCGTGGCCGGGCCACAGCCGCGCTGGCCGCCGTGGAAGGCGTTCCAGGCGCCGGGGAAGCGCTCGGTCTGCACCCCCACCACCTCGACCCGCGGCGCCAGGGCGTGCGCCGCGGCGGCCATGCCGCCGATCAGGCCGCCTCCGCCGATCGCCACCACCAGGGTGTCGATCTCGGGCTGCTGCGTCAGCATCTCCAGACCCACCGTGCCCTGCCCGGCCGCGATCGCCAGGTCGTCGTAGGGATGCACCAGCGTGAGCCCCTGCGCCTCGGCCAACTGCAGGCCGTGCGCCCGGGCGTCGTCGAAGGTGTCGCCCTGCAGCACGACGTTGGCGCCGAAGCTGCGGGTGCGCGCCACCTTCACGGGGGTGGCGAAGCGGGGCATGACGATGGTGGCGGGGATCTTCAGGCGCTGCGCGTGGTAGGCCACGCCCTGCGCATGGTTGCCTGCGGACACGGCCAGCACGCCTGCGGTGCGCTCGGCCTCGCTCAGCTGCGCCAGCTTGTTGAGGGCGCCGCGCTCCTTGAACGAGGCAGTGAACTGCAGGTTCTCGAACTTGAGGTAGACCTCGCAGCCGGTCAGCTGGGACAGGGTGCGGGAGTGCAGGCAGGGCGTGTGCTCGAGGTGGCCTTGCAAGCGCTGCTGCGCGGCCTGGATGTCGGCAAGGGTCAGGGTCGGGGACATGGGGAGGTCAGTCAATCGATCGATCAATCAATCAATCAGTCAGTGCATCGCACGGCACGGCGGATGAGGCCCGGGGAACAACGAGGCGCCCATCGCGCGTCCTCGTGCCGCTTCAGGCGGCGGTCGAAGCGGCAGGTGGCGGGTACAGGATCATCTGGGTGCAGCGGAACAGCGCCACGGTCTTGCCGGTTGCCGCCGCGCTGACCACCGCGTCCCACACCTGGGTGGTGCGGCCCTGGTGGACAGCCTGGGCCACGCAGCGCAGCACGCCCTCGCGCAGGGTGCCCAGGTGGTTGGACTTGAGCTCGACGGTGGTGAAGCCACTGGCGCCCTCGGGCAGGCTCACCCGGCAGCCATAGCCGGAGGCGGTGTCGGCCAGGCTCACCACGCTGCCGGCATGCAGGTAGCCGTTAGGGGCGAGCAGGCACTCGCGCACTTCCAGCTCGGCACAGACCCGGCCCGGCGCCATCTCGGTGATGACGATGCCCAGGTGCCCGGGCAGGTTGCGCTGGCCCAGGGCCATGAAGTGATCCAGATCCACCATGCGAAAGGTCTCCTTGATGTGGCGTTTGAACGGCCGCCACCGCCTTGTGGGCGGCCGGGCCTGGCTCGGCTTGTGTGCGTCCGCATGGTAGCGCCTCCTGCGGGGCCGCCCGGCTCAGCTCCCGCGGTGCTGGTCGTGGGTGACGAATTCCTGCGTGGGCGGCGGCAGGTTCATCCAATCGGTGTGGGCCAGCGTGTCCTGCAGGTCCTGCAGCCCGGAGCGCCAGTGCTCGTGCATGGTGCGCGGGCTGAACTCGTAGTCCTTGGCCTGGCCCTCCCATTCCTTGTCCTGGTAGATCAGGTGGATCACCGAATACTGGCGCGTGCAGGCCAGGGCCTGGGCGCGGCGGCACCAGGGGTCGGACTCGAGCGCCTCGGGCGGCACATGCTGCAGCACCTCGCGCAGCAGGCGGCGGAAATGCTGCTCCTTCTTCATCGTGTCGGTGACGGCGCGGGTGCGGCTGGAGTACTGGATGTCCTTCATGCGCTCCTGCGCCTCGTAGACGTTGTCGGGCAGCCGCCCCAGCGCGCTCCACAGGTCCACCTGGAAGGCCAGCGTGTTGCGGCGCGGCGTGGCCGCCAGCACGTGGCTCAGCGGCGTGTTGGACACCAGGCCGCCGTCCCAGTAGTACTCGCCCTCGATCTCCACCGCCGGAAAGGCCGGCGGCAAGGCGCCCGAGGCCATGAAGTGCTCGGGCCGCATGCGGCCCTTGGCCGGGCCCGAGGTGTTGTCGAAGTACTCGAAGTTGCCGGTGCGCACGTTCACCGCGCCCACCGACACGCGCATCTCGGCCGCGTTGATGCGGTCGAAGTCGACCAGCCGCTCGAGCGTTCGCCGCAGGTGCGAGGTGTCGTAGAAGCTGGCCTCGCTCACCCCCTGCTTGCCCCCCAGCCAGGGCGCCAGGCCGCGCGGGGTGAAGAAGGCGCGCTGACCCTCGACGATGGCGCGCCAGGCCTCGAAGCCGCTGAACAGCTTGCGCGACTGCGGCGCGATGCGGGTGAGCCAGTCCTGCAGCCAGTCGGCCGCGGGGATGGCATAGGCCGGCCGGCAGATGGTCTCCCAGAACTCGCGCAGCCGCGCCACGCGCAGCTCGGGCGGGTTGCCTGCAATCACCGCCGTGTTGAGCGCGCCGATCGAGATGCCCGCGATCCAGTTCGGCCGCACCCCCGCCTCGTACAGGCCCTGGTAGACCCCGGCCTGGTAGGAACCGAGCGCCCCACCGCCCTGGAGCACCAGCGCCACGGTCTCGTAGGGCAGGCCGGTGACGCCGGAGGCACCTGGCTCCGCGGCATCGTCGGTGCGGGGCGGCGGCCTCGTCCGCGCTGAGGAGGCGGCCGGCCCGGTCTTGCCGATGGGGATGGGGCCGCGGAACTGCGGCGCTTTCGCCGCACGGCGTGAGGAGGGTGACGGGGAAGGCATGGAAGTCTTCTTCACTTTCTCAGCGTTGAGGAAGAAACGGAAAGGTCTCGTGACCTGCCGCGGGCGGCATCGGTTCCGCACGAGGGCCATTGTCGGGGCACACCCTACAATCGAGCGGCAGTGCGCAACAAGCATGGCGCCCCGGCGCGCGTGCTTGTCCCCGTCAGGTTGTCGGCAGTACGTTCGTCCTCCCTCCATCGCCATGACCGCTGCCACCCACTCATCTCCCAATGACGACACCCCGGTGGGCGCCGAGCCTGCCGCCGCATCCCCCAGCGCGGCCCCGCCCGTCACCCGCCACCGCGTGCGCAGCCAGCGCGTCGTGGTGGTCCACCGGCCGACCGAGCGCGGCGACGCCGACCCCGACCAGATCGCCCATGCCCTGCACCAGGTGGAGCTGAACGGCCAGCGCACGCACCTGATCAGCAACGATGTCGCGCAACGCGACTTCGAGGTGGCCGTGGTCCATCCCGCCAAGCCCGCGCTGCCGCGCTGGGCGGCATGGCTGGGAGCGACGCGCGGCGCGCCGGTGCTGGTGTGGGCGGCCGAGGTGCCGGCCCCCACGCCGCAGGCCTTCCTGGCCGGCCTGCACCGGCCGCGCCTGGCCGCGCTGGGCATGGCCCTGCTGCTGCTCGCCGGGCTGGGCTGGCTGCACCTGCCCGATCCCACGCCGGGCGAGGTGCTGGCCTCCCGCTACGGCCTCACAGGCGGGGTGCTGCTGTTGCTGGTGGCCTGGCACGAGGTGGTGCGCCACCTGGGCCGCCGGCCGGTCGACCTGGCGACCGTGCACGACCTCTTCCAGTACCCCCTGCACGCGGCGCCGGAGCGCTTCGAGACGGCCAGCAGCCCGCAGATCACCCTCGGCGACAAGCTGCTGCGGGTGGTGCGCGGCCAGGTGAGCGAGGTGACGCACTGGCTGCATCCCGGTCCCATGCATCCCGGCGCGCGCCCCAGCCCACAGCTGCGCTTGCGCTTTCGCATGGACGGGCGGCGCTTCGAAGGTCGCACGGCGTACCAAGGCACCTTCAGCCATCCCTTCATCGTGCCGGGCGACGAGGTGCGCGTGGCCGTCCAGCCCTCGGGCGACGGCGGCTGGCGCGTCGTGGCGCTGGCCAACCTGAGCGACGGTCACCTGATGTTCGACGAAGCCGACGAGCGGCTGCAGCCCGTCTCCGGTGCCGTGCGCACGGCGCTCAACCTGCTGAGCATGGGCGTGGCGGGCTTCCTGGTGATCTGGCTCGGCATCGGTCCCGCGGCCGACGATGTGAGCGGGGTGCTGTTCACCACCTGCGCCAGCCTGGCCGGCTGGATCGGCGCGACCGTGCTCTGGAAACGCCAGCGGCGCAACCAGCTGGCGGTGGCCCTTGGCGCGGCCCCCGGTGAGCAGGCCCGCCGTCGTGTGGCGGTGGTGCCGCTGTCGGCGGTGTGAACGCCGGCCGGCATCCGGCCTTCATCACCGTGCGATTGTTGGCACCCCCAGTCATTCGCGCAGCCTTCCTCGCCCGCCCGCGCGTGGGCATGCCCTACCATGGTGAGCCCCTGCCCAACCGTTCAGCCAACGGCCTGGGTAACTTCCCCAATAAGCAAAACAACAATCACCATGCGCATTGCAGTACAAGGAATCACGGCCACATTGAGTTTGCTTCTGGTGGCTTGCGGCGGCGGGAACGGAAATGGAAGCGCAGGCGGGGCCAGCCCGACGGCCGTCTCACCCACCTCCCCCGCGTCGACCGACCAGCCGAACGGCACGACCGGCTCCTCCAGCACGGCCACGCCCCAGACCGTCACCTCGCTCAAGCTGGAAAGCACCCTCGGCGCGGAACAGGTGAACGTGCCCTTCACCGTGGGCCAGGTGTTCGCGCCCGGTGACCTGACGCGCACCGCCGGCATGGCCGGCAAGCTGGCCGGCAGCGATGCCACGCTGCCGCTGCAGCTCGACATCATGGCCACGCATGCCGACGGCTCGGTGCGCCACGCCATCGTGTCGGGTGTGCTGCCCAAGCTGTCGGCGGGCCAGTCCCAGACGATCAGCCTGGTCAAGAACATGACGGCCGCCGCCCCCCAGGCGGCCAACACGCCCCAGGACCTGATGAACCAGGGCTTCACCACCAGCGTGAGCGTCACCCTGGGCGGACAGGTCTACACCGCCTCGCCCGATGCAGCGCTGCGCGCCGGCCAGGTGAGCACCTGGCTGAGCGGCCCTGTGGCCAACGAGTGGCTGGTCGCGGTGCCTTTGAAGACGGCGCAGGGGGACGCCCATCCGCACCTGATGGCGCGTTTCGCCATCCGCTCCTATGCGGGGCTGCGCAAGGCGCGCGTAGACGTCATCCTCGAGAACGACTGGGCCTACGAGGCGAGCCCCCAGAACTTCACCTACGACGTGGCCATCTCGGTCGGCGGGCAGGCCGCCTACACCCAGGCGGCGCTCACCCATTTCCACCATGCGCGCTGGCGCAAGACGCTGTGGTGGGGCACCGCCCCGCAGTGGCATGCCCGCCATGACTCGGCGTACCTGATCGCCACCAACGCCGTTCCCGGCTACGACACCACGCTCACCATCTCGCCCACGGCGCTGGGCGTCCTGAACACCCGCTGGGCGGCGGCCGCGACCGGCCCGATGGCGCCCGGCATCGTGACCACGTACATGCCAACGACGGGTGGCCGTCCCGACATCGGCCCCCTGCCCCAGTGGGCGGCGATGTACCTGCTCAGCATGGACAAGGGGATCAAGGACATCACCCTGGGCGTGGGCGACCTGGCCGGCAGCTGGCCGGTCCACTACCGCGACAAGGCAACCGACCGGCCGGTGTCGCTGCAGGACTACCCCTACATGACCCTGCTGGGCAACCCGGGCGACACCTACAACCCGGTGACCCGCAAATCCGAGGCCTTCCCCGCATGCGGTGGCGACTGCACCACGGCGCCGTACAACTACTCGCCGGACTCCGCGCACCAGCCCTCGATGGCCTACGTCCCCTACCTGGTGACCGGCGACCACTACTACCTGGAGGAACTGCAGTTCTGGGCCAACTGGAACATGCTGCGGAGCAACCCGGGCTACCGCGGACAGGGCAAGGGCTGGGTGACCCCGGACCAGGTCCGCGGCCAGGCCTGGTCGCTGCGGACGCTGGGGCAGGTGGCGTACGTCACACCTGACGCGCACCCGATGAAGCGCTACTTCCTGGACCGGATCAAGGACAACCTGGACCGGTACAACGCGGTGTTCACGAACGGCAACCCGAATGCGCTGGGGGTCATCGACGGCTCGGCCGGCGCGCCGCCCTCCGCCTACACGACGCCCTCCGGCCCCAGCACCGGCCTGGCCCCCTGGCAGGACGACTTCTTCACCTGGAGCACGGGCTACCTGGCCGAACTCGGCTTCGAGCAGGCACGGCCGCTCCTGGCCTGGAAGTCACGCTTCCCCGTGGGGCGCATGACCGCGCCCGGCTTCTGCTGGATCGATGCCACGACCTACGCGCTGGCCGTGCGACCGAGTTCCTCCCTGCCTTACTACACGACCTTGGCCGAGGCCTACCAGGCCACGATGCGCAAGGCCGACGGCTCGACGCTGACCAACAGCACGGGCACCCCCTACCTGAGCCTGCCCTGCGGCAGCCAGGCGCAGGCCGATTGGCGCACGCAGGCCGATCTGGATGCGGGCACCCACGCGCCCGCCTGGGTGGCGGGCCAGATGGTCGGCTACGCCGACTCGACCGAAGGCTATCCGGCGAACTTCCAGCCTGCGCTGGCCGTCGCGGCGAAGTCCGGCATCGCGGACGCCGAGCGGGCGTGGACGCTCTTCGCCAGCCGGGCCCGCAAGCCCGACTACACCCAGGCGCCGCAATGGGCGGTGGTCCCCAGGAAGTAGACCGAGGCCAAGGACGCGGCGGGCCGGCCCGCTGCGTCCTTGGCGCACCCTAGAATTTGCCGATCCCTCGTCCACGAAAGCCCGCTCATGCAGTTCTCGAATTGGTTGCTCTTTTGCGGTGTCGCCCTGATGGTGACCTTCACGCCGGGGCCGGCCGTGCTGATGTCGGTCTCCAACGCCATGGCAGTCGGGCCGCGCCGCGCCATGCTGGGCTCGCTGGGCAATGCCGCCGGGCTGTTCGTCGTGTCGGGCGTGGCCATGGCCGGCCTGGGTGTGGTCCTGACCGCGTCGGCCACCCTGTTCCTGCTGCTCAAGCTGGCAGGGGCGGCTTACCTGATCTACCTCGGCGTGCGGCAGTGGCGCAGCCACCCGGCGCGCTTTCTGTCCAACGCCGCTGGCGGGGCCGTGCCGGCCGACATGGGCGCGTGGCGGCTGATCGGCCGCGGCATGACCATGGCCCTGACCAATCCCAAGGCGATCCTCTTCTTCTCGGCGCTGTTCCCGCAGTTCCTGGTGCACGAGGCGCCGGTGCTGCCGCAGTTCGCGATGCTGACCGCCACCTTCGCGAGCTGCGCCGTGCTGTCGCACGCCTTCTATGTGCTGCTGGCCAGAGGGCTGAAGCGGCAGCTCGCGCATCCCCAGCGCATCCGCTGGTTCAACCGCGTGACCGGCAGTGCCTTCGTGGTGCTGGGGGCGAGCCTGCTGCGGCTGCCCCACAAGACCGCCTGAGCGATCTTCGAGCGCCTTCACCACACCCATGACCACCCCCACTCAAGCCGTCGGCCCCCCCGTCCCCGGTTGGAGCCCCCGTCCCTTCCCACCGTCGACGCCCCTCACGGGTCGCCACTGCCGGGTGGAGCCCCTCGACCCCGCCCGCCATGCCGCGGCGCTGCACGAAGCCAACCGGCTGGACACGCAGGGTGCCAACTGGACCTACCTGTCGATCGACGCCCCCGCCAACCTGTCGGCGTACCGCAGCTGGCTGGAAAAGATCTGTGCGCAGCCGGACACCCTGTTCCACGCCATCGTCGACCTGCCCAGCGGCGAGCCCGTGGGGGTGGCCGCCCTGATGCGCATCGACCGGGCCTGCGGCGTGGCCGAAGTGGGCCACATCAACTTCTCGCCGCGCCTGCAGCGCACCCGCGCCGCGACGGAAGCCATGTACCTGCTGATGCGTCGCGTGTTCGACGAGCTGGGCTACCGCCGCTATGAATGGAAGTGCGACAGCCTGAACGCGCCCTCGCGCGCCGCCGCGCTGCGCTACGGCTTCCAGTTCGAGGGCATCTTCCGCCAGGCCCTGGTCTACAAGGGCCGCAACCGCGACACTGCCTGGTTCTCAATGCTGGACAAGGAATGGCCGGCCATCAAGGTGGCCTTCGAGCGCTGGCTGGATGACGCCAATTTCGACGCCGCCGGACGGCAGATCGAGCGTCTCTCCCACCTCGTCGCCAGCGCGACCGCGCGGAACAACGCCCCCGCCTAGGCCCGCCAGTCAGAGCATGTGCGAGCGATCACCGCGCGCGAAGCCCAGCGGGTCCTCGAGCAGGCTGTCGTCGCAGCCGCGCGCCAGGCCGATCACCTTGAACAGCTCGCCCATCTCGTGCTCGGTGATGAGCTTCTGGGCTGCGGCCACGCGCTGGACCGAGGCGCCTGAGAGCAGGTCCAGCAGACCGCAGTTCAGCAGGAAGTGCGCCTGCGTGGTGTAGCCGAGCACGCTCAGGCCGGCCTCCTGCGCGGCCAGCGCCACCCCGGTGAAGTTGACGTGGCTGGTGATGTCCTTGTCGCCCACGTCCTGCAGCGGCTCGGCGTCGGCCTGGTGCGCGCGGTGGCACATGAGGGTGCCGCCGGTGCGCTGGGGGTGGTAGTACTCGTCCTCGGGAAATCCATAGTCGATGAAGAAGGCCGCGCCACGCAGCAGGCGCTGGGCCAGCCCGCCGATGAAGGCCTCGGCCTGGGGGTGGATCTCGGTCACGGTGCCGGGCACCAGGCCCCTCGTCACCGGCGGTCGCAGGTGGGTCGGCCGGTCGGACCAGGCCCAGGCGCCCTCGCGCCAGACCACGCCGCGCTCGTGCCAGCGCGTGCCGTCGAAGGCCAGCAGCTGGACCGGCATGGCATCGAGCACCTCGTTGCCCACCACCACGCCGTGGATCGCCTCGGGCCAGGCGTCGAGCCAGCGCACCCGGCCGGCGAAGGGGGCCAGCGTTTCCTGCTGGCGGGCCCGCAAGGCGGCCGAGAGTTCGATGATGGTGTAGCGGTCGACCTCCCCGTCCAGGGCCGACAGCAGCTGCGAGGCCAGCGCCCCCGAGCCGGCACCGAACTCGATCACCTCGGTGCTGCCGCAGGCCCGCAGCGCCTGGCGCACCTGCGCCGCCAGCGCCTGGCCGAACAGGGGAGACAGCTCGGGCGCGGTCACGAAATCACTGCCCGAGGCACCGGGCAGCACCCCGAACTGGCGGCTGCCCCGGGCGTAGTAGCCCAGGCCGGGGGTGTACAGGGCCAGGCTCATGAAGCGGTCGAAGGGCAACCAGCCGTCGTGGTCCTGAAGGGCTTTGTGCAGCACGGCGTGGAGTGACGCCGATACACTGCTGGGTGGTGGCGCGTGCATCGCCCGATTGTAGGAAGCCGTCGGGCCTGTTCGCCCTGGCCCGCCTCCCCCGTTCCGGGGTTCCGGCACGCCGCCCGCTCCGTCCGATCTGCCATCCTGCCTTCCTCACCCATTTCCGGTCCCTCATGTCCCGTCGCCCCGTTGTCCTGGTCACTGGCGCCGCCCGCCGCCTGGGGCGCGAGATCGCGCTGCACCTGGCGGGCCATGGCTTCGATGTGGCCATTCACTACCGCCACTCGCGCCTGGAGGCCGAGGCCACCGCCGACGAGGCCCGTGCACGGGGCGCCCAGGCCTGGACCCTGGCCGCCGACCTGAGCGACGAGGCGGCCTGCCGCGGCCTGGTCCCGCGCGTGGTGGCCGAGGCGGGAGGGTTGGACGCCGTCGTGCACAACGCCTCGACCTTCGAGTACGACAACGCCGAGACCTTCTCCTGTGCGGCCATGGAGACCCACTGGCGCGCCAACACGGCCCCCGCCGTGCTGCTGGCGCAGGCCCTGCATGCGCAGGCGCGGCATGCACTGCCGGCGCGCGTCACCCCGGCCTGCCTGGTGAACCTGCTCGACCAGAAACTCTGGAACCTCAACCCCGACCACTTCTCCTACACCCTGTCCAAGGCCGCCCTGCAGGCGGCCACCGTGATGCTGGCGCAGGCGCTGGCGCCCTGGCTGCGGGTGTGCGGCGTGGCCCCCGGGGTGACGCTGCCGTCGGGCCCGATGAGCGAGGCCGAGTTCGCGCAGGCGCACGCGCTCACGCCGCTGCGGCGTTCCTCCACGCCGCAGGACGTGGCCCGCGCGGTGCAATTCCTGATCGAGTCGCCCGCCGTCACCGGCACCACCCTGCTGGTGGACGGCGGCCAGCACCTGCAGGCCCAGGGCCGCGACGTGCTGTTCCTGGCCCGGCAGGGCGATCCGGCCTCCTCGCCCTCGCCCGCCACCTGATGGCGGTCGCCGCCATCCACTCGTTCTTCTCAGCTCCCTCTGCCTGCCATGCAAAGCCTGCTCAACAACCCCAGCCTGATGGACTGCCGACGCCTCTTCCTGCGCAACTACGAGGTGTGGATCAACATCGGCGTGCACGACTTCGAGAAACGCGGCGAGCAGCGCGTGCTGATCAACGTCGACCTGTACATCCCGCTGGCCGTGTCCACGCCGAAGGAGGACGAGCTGCACGAGGTGGTCGACTACGACTTCATGCGGCGCACGATTGGCGAGCGCGTCAAGAAGGGGCACATTCACCTGCAGGAGACGCTGTGCGACGACGTGCTCGCCCTGATGCTCGAGCACCCGCGCGTGCGCGCGGCGCGGGTGTCGACCCAGAAGCCCGATGTGTACCCCGACTGCGACGCCGTGGGATGTGAAGTGTTTGGTGTGAAGGAAGTGCCATGAACTCTGTGCAACCGCCGGTCCCGGCGACCACCCCCCCTGTGCTGACGACCAGCGACGATGCGCCCGAGGACACCCCGGGCAGCGCCGCGCGGCTGTCGGTCGAGATGAACAAGCTCTCCAAGCGGCTGCACCGGCAGGTCAGCCAGGCCAGCGCCGACTTCCGCATGATCGAGGAAGGCGACAAGGTGATGGTGTGCATGTCGGGCGGCAAGGACAGCCACGCCCTGCTCGACATCCTGCTCAACCTGCAGCAGCGCACGCCCTTCCGCTTCGAGCTGGTGGCTGTGAACCTGGACCAGAAGCAGCCCGGCTTTCCCGCGCACGTGCTGCCCGAGTACCTGGCGGCGCGCGGGGTGCCGTTCCACATCGAGACCCAGGACACCTACTCGATCGTCAAGCGCGTGGTGCCCGAGGGCAAGACCACCTGCGGGCTGTGCTCGCGGCTGCGGCGCGGCATCCTGTACAAGGTCGCCTCGGACCTCGGCGCCACCAAGATCGCCCTGGGCCACCACCGCGACGACATGGTGCAGACGATGCTGATGAACATGTTCTTCGGCGGGCGGCTGAAGGGCATGCCGCCGAAGCTGGTGAGCGACGACGGCCGCCACATCGTGATCCGTCCGCTGGCCTACGTGGCCGAGACCGACCTCGAGCGCTGGGCCGCGCACCGCAAGTTCCCCATCATCCCGTGCAACCTGTGCGGCAGCCAGGACAACCTGCAGCGTGTGCAGATGAAGCAGATGCTGCGCGAGTGGGAGCGCCAGTACCCGGGGCGCACCGACAACATGTTCCGCGCCATGGGCCACATCGTGCCCTCGCACATGATGGACCCGCAGCTCTACCCCTTCGCGACGCTGAAGGCCAGCGGCGTGCCGCAACCCGACGGCGACCGTGCCTTCGACGAGGACGAGGATGAGTCCTGCGCCAGCCCTGCAGTCGCCCCGCAGGTGATCTCCCTGCACCGGCCGCGTGACGCAGACTAGCCTGTTCGCCTACAACGGGGTGAATGCGATGGCATCATGATGGCTCCCATGCGCACACCCGTCTCTGTCCGTTCCGCCCTGCGGCGCCTGGCCGCGGGCCTGCTGCTGGGCGCGGGCCTGGGCCTGGCTGGCTGTACCGGCATGAACATGCTGTCCAGCGACGTCACGGCCTACGGCAACTGGCCCGCGGAGCGCAAGCCCGGCACCTATGTGTTCGAGCGCCTGCCCTCGCAGCAGGCCCGGCTCGACCTGCAGCAGCAGCTGGAGGCTGCCGCCCGGCCGGCGCTGGCCGCGGTGGGCTTCAAGCCCGCGAGCGACCCCAAGACGGCGGAGTTCGTGGTGCAGCTGGGCATGCGCAGCGCCCCCAACGAGCGCTCGCGCGTCGACTCCCTCTGGGCATGGCAGAGCGTGCCGCCGCCCTACGCCTACGCGCGCTCACCCGGGCATCCCCACCCCTATCCCTATCCCTACTACTATCCGTCGCCCTGGGTCTTTCCCATGGACACCCCCAGCTACGAGCGCGAGGTCGTGGTGATGATCCGCGACCCCAAGCTGGGCCAGACCCTGTTCGAGTCGCACGCGGTGAGCGACGGCGTCACGCCCAGCTTCAACGGCCTGCTCGGCGCCATGCTGGAGGCGGCACTGAAGGACTTCCCGCAGAGCGCGGGGACCGGGACGCACCGCGTGATGGCCCCGCTGTCGCGCTGAACCGGTCCTGCTGACTCAAGGCCGCGGCGGCAGCTTCGCGCGGAAGAAGTCCAGGACCTGCGCATTGAAGGTCTTGTGGAACGCGGCGCGATCGAAGGGCGGTGCATCGCGGCACACCTGCGGCAAAGCCTCGACCAGCGCCGGCGGGCACGGGGCCATGAAACCGAAGTGGCCGGCCTGCGCCGCCACGCGGTAGTCCGGCGCTACAGGCAGGTCGCGGCGCAGCGCCTCCACGCTCTCCGGCGTGACGCCGTCACCACCGCGCTCAGACGCCCAGAGCTGGACCGGCACGGCCACCGGCTTGAGCCCTTCGGGTGTGAAGGTGTTGAAGGGGTCGACGATGACGGCGGCGCGGATGCGCGGGTCGGCACGCACGGCGAGTTCGGCCTTGACGGGCTGGCGGCATAGCGCCGCCTCGGGCACCTGGCGGCAGAAGAAGCTTGCACCCCGTCGAAGGTCGGGCACCGCACCGGCCGCCACCAGCCCGGTGTAGCCCCCGCGCGAGAAGCCGAAGAAGCCGATGCGGCCGGCATCGATGTGGGCGTGCGCAGGCCAGCGGGCCAGCAGGTGGTCGACCAGCCGGCGCATGTCCGCCGGCCGCGTCTCGAAGATCGACGCTTCACCCTGGCGAGCGAGGTCCTGGACGCTGTCGCCCGGATGATTGACCGCCGCGACCACGAAGCCCGCCTCGGCCAGCGCCTGGGCCGTGTCGTGGTGGCCGAGGAAGGAGCCGCCCGAACCGTGCGAGATCACAACCAGCGGCCAGGGGCCGCCCTCGGCCGGGCAGTCCTTGGAGGCAGTGAGGGCGACGCGCCCGGCCTGGACCTGCCCGGGCGGTGCATCGCAGGGATACCAGACGGCACCGCGCAGTGCCGGGGCCGGGCCTTCCGCGGGAATCTCGAGGAACTGGAAGCCTGCGGACGCCTGGGCGGAGGTCGCCGCGGCAGCGCACGCCGCGGCAAGACCGAGCCGTCGCAGCAGGAAGGAGAAAGAAGTCGGCGAAGCAGAGAAATCAGAGAAATGCATGGGAGGAAAGAAAAGAGAAACAGGGACATCGATGCTCATTCCAGCCGCGGCGGCAGGCTCGCTGCCATGGCCTCGGCCATGGCCCGGTCACTGCCGAGGTCGCGCGCCCGCAGGCCCTCGATCACGCCGCGCCGGTCGTCCATGGACCGGTTCTGGCTGAGCTTCCACTTGCCGACCACGCGGGTCAGGGTGATCTCGATGCCGACCAGGGCGCGCAGCAGCCCTTCGGTGAAGGCGGCGGGCGCGTCGCTGACATGCCAGGGCTCGGGCTGCCCGGCCTCGTGGGCGTCGGTGATCTGGTTCAGGTGGGCCAGCAGCCAGGCCGGGTCGCCGTCGATCGCGCGCGCCGTGCCCCAGGCATGCACCACCTGGTAGTTCCAGGTCGGCACGACCTTGCCATGGAGGGCCTTGCTGGCGTACCACGAGGGCGAGACGTAGGCCTGCGGCCCGTGGAAGACCACCCGCGTCTCGGCCTGGTGCCGCAGGTCCTGCCACACCGGGTTGGCACGCGGCACGTGCGCCGTCAGGGTTCCCAGGGGCCCCTGGTCCAGCCACAGGAAAGGCACGTGGTTGACCTCGGGCTGGCCGTCGCGCAGCGTCACCCAGGTGCCCAGCGGGCAGGCTTGCATGAGGGTCCGCAGGGTCTGCGGGTCGGTCTGTTCGAAATCGGGTCGGACGTACATGGTCAGGGCTCCTTCATCCCCGTCCCGCATGGTACGCACCCCGCGCGACGGCTCACCCGACCTTCCACCAGCGCGGCAGCAACCGGCGCACGTCGCGGCGCTGGAAGCGATCGTCCAGCAGGTGCAGCACGCCCTGGTCGGTGTCGGTGCGGATGACCCGGCCGGCCGCCTGGACCACCTTGTGTAAGCCCGGGTAGAGGTAGGTGCAGGCGTGGCCGTCCCCCAGCAGGCCGTCCAGGCGCTGGCGGATGTGCTCGTTGACCGGGTTGACCTGCGGCATGCCCAGCGTGGCGATGAAAGCCCCGATGAGCCGGCGGCCCGGCAGGTCGATGCCCTCGGCGAACGACCCCCCCAGCACCGCGAAGCCGATGCCCTGCCCGTCCGCCGTGAAGCGCGCAAGGAACTCGCGCTGCGCATCCTCGCCCATGCCGCGCGCCTGCAGCCATACCGGCACCTGCGGGTGCAGGGCCTGAAAGCGCTCGGCCACCTGCGCCAGGTAGTCGTGGCTGCTGAAGAAGGCCAGGTAGTTGCCCGGCGCCGCCTCCCACTGGCGGGCCATCACCGCCACCAGCAAGGGCAGCGAGGCCGCGCGGTCGCGGTAGCGTGTGGAGATGTGGCGTGCCACGCGCACCGTCAGCTGCGCCGCCTGGAACGGCGAGTCGACGTCGACCCAGGGCGTGTCGGGCGGCAGGCCGAGCATCTCGCGGCAATGCCCCTCGGGCTGCAGGGTGGCCGAGAACAGCGTGACGGTCCGCGCGGCCGCGAAGCGCGGACCCAGGAAGGGCGCCGGAAAGACATTGCGCAGGCACACCGTGCTGGTGATGCCACGCCGGCCGCGCCCCGGCGGGTGGCGCGTCACGTCGCACAGGGTGTGCGTGTCGAACAGCTCGGCCAGGCGCAGGAAATGCAGTGCCTCCAGGTAGAAGGCCTGCAGCTCGCCATCCACCTCGGTGGGATGCTCGCTGAAATGGTCGCCGATGGCACTGGCGACCTGCTGCAAGGCGCCCAGCCAGCGCGACGGCAGGGTGTCGTGCACGGTGTAGCCGTCCGCAGGCCCGTCGACTGGCGCGGCCGCCTCGTCCGGGTCGCCTTCCTGGCCCTCGCCACCGGCGGGGGCCTTGTTCAGCGCCTGCCAGGCGCACCGCAGGCGGTCGAGCGGCTTCTTCAGCGCCGCCACGGCATGGTCACGGACCTCGTCGAGCCGGGCCTGGTGCAGCTCGGCGGAGTACATGCGCCGCCCGCGCTCCACGAGGTTGTGCGCCTCGTCGACGAGCACCCCGACGCGCCACTGGTTCATCTGGGCCAGCGCGTGCAGCATGGCGTGCAGGTCAAAGTAGTGGTTGTAGTCGCCCACCACCACGTCGCACCAGCGTGCCAGCTCCTGGCCGAGGTAGTACGGGCAGACCCCGTGCGCCAGCGCCACGGCGCGCACGCGCCCGCGGTCCAGCACGACGGGGGACTGCGCCAGGGCAGCCGCGCGCGCCGCGGGCAGCTTGTCGTAGAAGCCGCGCGCCAGCGGGCAGGACTCGCCGTGGCAGGCCCTGTCCGGGTGCTCGCAGGCGGTGTGCCGCGCCACCAGCTCCAGGGTGCGCAGCGGCCCGGCCGGCTGCAGGGTCTCGAGCGCGCGCAGCGCCAGCGCGCGGCCCGAGGTCTTGGCCGACAGGAAGAACAGCTTGTCCAGCCCCTGGCCGGGGCAGGCCTTCAGCAAGGGGAACACCGTGCCCACCGTCTTGCCGATGCCGGTGGGCGCCTGCGCCAGCAGGCAGCGCCCAGACACCGCCGCGCGGTAGACCGCCTCGGCCAGTTCGCGCTGCCCGGCCCGGAAGGCCGCGTGGGGGAAGGCCAGCGCGCGCAAGGCGGCATCGCGGTCGCGGCGGTGGGCCTGCTCCTGGCGGGCCCAGGCCAGGAACCGCTCGCACAACGCCTCGAAGCCGGCCCGCAGCGCCGCGGCCGTGTGCCGCTCGACCAGCACGGTCTCGCGCTGGGTGCCCACGTCCACGTACACCAGGGCCAGCTCCACCTCGGGCAGGGACAGCGCCTCGCACAACAGGGCGCCATAGACCTTGAGCTGGGCCCAGTGCAGGTGACGGTGGTTGGCCGGCATCGCCTCGAGCGGCCCCTTGTGGGTCTTGATCTCCTCCAGGCGGCCGCGCGCCGCATCGAAGCCGTCGGCGCGGCCGCGCACGCGCAGCAGGCCATGGCAGCCGCTCAGGCTCAGCTCGGGCTGGTAGCCGGCCCCGCGCCGCGCGGCCACCAGGGCGTGGCCGGCCATGCCTTCCTGGGCGGTCGGCGAGGGGGTGAAGCGCAGGTCGAGGTCGCCCTGCCGGGCCGTGAAGTCGCACAGCGCGCGCACCGCCACGACCCAACTGCCGGCCTCGGGCGGCGCATCGCCGCTGGACTCGGCGCGGGCCGGGTCGGTGTGCGCGGTCTTCGGCAGGGCGGTACTCACGGCGTCAGATCCTGGGAGGGATCGCCTGGCGGCGCCCCGAGCTGCGCCTGCAGCTCGGGCCATTCCGGCCGCAGCGGCGAAGCCTGGGCCAGCGCCATCCACACCGCGAAGGGCAGCGTGCACGCCACATGCTGCGCCGGCCGCAGCATCTCGAGCCGGCCGCTGTCCACATCACCGTGGAGCACCCACACGCCCAGGTCCGGCGGAAGCTCCTCGGGCTCGGCCACACCCGCCGGGAACACGTAGTGGCATTCGCTGCACAGGCCCTGGTAGGCGGCCCGCTTGGCATGGTGGCGCAAGTCGGACAGCAGGTCGGCGCGGCTCACCTTGATCTCGTGGACCATGGGCTGCAGGTAGCGTTCGACCGAGGTGTGGCGCACCGAGAAGACGTCGGGCCGGGCCATGCGCCAGCGCACCTTGTCGGGCGGCCCCGCCGGCGCGGCCACTTCCACGCCCGCCTCGGCCTGCGGCCACAGGGACAAGGGCTGCGGCACCCCGCCGGACAGGCCTTCGTCCGCCTCGGCGGCGTCACCCGCCAGGCCTCCTCCCTGTTCTTCCACGCCGACCGGCACCGGGGCGCGCAACGGCAGCTCGAGCCACACGATGCGGCCCGCCCCCATCAGCTGCGCGGCCACGCGCCGGGCCAGCTGCTCGTGCGCGCTGCGCGCCTGCTGGTTGCGCTGCCGGGCGGCGGCCAGCACCTGCAGGCCCGAGGCCGTGAGCTGCAGCGTCTCATGGCCGCTGTCCACCCGGTTCAGGCTCACCCAGCCCGCGGCGATCAGGTCGATCTCCACCGGGTCGCGGCTGGGCCAGCCGGCCGAACGCCAGATCGCCATCAGCCGCATCAGGTGGACGCGGCGCGGCGTCATCGCCGTGGCAGCCGGCGCGGCTGCGGGGGGAGGAGAAAAGCCATCGGGGTTCATGGACGTGCAGGGCGGCCGGTTCGCCCGGCCGTTCACTGTACGAATGTACAGCTTTTCGCATTTGCGGAGGCGGCCCGGTGCAGGCCCCACCGCTTGTGAGACTGGGCCTACACGAATGCGGGACTGCGCCCACTGGCCGCCCCACGCCGGCGGGTCCAGGATGCACCTTTGCGGCCCCTCCTCTACCCTCCCCTTCCCTTCCCTGCCCTGCCCATGCGGTTCCTCACTTGCAGCCATTGCGGCCAGCGCGTCTTCTTCGAGAACACCCAGTGCGAAACCTGCGGCTCGCGGCTCGGCTACGTGCCCCAGGAGCAGCGCATGGTGGCCTTTGCCGTCGATGCCGAGGGCACCTGGCAGCGCCTCGGCCCGACCGGCCCGTCCTTCCGGCCTTGCCTCAACTACGCGCAGGAACAGGTGTGCAACTGGATGGTGCCGGCCGCCAGCACCCTGAGCCTGTGCGCCTCCTGCGCCACCACCCACACCATCCCCGCCCTGTCGAAGCCCGAGAACCGCCTGTCCTGGGCCGCGCTCGAGAAGGCCAAGCGGCGGCTGTTCTACACGCTCTTCGCGCTGGGACTGCCCGCGCCGCCGAAGCAGATGGACCCCGTCAACGGGCTGTGCTTCGAATTCCTGGAGCAGCTCGACCCACAGACCCGGGTCCTCACGGGCCATGACAACGGCGTCATCACGCTGAACATCGTGGAAGCCAACGACGCCGAGCGCGAGCGCATCCGCCTGGCCATGCACGAGCCCTACCGCACCCTGCTCGGCCACTTCCGCCATGAGTCCGGGCACTACTACTGGGACCGCCTGGTGCGCGACACCCCGTGGATCGATGAATACCGCACCCTGTTCGGCGATGAGCGTGCCGACTACAGCGCCGCCCTCGAGGCCCACTACCGGCAGCCGGCGGTCGACTGGTGGGCCACGCACATCAGCCTGTACGCCAGCGCGCACCCCTGGGAGGACTGGGCCGAATGCTGGGCCCACTACCTGCACATGGTGGACGGCCTGGAGACCGCAGCCGCATGGGGCCTGCACCTGGCCAACGCCATGCCCGACGCGCCGGGCCTCACGCCCGTGCCCATCGACCTGGCCAGCCCGTCGGTGGACGCCGCCCTGGTCGAGCAGTGGCTGCCGGTGTCGCAGTTCATCAACTCGATGAACCGAAGCCTCGGCGTCAGCGACAGCTACCCCTTCGTCATCTCCCCGCCCGTGGTCCGCAAGCTTGATTTCATCCACCGCGTGGTGCGTGCCGCGCGCTGCGGCGAGTCACGCATGAACTTCGCCTGACGCAAGCGCGTCACGACGCCGGGCGGGCCGCGGCGGCCAGCACGCGCATGTCCTCCTCCCAGCCGCGCAGCCGGTCGGCCGCGTCCTGGCGCTGCTGGGGGGTGGTGCTGTTGTGCAGCCGTGCGGCCAGGGCGCAGTTGTACTGCATCAGCTTCTCCTCGTAGGCGGCATAGGCCGGCCGAGGCGACTGCCGGAACTGCCGCACCAGGGCCCCCATCACGCGCTGGGCCTCGGCCGGGTCCTGCGCCGGCATGGCCTTGAGCGCCTTCAGGATCTCCTGCTGGCGCAGCTGGCGCTCGGCCAGCCACAGCTCGGGGTCGAAGGGCGAGGCCTTGATGCCCTCGTTGAGCAACTCCCGCTGCGGGCGGGCCAGCGAGCCGTACAGCCACTCGGCGCGCTCCACCGCCCGCTTGATCGAGGCCTTGTGGCGGCGCGCGCGGTCGGGCTGCAGGAACTCGTCGCTGAACTCGGCATTGGTCTTGGCGAACTTCTGCGCCATGTGCTGCAACTGCTGGGGCGACAGGGTGCGGCCGACGTCGGCCAGTCCGGGGAGCATGCGGGCCAGGCTGGTGTCGATCCGTTCGCCGGCCTGGTCGGCCCACTCGCAGACCCGCTGCGGCGTGGTGTCGCTCAGCACCTCGCCGCGGGCGCGCTCCAGCAGCGTCGCATAGTCGGGCAGCTGGGTGCCGCGATGCCAGTCGAAGAAGGCCGCCAGGTGGCTGCGCACCCGCGGCGCCTGGGCCTCGGAGAAATCGAGGTAGCTGTCCATCCACCAGTAGCTGAAACTGGTGGCCTGCCCATAGCCGAAACGCACCGTGCTGCACGCCAGCAGGACCGCCGATGCGCACAGGGTCAGCAGCAGGCCGATAATTCGGCGTCGCAACGAGGAATCAACAACGAACATGGCGCTGGACATCGTGATCATGGCGGCGGGCAAAGGCACCCGGATGAAGTCGGACCTGCCCAAGGTGCTGCACAAACTGGCGGGACGACCTCTGCTGCAGCATGTTGTGCAAACCACGTCGGAATTGCAAGCCGATCGTGTCGTCATCGTCACCGGCCACGGGGCCGAGGCGGTGGAAGCCGCCATGGCGCCGGCCCCGCCGACGCTGACCTTCGTGCGCCAATCCCCCCAGCTGGGCACGGGGCATGCGGTGCTGCAGGCCGCGCCTGCCCTGCATGACGACGAGGACGGCATCACCCTCATCCTGAACGGCGACGTGCCGCTGATCGAGCCTCAGACCCTGCGCGCCCTGCTGCAGGCCTGCGCCGGGCGGCAGCTGGCCCTGCTGTCGGTGGTGCTGGCCAACCCCACCGGCTATGGCCGCGTGCTGCGCCGCCGCGGCTGGCAGCACGGCCACCTGGAAGGGGCGGTCCAGGGCATCGTCGAACAGCGCGACGCCTCGCCCGACCAGCTCGACATCCACGAGGTCTACACCGGCGTGATGGCCGCGCCCACGAAGCACCTCAAGCGCTGGCTGAAAGCCATCACGCCGCACAACGCCCAGGGCGAGTACTACCTCACCGACGTGGTGGCCATGGCGGTGGCCGACGGCATGCCGGTGGTGTGCACGCAGGCCCGCACCGAGACCGAGGTGCTGGGCATCAACAGCGCCGCCCAGCTCGCCGACCTGGAGCGCCGCCTGCAGCGCCGCCGTGCCGAGGCGTTGATGGAAGCCGGCGTGCGCCTGGCCGACCCGGCGCGGCTCGACGTGCGCGGCGGGCTGCACTGCGGCACCGACGTCGAGATCGACGTGAACTGCGTGTTCGAAGGCGAGGTGGTGCTCGGCGACGGGGTGCGCATCGGCGCCCATTGCGTGATCCGCGATGCCCGCATCGGGGCGGGCACGGTGATCCACCCCTTCACGCACATCGACGGCCAGGGCAGCGGCGTGCGCATCGGCGCCCAGGCCACCATCGGGCCGTTCGCGCGGCTGCGCCCCGGCGCGGCGCTGGCCGACGATGTGCACATCGGCAACTTCGTCGAGGTCAAGAACGCCACCCTGGGCCCCGGCAGCAAGGCCAACCACCTGGCCTACCTGGGCGACGCCAGCGTGGGGGCGCGGGTGAATTTCGGTGCCGGCTCCATCACCGCCAACTACGACGGCGCCAACAAGCACCGCACCGTGATCGGCGATGACGTGCACGTGGGCAGCAACTGCGTGCTGGTGGCCCCGATCACCCTGGGCGAGGGCGCCACCATCGGCGGAGGCAGCACACTCAACAGCGACGCCCCGGCGCGCCAGCTCACGGTGGCGCGGGCCCGGCAGGTGTCCTACGAGGGCTGGGAGCGGCCCGCCAAGAAGACCCAGCCCGATTGATTGACTCTCAGCGGATCAGGATCGCGCGGAAGTCGTTGACGTTGGTGCGGGTGGGCCCGGTCACCACCAGGTCCCCTGCCGCCTCGAAGAAGCGATAGGCGTCGTTGGCCTCCAGGCACTGCGCGGCATCCACCCCCCGCGCCGTGGCCCGGGCCAGCGTGTGCGGTGTGAGCACGGCGCCAGCGTTGTCCTCCACCCCGTCGATGCCGTCGGTGTCGCAGGCGATGGCATGCAGGGGCTGGCCACGCGCCGCCAGCGCGAGGGCGAGCAGGAACTCGGTGTTGCGCCCACCCCGTCCGTCCCCTTGCACGGTGACGGTGGTCTCCCCGCCCGAGAGGATCAGGCACGGCGAAGCCAATGGCTGACCGAAGGCCCTGATCTGCCGCGCGATGCCGGCGTGCACCGCCGCCACGTGGCGCGCCTCGCCCTCGAGGCTGCCTCCGAGGATCAAGGGCGCGATGCCCTGCGCCCGGGCCCGGGCCGCCGCTGCCTCCAGGGCCTGCTGCGCCGTGGCGACCACGCGTACCGTGCGAGGCCCCAACCCCTGCGGCGGGACGCCCTGGCTGTCGGCCGCCGAGGCCGCCCAGGCCGCACGCACCGCCTCAGGCACCTCGATGCGATAGCGCTGAAGGATGGCCAGGGCGTCCTGCGGCCGGCCCGGGCTGTCCACCGTCGGGCCGGACGCCACCACGGCCGGGTCGTCGCCCGGCACGTCCGACACCACCAGGGTGACCAGGCGCGCCGCCCCGCAGGCCCGCCCCAGCCGGCCGCCCTTGACGGCCGACAGGTGACGCCGCACGCAGTTCATCTCGGCGATGGGCGCGCCCGAGCGCAGCAAAGCTTCAGTGAGGGCTTTTTTCTGGGCGAGGCTGATGCCCGGTGCCGGCAGACTGAGCAAGGCCGATCCGCCGCCCGACATCAGGCACAGCACCAAGTCGCGCGGACCGGCGCTGCGCGCCAGCGCCAGGATCTGCTCGGCCGCCGCCTGCCCCGCCCCGTCCGGCACGGGATGGCCGGCCTCGAGCACGCGGATGTGCCGGGTCTCCTCGCCATGGCCATGGCGGGTGACGACCAGCCCCTCGAGGGGCCCTGTCCACGCTCGCTCGACCGCCAGCGCCATGCGAGCCGCGGCCTTGCCCGCGCCGATCACCAGCGTGCGCCCTCCCGGCTCGGGCGGCGCCGGCAGGTGGGCCGGGACCACCTCCAGCGGATCGACCGCCCGCAAAGCGTGGCGGAACAACCCCTGCAACCAGGCGCGCTCCTGCCCCCAGGGCGCTGTCGCTGGGCCGGTTCTGTCGTCGTGATCGAGGCGCATCGTCAATTTCTCACCCTCAGCCCCCCCGGGAACCGGGCCACCCCTCATTCCAGGGGGCAGCCTCAATTGAAACAATTGTGTCTATTTGTTTCAGAAACGGAACCTTTCAGACCACCTGCTGGTGCAGGAAAGGCACCAGCCAGGTCATCGCCAGGACGGCCACAAGGCCGGCGCCCAGGGGCCGCGCCCAGCGCGCCAAGGCCGAGCCCCGGCGCGGGGCACGCCGCCATCCGGCCTCCAGGGCACCCCACAGGATCAGCCCCCCGACGCCGCACGAGACGGCGATGGCGGCCCATTCGGTGGGGCGATGCCAGAGCCATGCCAGAAAGGCGCAAACCACGCCCAGCCAGAGGGACGGAGCGCGACGGCGGGGGTACAGCGGGATGCCGAGATCCTTCGGCTCCAGCTCCATGTGGGTGTCGATGGGGGTGTGACCAAGCATTGCCGTGAATCCGATCCAGTACCTGCCATGAAGATGCCGACGCCGGCGGGCTCACCCCCGGGTTCAGCGGTTGCAGACCTGCCCTCGCCGGGCTGCGCCGGATCTGTGACAAAGCGTCCTCCGGGGCTGCTGCAGTGCAGCATCGTAGTTTGTCCATAAGGCAGTAGCAACAGGCACAATGCGCTGCGTTTCCGGACGGCGGCCCATCCCCACTGCCTGTCCGGCCGATCATCGGGGGTTAGCTCATAGGGTCAGCAATGAACTGGTATCTCAAGGTACTCAAGGAATACGTGAACTTCTCAGGCCGTGCGCGCCGCAAGGAATACTGGATGTTCGTTCTCTTCAACATGATTGCCGGCTTCGTCGTGGGCTTCATCGGCGGGATGATCCACCTGCCCATCCTCGGCCTGATCTACAACCTGGCTGTCCTGATTCCCAGCATCGCCGTCGGCGTGCGCCGCATGCACGACACCAACCACAGCGGCTGGTTCCTGCTCATTCCGCTCTACAACCTGTACCTGGCCGTGATCGACGGCGACAGCGGCACCAACCGGTTCGGCCCGAACCCGAAGGCTGCCGAGTAAGGCGCGCTCTCTGGCCCGCCCTTGGCGGGGCAGACATGCAAAGCCCGGCAATGGCCGGGCTTTTTCATGGGCGCTTCGTGGCCTCAGGGCGGGGCTGTCCGGCCGGCTGGACCAGTTCCAGCGTCACGAACTCGCCCGCCCGCAAGGGGGCGAAGCCGACCACCAGCCGGATCCTGCCCTGTGTCCGTTCGTGGGCCGAGGTGGTGACCGTGCCGCAACTCACGGCATACGCCTCGCGCGGCGTGGCGCCCTGGAAGGCTCCCTGGCGGAACAGGCCATGCAGGAAGGCCTCGACGCTCAGGCGCACGCGTGTGCACAGCGGCTCGCCAGGCGGCTCGCACGCCGCCCACTTGAGACCTCGCGCCAGGCTTTCCTCCAGAAACAGCGCGAGGCGGCGCACCGGGATGTATTTATAGGCCGAGTCTGAAGCGTCGTCGCCGTCCAGCGTGCGGGCCCCCCAGCTCACGATGCCGTGGGAAAAGACCCGCAGAGTGTTGATGCCCCGCGGATTGAGCGAGGCGTTCACGCTGTCGCTGAGGTGCATCTCCACGCCCGTGATGCCGCGCAGGTCGGCCTCGACCCCGGCCGGCGCCTTCCACACGCCGCGGCTGGCGTCGATGCGTGCCATCAAGCCGGCCATCGCCCCCGCCGGGCCGACATGCACGTCCTGGCCATGCTCTTCCATGAGCAGGCGCGGGCAAAAGACCGCCGCATGGTCGCGCGCCATGCCCTCGCGCAAGGTCGCCACCCCCTGGCGGGGAGCGATGGCCTGCCTGGGATCGGCCCATTCCTCGGGCGGGTCGATCAGCAGGAAAGCGCGGCGGCGGCGGCAGAACGCCGAGGCCGGGCCCCACAGCGCCTGCCTCTGCGCCGAGTCAAGGCCACTGTCCGGGGGCAGGACGAGCAGGTTGAAGAGGTCCAGCTCGCGGTCCACGATCTCGTAGGCTGTCTCATAGTCGGCGGGCTGCGGGGCCTGGCCGTCGTGTCCAGCCGTGCCCTCGCCCTGGTAAGCCCCGCGCCCCGCCCCGCCCAGGCTGTAGTGGCGCACATTCGACACCGCCCCGGCCCAGGGCGACGCCACGGGCCGCGAGGCCGGCACCACGACATGCACCACCAGGTCGTCGTCGCCCGCCGCCGGCAGCAGGGCCAGGCGGTCGCCCCAGACCTCGGCCGCCACCGGCCAGCGGCCCTGGTGCGCCCGCTGCGCATTGATGCGCTCGGCCATGCGCCACAGCCGCTCGCGCCCCGTGCAGCCCGGGTCCCCCAGCAGGTCTCCCAGGTCGACCTGCGCCCCCTGCACCCCCACCTGGCGGAAGTCTTCCGGCAGGCCCCCGGCGAAAGCCACGCCGTCCCGCGCCGTCACCAGGCCGGAGGGCGCGGGCCGCCGGCAGGCCCAGCGCGACACTTCCTGGCCGCCGTGCGCGGTGCCCAGCGCCAGCGCGGCGGCCACGTCGCCGACGTGGGCTGGCTGGATCAGCACATCGCCCTGGCGCGAGGCAATGCACAGCTGGACCGTGCGTGCGTCGTCCTGGCCCGGCACGCCGCAGGGACCTTCTTCCAGCCGGACCTCGACCGCCAGGCCCTCGGGCAGCAGGGCATCGATCAGCAGCCGGATGCGCGCCTCGAGGTGCTCGCGCACGCGCCCGGACGTGGCCAGTGAGAGGGGATGGGCCGTGTCGTCGAAGTCCAGGCTGGACAGGTCGACGTCCACGGGCGGGCAGCCATTGACGCTGAGGCGAAAGCGGTTGCGGCTGGACTGCACGCCGATCAGTTCCCGCCAGTGCCGGCGCAGCACCGCCTCCGTGGCCGCGGGCACCGCCCGGCCCGACCGCGACCAGCTCTGGGCGGCGGGCGGCCCGCCCAGGTCCATCAGGCGGACCAGGCGTGACGCCGGGTTCAGGATGCCGGGCGCGTAGCGTGGGTGCTGCGGATCCATCGACAGGGCACGGAAGGTCTCCACCGCCGTCTTGTGCCGCGCCCCTGATGCCAGCGTGGCCCAGCGGAACACTTCCAGGTTGAAGGTCGACTCCGGCAGCGCCGTGTCATACGACACCACCAGACGCACCTCGTCGCCCAGCACACCGGCCGCCCGGGCCTGCACACCCAGCGTGTCACGCCCCTCCTCGCTGCGCAGCACCACGCGCGCGGCCCTGGCATCCCGGGCGATGCGCATCACGTGGCACTGCCGTCCACCGTTGGCGAAGAACAGCCGCACCGAGCGGGCCAGCTCACTGCCGGCGAAGGTGCCGGAGAAGCAGCGGTTGAAGTCCTCGATGCTCAGACACTGCACCGGCGTGAACAACGGTCCGCGCTTGGCGCGGCCGATGAACAGGGCCACCGAGGTGGGCACGCCCACGATGGGAACCACCCTCGACGACGCCTCGACAGCGACACCCGGACGGCTGTCTGCAACTTCCATGTCCTCTCCTCCCATGAGATCAGAAACTGCGGTGAATGAATGAACGGATGAATTGGGGCCATGGGCGCATTCCCACGGCGGTGGGCGCCTGCGCCCTGGAGGTGGCTAGAGCAGCCCTCCCAGGGCACCTTTCGCTGGCTCCCGCAGGCGATAGCGCACCCGGCCATCGGCTGCAGGCGCCATCTGCACCACGCCGCGTGCCACCAGCAGCGCCAGGGCCTGGGCCACCGCGGCCATGCCGGGCCTGCCGTCCTGCGGCAGCCACCAGCGCACGATGCCCTCCAGCGTGTCCGATGCCTGCGGCCGCCGCTGCCAGTACGACACCAGGTGATGCAAGGCCCACTGCTGTGATTCGGTGTCGGTCATGGGAAGACGCTGGGGACGATCGTTCAAAACGGGGACACCCCATGTCGCAAGGCTCGTGCCAGGCCCGTGCAGGCGCCATCAACCACCCGTTCCCCTGCGCTGACCACGCAGGGCACACGTCCCACCAGGACAAATTCATCCCCACCCATGGACAATCCGCACCGCCCCGCGGCCCCGCACGTGAGGTGCGCTTTTTCAGCCGGGCCTGCAAATCATGCCGGCCCGGCGGCCCTACCATGCGGGCCACGCCACCTCGCGCAGGGCCGTGCCCCTGCCCCCATCATGCCGACCATCACCCACATTCAAGAGTTGCAGACCCTGGCACGCCGCCGGGTGCCGCGCATGTTCTATGACTATGCCGACGCGGGTTCGTGGACCGAGTCGACCTACCGCCGCAACGAGAGCGACTTCCAGCAGGTCCAGCTGCGCCAGCGCGTGGCGGTGGACATCGCCGAGCGCAGCACGCGCACCCTGATGCTGGGCGAAGAGGTGGCCATGCCGGTGGCCCTGGCACCCACCGGGCTGACCGGCATGCAGCACGCGGACGGCGAGATCCTGGCCGCGCGCGCGGCCGAAGCCTTCGGCGTGCCCTTCACACTGAGCACCATGAGCATCTGCTCGATCGAGGACGTGGCGGCCCACACCTCGCGGCCTTTCTGGTTCCAGCTCTACATGATGAAGGACCGGGGCTTCATCGAGCGCCTGATCGAGCGGGCCCGCGCGGCGCGCTGCAGCGCGCTGGTCCTCACGCTCGACCTGCAGGTGCTGGGCCAGCGCCACAAGGACATCCACAACGGCCTGAGCGCCCCGCCCAAGCCCACCCTGGCCAACCTGCTCAACCTGGCGACGAAGCCGCGCTGGTGCCTGGGCATGCTGGGCACGCGGCGGCGCGGCTTCGGCAACATCGTCGGGCACATCCAGGGCGTGGCAGACATGACCTCCCTGAGCGCCTGGATCGCCGGGCAGTTCGACCCCCGCCTGAGTTGGGCCGACGTCGCGTGGATCAAGCAGCGCTGGGGCGGCAAGCTGGTCCTCAAGGGAATCATGGACGCCGAGGACGCCCGCCGGGCGCGCGACAGCGGGGCCGACGCGCTGGTGGTCTCGAACCACGGCGGGCGCCAGCTCGACGGCGCGCCCAGCGCCATCGCCGCCCTGCCCCCGATCGTGCGCGCGGTGGGCTCCGACATCGAGGTCTGGATGGACGGCGGGATCCGCAGCGGACAGGACGTCCTCAAGGCCTGGGCGCTGGGGGCGCGCGGCACGCTCATCGGCCGTGCCTTCCTCTATGGCCTGGGCGCGATGGGCCAGGCCGGCGTGCAGCGCTGCCTGGAGATCATCCAAAAGGAACTGGACCTGAGCATGGCCTTCTGCGGCCACGCCAGCCTGCGCACGGTCGACCGCGACATCCTGATCGCGCCCCACGGGCCACATCCCGTGTGGTGAGCCCTCACGCCCGCGGGAAAGCCCTCTTTGAAAGGCGGAAATAAGGGGGCTTTGCATCCCTCATCCGGGGGTGTCTCCCCCCGGATCGGACCACACTCGCACCGTGACATCCGACACACCCCGGCGCCTTTGCCGAGGTGGTCGATGGTCTCTGCGAGCGAGGTAGGCCGGTATGCATGATCTTCTGCGTTTGTCATTGCTGTACATCCACCTGATGGCCTTTGCGATCACGATCACTGCCATCGTGCGGGAGGACCTGCGCCTGCTGATCCGGGGCTTCAACGCCCACAGTCCGGCGCACCTGAAAGCCGCCAGCCAGATGGTGCTCCCCGGGCTGGTGCTGCTGCTGCTCACGGGCGTGGGCATGTGCACCCTGGACACCGGCCTGCAATGGAGCGAACTGGCGGCGCGGCCCAAGCTGCTGGCCAAGCTGTCGGTGGTGGGCGTGCTGGTGGCCAACGGCGTGCTGCTGCACCGCCTGGCCTTCCCGGCCCTGCAGCACACCTCGGCCAGCCCTTGTCGCACCACCCTGCTGCTGTGCCTGCTGGGCGCGGTGAGCTCGGTCTCCTGGCTCTACGCCGGCTTCCTGGGCATCGCCAAGCCGCTGGCCAACCTGCTGCAGTGGCACGAGTTCATGCTCGTGTACCTGGCCCTGGTGGCGCTGGCCTTTGCCTGCGCCACGCTCCTGGTGGGCCCGCGGCTGCTCGGCTTCCTGCGCCGCCAGCACCCACCCCGCGTGCGGCCCTCGCGCCCCGCCGACTCCCTCTCCCTGGGGATCTCGACCCTCACCGAGGAAATGGGCTGAAATTCCACGCTAGCATCGCGGACTGTTTCGTGGAATTTTCGCTTGCGAGGTCTGGTGATGCGTTTGTGCTGGTTGGAGCGTGCCCGCCGTGCCCGGCTGGTGCCTTGGTTGGGCCTGATGCTGCTGGGCACGGGCTGCGTGATGTCGTCGAAGCCGCCGGGCCTGCCGGCGGACGAGTTCGTCTCGACCAAGATGCATTCGCGCCTGTTCCCCGCCACCGAGGCACAGACTTGTGAAGCCGCGCGGCGCGCCCTGCTGAGCCAGGGTTACGTGATCAGCTCGGCCAGCGCGACGGCCGTCACGGCGCGCAAGAGCTTCCAGCCCGACCTGGAAACCCACATGGAACTGGAAGTGCGCACGGTGTGCGCGGCGGCGCAGAACGAGCCCCGCCCCGCCATCGCCTTCGTCAGCGCGCAACAGGACCTCTTCGCCCTCAAGAAGAGCAACAACTCCGCCAGCGTGGGCGTGGGGGTCATCGGCTCGCTGTCGGTGCCCCTGCCGGCCAGCTCCGACTCGCTGGTGAAGGTGGGCAGCGAGACCATCAACAACGAGAAGTTCTACGAGCGCTTCTACGAACTTCTGCAGCAGTACCTCCCCGACCTGTCGGAATGAGTGGGCGGCCGGGCCCGGTGGCTGCCGCCAGCGCATGGGCCATCCCGGCCTCGGATTGTCTTTTTGCTTTGGATGTGCGATGACCTTTTGGCTTCGATCCGCGGCCCTGGCTGCGATGCTGACGACCCTGCTGCTGCAGGCTTGCGACAATGGCGCCTCGGTGGGCGAGGAACCCTCTCCTTCCGCCTCCACCGACCCGGATCCCACAACGGGCAACGGCAACGGCGCCACCACGGTCGAGAGTGCCGCCTACCGGGCCCTGGTGGCCTCGCAGGCCCGCGAACAGCGGCTGGCCGGCACCCGCTTCGACAAACCCTGGGCCTTCGACGCGGGGAGTGAATTCCCGGGCGCCCGCGGCGGCCTCGTCCTGGAAGACAGCGACACGCCGGGTGAGGCTGCCGCCAGCCTGCTGGCCGACCTGAACTGCGGCGCCAGCACCGTGCAGCTGTCGCCGGTGAACGGCTGCGGACTGTACGTGGCGATGACGCAGAAGCTGGGCAGCCTGCAGCCCGCGTCGGCCCAGGACGCCATGGTCACGTTCGAGGTGCAGGCCTCGCACCCCTTGCTCGACTCCACGCTGCGCGTGCAGGACCGCACCGGCCAGGTGCTGCAGCTGCCCTATTCGACACGCAGCCTGGAGTCGCCCACGGCCACGGGCTGGGCCAGCGTGCGGGTGCCGATCGGCGCGGCCACCACCTACTGGGGCGGCGCGCAGGACGGCCGGCTGCACGACGGCGTGAGCGCGGTCTCGGTGACCGCCGGCGCGCCGACGCTGACGGGGCCCGGCGCCAGCCTGCGCGCGCGCAACCTGCGCCTGCTGGCCTCGGGGGCCAGCCAGCTGGCCCTGTCGCGCGCCAGCACCCTGGCCCAGGAGGGCGTCAGGCCCACCCTGGACGGACGCTTCGCCGTCACGGCTGCCTACGACCGGCTCTCCGACCAGGCGCTGAGCCAGGCGGCCAGCGTGGGCATCTCGGTGGTCCGGCTCGACCTGTTCTGGCGCGACATCGAGGTGGGTGGGCGCTTCAACTTCAGCGTCTACGACGCCATCCTGCGGCGCCTGGAGCGACAGGGCCTGTCGGCCTTGCTGATCCTGAGCTACGGCCATCCCGACCATGGCGGCGGCGGGTCCCCGGTGGCGCCGGCCGACCGCGCGGCCTTTGCCGAGTTCGCGCGCCAGGCAGCGCTGTTCGCGGTGGGCCGCAACGTCACCGCCTTCGAGGTCTGGAACGAGCCGGACAACACCCGCTTCTGGCAGCAGGGCGATCCCGACAGCTATGCGCTCCTGCTGCGTGACGCGCGCGCGGCCATCAAGAGCGTGGATGCCTCTCGCAAGGTGATCAACGGGGGCACCTCCTGGGTCAACCTGCCCTACACCCTGCGCCTGGCGCGCACCGGTCAGCTGGCTGGCCTGGACGGCTTCGCGGTCCACCCTTACCGCCGCCTCTCGCCTGAGACCTTCGCGGCGGACCTGGCGCCCATCCAGGCGGTGCTGAGCGCGCAAGGCGTGAACCCGCCCGTCGTGTGGGGCACCGAGTGGGGCTATCCGTCCGTGGGCCAATTCGACACCGCGCGCTTCGGCAATGGCCATGACCCCCGCGCGCTCCAGCGCCAGGGCGTGCTGGTGCTGCGCACAGCGCTGACGCAGCTGGCACTGAACCTGCCGATGATGACGCTGTATGAGTTGTGCGATGCCGGGGCCGACGCCAACAACAGCGAGCACAACTATGGCTTGCTGACACAGGCCGGCGAACCCAAGCCGGCCTTCGTGGGATTGCAGTCGCTGTACCGGGCGGCCCATGGCCGCCGCTATGTCGGCCTGGTGAAGGAGGTGCCACCCAACGTGCACGCCATGCGCTGGGACGGTCCGCAGGACACCGTCTTCGCTGTCTGGACGGATTCCGCCGCCGTCCCCTTGAAGCTCAACCTGCCGCCTGCTGCGACGGCCACCAGCTGGACCGGCCAGGCCCTGGCCCCGACCACCACGGCAGGGGCCCCCGCGGCCGAGCTGCAGCTCAGCGAAGCGGACGGCCCGGTCTTCGTGCGCTTCCCGGGCAAGGCGGAATAGGGGCGCTCAGTCCCGCTCCGCGCGGGCCCGGCGCTCCATCAGCGTCTCCAGCGCCTGGGCCACGGTCTGCTGTCCCTCCAGCACGCGCACCACCGCCTCGGTGATCGGCATCTCCACCCCGCAGGCCCGGGCCCGCTGCAACACCATGGGCGCGCTGCGCACCCCTTCCGCCACATGCCCCAGCTGGGCGAGGATCTGCGCCAGCGGTTCTCCCCGCGCCAGATGCAGGCCAACCTGCCGGTTGCGCGACAGGTCGCCCGTGGTCGTGAGCACCAGGTCGCCCAGGCCGGACAGGCCCATGAAGGTGTCGGCCCGCGCGCCCAGCGCCACGCCGAGCCGCGTCATCTCGGCCAGGCCGCGGGTGATGAGCGCGGCACGGGCGTTCATGCCCAGGCCGTGCGCCTGGAACCCGTCGGCGATCCCAGTGCCGATGGCCAGCACGTTCTTCACCGCCCCGCCCACCTCGACCCCGACCGGGTCGTTGCAGGTGTACACCCGCACCCCGCCGCCGTGCAGGGCCACCACCGCGTCCGTGCACAGCGCCTCGTCGAGGCTCGCGGCCACCAGCGCCGTGGGCTGTCCGCGCGCGACCTCGAGCGCGAAGCTCGGCCCCGACAGCACCCCCACACGCAGCCCAGGAGCGACCTGCTGGGCCACCTCGTGCCCCAGGGCCCCCGTGCCTTGCTGGAAGCCCTTGCACAGCCACAGCACGCGGGGCACCGGCGTACCGGGGGGCTGGGCGGCATGGGCCTGCTGGATGCGCTGGAGCATCTCGACCAGCCCCGCCATGGGCGTGGCGATCACCAGCAGCCCGCCCTGCGAGGTCCGCAGGGCCTCATCGAAATCGGCCGTGACGTCCAGCGCCGGCGGCAAGGCCACGCCCGGCAGGTAGGCGCGGTTCTCGCGCTGCTGCCGCATGGCCTCGACCTGGGCGGGATCGCGGGCCCACAGGCACACCGGCTGGCGGTGCGCAGCCTGGATGGCCAGGGCCGTGCCCCAGGCGCCGCCGCCCAGCAGGGTCAGGCGGGCGCCTCCACCAGCGACAGGAGGACGGCTCACCGACGGCGTCAACTCAGTTCGGTGCCGCGCCGTTGGCGGACGCGATGGCAGCCTGCGCGGCGGCAGCGGCTTCGGCCTGCTGGGCCTCGAACATGCCCTGGAAGTTCACTTCGGTCAGCAGCACCGGCGGGAAGCCGGCGCGGGTGCAGACGTCAGAGACGATGGCACGCAGGTAGGGATAGATGATGTTCGGGCAGGCGATCGCGATGATCGGCTGGAGCTGCTCTTCCGGCACGTTGCGGATCTCGAAGATGCCGGCCTGCTTGGCCTCCACCAGGAACAGGACCTTGTCATTCACCTTGGTGGTGACCGTGGCCGTGACCGCCACCTCGTAGACCGCCTCGCCCACCGCCTGGGCACCCAGGTTCAGGTTGATGTCGACCTGCGGCTGGCCTTGCTCGAGCAGGACTTGCGGGGCGTTGGGCTGCTCCAGCGAGAGGTCCTTCAGGTAGATGCGCTGGATGTTGAACACGGGGTTGTTGTTGCTGCTGTTGTCGGCGTCGCTCATGGAAGGCTTTCGGTTGGGTCAGGTTGGGTGGAAGGGCCGGCTGATCGATCCAACGGAGGAGGATCGCGTCATGCCCGGCCGGCGGGTCGAACGGGAAGGGGACAGGCTGGCTCGGCTCAGCCCGCCAGCAGGGGCAGCAGGGCGCCGCGCTGGTCGAGGGCGATCAGGTCGTCGCAGCCGCCCACATGGGTGTCGCCGATGAAGATCTGCGGCACGGTGCGCCGGCCGGTGAGCTGGACCATGGCATCGCGCGCCTCGGGCAGCAGGTCGATGCGGATCTCCTCGATCTCCTGGACGCCGCGCTGTCGCAGCAGCATCTTGGCGCGTTGGCAATACGGGCACACCTGGGTGGTGTACATCTTCACAGAGGCCATGGGGCGGACGTCCAGTTGAGTGAATGAACAGGTGAATGAACAAGTGCAGAAGAAAGGGAGCCGTGGCCGCCTCAGGCCGCCTGCTGCAGCCGCTCGATGGGCAGCCCGGCCTGGCGCCAGGCCGAGGTGCCGCCGGACAGCGCGTGGCTGTTCTCGAAGCCCAGCTTCTTGAGGATGGCCACGCCCCGCACGGCACGCGCGCCGCTGGGGCACAGCACGATCACAGGCAGGTTTTTCTTCTTGGGCAGCGCGTTGGAGGACTCCAGCTTCGCCAGGGGAACGTTCTTGGCGCCGGCGGCGTGGCCGGCGGCGAACTCGGCCTCGTCGCTGACATCGATCAGCACGGCGCGTTCGCGGTTGATCAGCATCACCGCCTCGGTCGAGGTCAGGGAGCCCCCCCGCGCGCGCTGCAGGGAGGGCCACAGCAGCAGGCCGCCCGACACGAGCGCCGCCAGCAGCAGGGCCCAGTTGTAGTTTTCGAGAAGGAAGTTCACGGGAGGTGCAGCCTTGTGCGTGAGGGAGAAGAGCGGACGACGAACCGGCGCGCCAGGGCGCGCCCGGACAAAGAGGGCAATTATAGAATTGCCCTCTTTTGACTCGCGCGCACGGGCTTCACCATGTACAAACTTGTTCTCATTCGCCACGGCGAATCCACCTGGAACCTCGAAAACCGCTTCACCGGCTGGACCGACGTGGAGCTCACCCCCACCGGCGTGGCCCAGGCCCAGCAGGCCGGCCTGCTGCTCAAGGAGGCCGGTTTCGAATTCGACGTGGCCTACACCTCGGTGCTCAAGCGGGCCATCTGGACGCTCTGGCACTGCCTGGACAAGATGGAGCGCACCTGGCTGCCCGTGCAGCAGCGCTGGCAGCTCAATGAACGCCACTACGGCGGCCTGCAGGGGCTGAACAAGGCCGAGACGGCACAGCAGTACGGCGACGAGCAGGTGCTGGTCTGGCGCCGCAGCTACGACACCCCCCCGCCGGCGCTGGCCGCCGACGATGCCCGTCACCTGAGCGAGAAGAACGACCTGCGCTACGCCAAGCTCGCCGCGAAGGACCTGCCCCTGACCGAATGCCTGAAGGACACCGTGGCACGCGTGCTGCCGCTGTGGGACAGCGAGTTGGCCCCCGCCATCCGCGCCGGCCAGCGCCTGGTGATCGCCGCCCACGGCAACAGCATCCGGGCCCTGGTCAAGTACCTGGACGGCATCTCCGACAACGACATCGTCGGGCTGAACATCCCCAACGGCATCCCCCTGGTGTACGAACTGGACGCCAACCTCAAGCCGATCCGCCACTACTACCTGGGCGACGCCGAGCAAGCCGCCAAGGCGGCCGCGGCGGTGGCGCAGCAGGGCAAGAAGGGCTGAGGAGACACCTTCCCTCCACAGAGGCCGTCCACTCGCCCTGAGCGATGTATTCGCCGCGGAGCGGCGAAAGGCGTGGGCAAGAAACAGTGGGCGACCTGCGAAGGCTGCGCCCCCATCCCAACCTTCCCCCAGCGGGGGAAGGGGCAGACTCCCTCCCCCGCTGGGGGAGGGCTGGGTAGGGGCTGCTGCATACCGCGTGCCAATCCACTTGCACCAGGCGCTGTCTCTTGAGGTCGAAGGGCGAACTGGGGTGACGCGAGGCCCTGCCGGCGAATTCCGCCCGCTTACACCCGCGGCGGCCAGGGAAAGTCCACCAGCAGCTCGTCCAGCAGCGGCGGCCACACAGGCTTGTTGCGCCGGATGTCCAGCGGGAGCCCGATGTTCCTGCTGCGCACCACCAGCACCCCGTCGGGCAAACGGTGGATGGCCTGGGTGAATTCCACGCGCAGCCGCGACACGCGCGCCATCGAGGTCACCACCTCGAACATATCGCCGTCGACCAGGCTGCGCAGGTAGTCGACCTCGTAGCGCCCCACCACGAACCCCAGGTTGTGCTCGCGTGCCAGCTTGAAGGGATGGATGCCCAGCGTGGCCAGGTAGTGCTTGCGCGCCTCTTCCATGTAGTTGAGGTAGGTGGCAGCGTTCACCCCGCCGAAGCCGTCCACCTCGTAGTCGCGCACCTGGCTGCGCCATCGGTGCGGCGCGCCCTGCCCCGCCGCCAGCTCATCCATTCGTGCCATCCCGCTCGACGAGGCGCTGGGCCGGCTGGCCGTCCGCCCAGCACCAGCCCGCCAGGCGCTGCTCGATCGCCGCCTGGCAGCGCTGCGACAACGCCCGGCGCTCCTGCCCCACGCTGTCGATGGCCGGGCAGGCCAGCTGGGTCACATGCAGCGAGGGCGCCCGCATCACCCGCCACAGGCTGGTCATCAGGCTGGTGTCGCCGACTTACTCGACCACCGGGCTGACGGCG
>CBINPE010000021.1:0-50251 GCA_966252435.1 uncultured Burkholderiales bacterium | reverse complement strand
GCTCTTGCAGGAAAGCACGGGGTTCTGGAATACACAATTCTTTATCTTATTGATGTAAACGATGATCTCTCTTCTTGGCACTCAAATAGACTTTATCTTGCTGCCTCTGCTGCCAAGAAGGAGAAGCCAATACTTCTTGTCTTATATAATCTTGGTGGTAGCATTGAGGCAGGCTACCTAATAAGCAAAACTTGCAGAAGGCTTTCAAGCTCTAAGTTTGTTGTTGCTGTACCTCGCAAAGCGAAGTCTGCCGCAACGTTGCTGGCGCTTGGTGCAGGAGAAATCCACATGGGGTTGGTTAGTGAACTTGGCCCTATTGACCCTCAGTTCAATGGTCTTCCTGCTCTTGGAATGAAGAATGCACTTGAAATTCTTTCTGATTTGGCTTGCAAGCATCCAGGCGCTTCAAAAATGCTCAGCGAATATATTCAGGAAAAATTGGATCTTGGGATTCTTGGCTATTTTGAGAGAATTAATGAATCAGCGGTTCAATATGCTGAGCGATTGCTGGATGGAAGGGTATTTCCAAAAAATAAAACAGCCCAAGAGCTGGCGAATCACCTTGTAAATTACTACAAAGATCACAATTTTGTTATAGATTTTGATGAATCTCGAGCTCTGCTGGGTGATGGCATTGTTAAGCAAGAGACAAATGAATATGCATTTGCGAATGCAGTATATGAATCGTTCGATTTCATAAGTTTTATTGCAAGTATAATGCTCGGCAAAGAGATGGATTTGGTTAGTGGTGGTGATGGAAAGATTGTTATGCTCCGAGATCGGAGAAGGGCCTCTTCTCAGGAGCCTTCATCAAAGTAGTTCCCAGTAGAAGCTGACTTTCAAAGGTGCGTCTAGTTATAAGGCCAGAAAGTGGCTTTCCCCCACCAAAAATCCACCGCTGTAACTCACGCGCACTGTTAGCCCAGTCACGTTGGTTGACCCGCCGGCGCAGCGTCGATGCCTGCAGCCGCCCCGCACCGAGGTTGAACGTGAAGTCCACAATGGCGGCCAACCGGCTCTCTGGCTCGGTTGCCAGCACGGGGCAGTAGCGCAGCGTGGCGTTCAACGCCTTGATCAGGTCCTGGGCCAGGTAGGCTTCGGCCTCTTCCTGTGTGATCGGCGGATGAGTGGAATCACAGAGATGACCAAAACCTACTGTCCAGAATCCAGCAGGACAGAGGTAGGGATGAGCCCGAAGCGGATCATTCTTCGGCACCCGATGAAACCCCTCAAAGTGCTTGGCCAGGTCGATGGCGGCTTGCGGGACCTTCATTGCCAGCGGTTCATCTTGTCGAGGGTGCGGCCCAGGTACCAGTAGTTGAGGATGCCTGAGAGCAAAGCCTGATCCGCGTCGGTCCAGGCAGTGGCCAATGCAACCATGAAACCTACGCTGGGCGCTGATCCAATGAATGCTGAAACCTTGACACCGACGTACATCAGCACAAAAAGGTAAGTCACCGTTGGTCGCACGCTGATGGACAAGGCGTCGGCCCACTTCACGCCAGAGGGCCGGCCCTGCCCGGCAATGGCCTCCTTCAGGGCCTGCAGTGCGCCGGTGTTCCAAGCCGCCTCGGCACCAGCCCCGATCTCGGCCATGCGCTGCGCGCCACGCAGCTTCTCGAACTCGAGCGCCTTGTCCTGCATGTCCAGTTCATGGCTTCGCTCTCCCCGGCGGTCGACCCACTTCAAGACCTCCGGCACGATCCGGAAGAACCCACCCAACATGCCACCCAGCAAAGTCTCGATCATTGGCTGCCTCCCATCAGCTTGAGCTTGATGGCCGCACCCACCAGCAGCAACGACAGCACGCCCGTGGTGACGATGCGGATGGTCATCTGCCAGGCGGTGCGGCGAGCGTCGCGCCAGGCTTCCAGCAGGCCCCGAAGCTCGCGGATGTCGCGTGCGGCGTGACCGTTCTCCAGGCCCAGGTGGGCCAGGCACCGCTCGGCACCACGCTCGGCCGCACGTTCGAGCAGTTCGTCGAAGTCGTCCTTGTCGAGCAGGAGCATGTTCTCGACTTGGACCGGGTTCTCAGGGACGGTCATGGAGGGTCTCCAGAAATGCGAAACCCGCCCCGTGTATGTGCAGCAGGGCGGGTTTCAGGTTGAGGAAGTGGATGTGGGAAGGGAGAAGTTCAGATCTCGATCTCGACGCTGGGCAGGTCCGGCGCATTACCGATGACCTGGCCGTCGCGAACGAACACGCGCTCACCCTCGGCGCTGTTGCCGATGACGCGCAGCAACCCGCCATCGAGCAGTTCCACGGTCACGGTGCCGTTGGCATGAGCGGTTGCCACGGTGCCGAGCAGCAAAGGAACATCGGGCAGCAGTTCCTCGAACTGCCGCCATAGATTGGGCATCGTGTTGTGCCTACAGGTAGTGGCGTTCGACCTCGATGGTCTGGCGCACGGTCAGGGATTCGTTCCAATCGGCGACGATGCTGGTGGCACGCACCAGCCCCTGCCAGTTCATGCTTCCCTCGCCGACCGCAACCAGCAGGCCGGGGTCAAGCAGGCCGATGGATGCCAGCATGGGTAGCTCCAGGGTCACCACCGCCTGCTTGCCAACGTTGGACAGGACTGCTCGGCCGCGTTCGCGCGCCGCGTCGGCGTGAGTGATCAAATCGTCGATCACCATGGGGGCCACGGCATCACCCGCTGTGCCAGCCCGGACCACATGACCAATGAGCCCCTGCCGCTCGCCCGACACATACACCGCATTGAAGGCGGGCTTCTCCTGCCAGCGTAGGTTCAGCGTCTTGACCACATTGAGGGGCAGCGACCGCTGTGCTGGCAACGTCGACCAGTTCCAGGGCAGTTCCGGGTAGCGTGGCTTGGCCACCAGCGTTTTGAGCCGGGGATGCGCGTTGACGTAGCCTCCGACCGACTCGACGATGCGGCCGATCACACCCATTGGGCTCAGGGACTGGTAGCCCCAGCTGCCCGCCGGCACCAGCCAGTCAGGCAACTGCCAGTTGAGGTTGAAGCCTGTGGCCAAGCCGGGCCGCACGAGCTCCTGCTCGGCCAACTGCCGGGCTGTGAACGGCGACGCCGGCACGAAGGAGCGCTTGGGCGCGTAGGGCTCAGCGAGGTACGCCACAGTGGAGCGTCCGCGGATCTCCAGACTCGATTGCCCGAACTGGCGATGCAGCTCAAAGCCTTCCACCAGCAGCACCCAGCTCACGCCGTTGACGGTGGCCTCGATCTCCACCGGCCCTGTGGAGGTCGGCTCGATCAACTCCAGCGCCGAGTACGGCAGGCTGGCGGAGAAGCCCCAGGCCCAGGAGTCGGCGTCGATGGAGACCTGGAAGCTCTTGACGGAAATCGGCTCGCGGCCCGGCAGCCGCACAACGTCGACGGAGTTGCTCACGAAGTAAACCTTAAGGATGGGGACCGTAAAGCCGGACTGGGGACACGGATGGGTTCCGAAGTCGAGCAGCAACGCCGGTCGCCAAGCGAGCCCCTGCTGGGACGCTGGGCACAAAAAATCAAGATTTGGGTTGCGCTTTGGCTCGGGCGGCAGCGCCGGCGGATCGACCGGCAGATGCGACTCGCCGACCAGGGGCAGACAGCCGATCTGCCACGGCAGCATCCAGGACTTGGATGTCCAGTGCCCGTGCTCGAAGCGGAACCGTTGGTGGCGCTGCTGCGGTGTGCCCAACTGCCAGGGCTGGATCTGGTGGTGATGGAGAGGCAGCAGCCAAACGAATGGGCTGAGGGTGACACCGGTCAGGTGCGTCCCCTCCTGCCAGGGCAGGCCGAGCTGGCTGTGTTGGGTCGCCAGGGGCGCAAAACGCCCTGCTGTGGCTCCTGCCACCCGGCTGGCGCCCAGCCACGGGAGGCGGCATTCCTGACGGCTGCGTACGTTGTCGCCGCTGACCAGGTCGACTTCTTCAACTGCTGGGAAGCCCAACTGCCAGGGCGCCGCCGTAGTGCTTCGATCACGCTGGCTGCTTCCCCAGCCATCGCCATTCTTCCCAGCTTGCCAGGCAGCCTGCTGCCACCGTAGTTGGCCACTGCCTTCCAGCTTGCGGCTGACCTGGTTGAGGTAGACGGCCTGGACCCGAACCGCGGGTGGCCCCAAGCGAAGTCTGATCGTGGCATGGTCGGCCGTCGGCGGGTCGCTGTGCGACCGTCCGAAGTCGAGAGGGACGTTGCCACCGCTCGGGGGTGACCACGTCCCCTTGAAGTCGAGATCGACAGCCAAGGTTCATCACTCAGTAATTTCAGCCAAGGTCACGTCAACGGCGCCCCCTGCAAAGAGTTCCAGTTTGGACAGCACCACTTCCGCATCGCCGCCGGCCACCCCGACATCCAGGTCTGCCACCCAGCGCTCGTCCCCGTCCAGTAGCCTGGCCCACACCGCGGTGCCGGAGCGTTGGCACAGCGCCCGGTTGATCGAGGCAAACGTCAGCCGGTCACCGTCCAGGCTGCCCACGGAAGGTTTTGGCAGCCGGAGCTCGACCAATAGCGCCTGCTCAGTGAGCACTTCACCCAGCGCTGGCCTCGGGGCGGCGTAGAGACGCAACAGGCCGCCTGCAGTCCCCGCGTCCAGCGCATTGCCGATCACGGCCAGCCGGCTGTTGCGAACAGGGATGGATAACGTGATCACGGGTAGGCGGTCAACTCCGGCTTGATCCAGTCGGCGATCACGGCATTGAATTGACGCACATGGTCGTGGGCCAGGACGAAGTAGTCGCGGCTGGGATCCAGAAAGTCAAACCGGTAGTGGCCGTCCTTGCGCGACCAGGCTTCAGCGATCAGCAGGCCCGTCAGCGCGTCGAACAGGCGCACCTTGCGCGCGGCAGGGACTCCTTCGATGGTGACCTTGCCCTCGACCCGGCCGAAGCCCCAGAAGTCGTGCATCCGGGAGCTGGGCCTCTCGCCGTGGCGCCCGGGGCTTGCCCCTTCGACGGGAAGTTGGCTCTGATGGATCAGGTTGTACAACACATGCCTCGCCGGCTGGCCTACCACTGCCCCCGGTGCGTTGCGCACCGCTCCCTTGGTGGATTGGGCGTGGGGCACCGCCAAGGAATAAATTCGTGTCTCTCCGAAGCCCATGGTGTTGACGCCGGTGAACGCCATTGCCGAGGTCCAGCTCGTGCCGTTGTCGCTCCACTGGATCGCAAAGTCCTTCGGTGATTGGGCGAGTCGAACCCCGCCGTCAGCATTGGTTGGGAAGGAAAGCACCAGCTCGGCCACCTCGACGGGGCCAGCGAAGTGGTAGCCGATCCAATGGGGAAAGCCTGCGCTTGCGCTGCTCGACCAGGAGGGACCCTGGCCGCCGCCGAGGACGTCGTCGAAGCAGTTGTCCGGCCCCCAGTCTCCGGTAAAGCTGCTGGAGGCCACGGCAGTGCCACCAACACACAGGTCAACGCCACCGGGCAGCGCATGCATTTCAATCTCACCCAGCGCGCAGTAGAAATCCCCTTGATTGGCCGTGATGAGGATGCGCCACCAGGCGTGTGCAGCCATTGCTCAATCCCAAGGACCGCTCAGGTCGAACGCAAACTTGCTGCTACCGCTGACGTAGGCGCCACTGATCACGAGCAGCTTGCGCACGGTGCCATCGATGACGAAGCCGTCGTACAGCCAGGGCTCAGGTGCAGAGATGGGATGCAGCGGGCACAGCAGACCCGGTAGCCGGCCACGCAGGCTGGGGCCCGTTTGCTCCTGGACCATCAACGGCATGACGTAGATGCCGTTGTCGGCCGGGTTTGGGTACGGCAAGTTAGTCCAGCCCATCCCCGTACCACCGTTGACGGCGGGCGCACTGACCCAAAGGGCATTGATGCGACCACCCAGCTGCGAATACCCCCGAGCGAGATAGATGCCGGTATTGCCGACAGCTGTACCCACGCCATGGACAAAGTCCAGAAGCTCAAGAATTTGGGGGTCGTTCGAGTTGAAGGTGAAGTCGGAGTACCCAGCGATCACGGTGCCATAGGCGTCTCCTGCTTTGAACGAGGGAATGTCGCCGAAGAAGTAAGGCACATAGCGGTTCGCGTAGCTCTCGCTCCATGCCACCGCCAGCCAGAAGCGTTTGCTGTCGCCCACCAGAACCCAGGGTCGTGCCGTGGTGCTTTCGTTCTGTGCTTTGCGCCACAGCGTCTCGGACTTTCCCGTTCCAGTGTCGATGTCATTGAGCACCTCCCACATCTGCACGATGGCGGTTCGAGTGCCGCGTCCGTAGTTGACGTCTCCCGCCAGCGGCGTCTCGTCGATGCGAAGGAACAGCCTGTTGCTGGTGACGTCCTTGGAGCGGTACACCGCTTTATTGGTGCCGGTGAAGGGTGACTCCCAGTCGAGGGGAGCGATCTTCGCCGTGAGGGTGCCGGGCGCAGGCGTGACAGGGTTTCCCGTGACGTCAAACTGGAACGTCGTGGTGGTGACGTTACGGATGCGCTTCTCACCGTTGTAGGCAGGCTCCGAACTGCCGCCGGTCAAGACGATGTCGTTCTCCCGAAAGCCATGGCCTGCATCTGCCACGGCGGTGGCCACCGTCCCGTCGCGGGTTATGGTGGTCAGGGTGCGCAGGTTGAAGCCGTTGAGAAGACAGGCATTGAGCACGGCTGCCAAGGTGTTGGCCTGGCCGCTCAACTGTGGCGCACCGGTCTGGTTGGACTGGAAATACTTGATCACCTGTCGATGTCCCCTCGGATCTGAATGACGAATGAATCGCTGTCCTGAGTGGCCGGGCCCTGCAGCACGGTGCGAGCCACCCAGATCGGAAAGTTGGCCGCTGCTGTGTTGAAGCGCAGCACGTTGCCGGCGGCCCAGCCCGAGCCCCAGCCTGCCGCCTTGAGCGTGAAGTACGGTGCGTGCGTCTCGGGGTTGATGGGAGCCAGATCGGTGGCGGTGTTGCCAATGGCGATCTGGCCGACCGACTCGCCAATGACGCGCAGCTCGTTGGTGTTGGTGAAGATCAGCGCCCAGCGCTCCTCGATGGAGCCACGGTTGGTCACCGCGATGGGATAGACGGTCTCGTTGTATTGGGCGACGGTGTTGGCCCCGAGGCGCGAATCCTTCCATTCACCGGTCCAGGTCTGCTGCGCGAACAGCGTGTGGGCACGGGCCTGAAGGTCACCGATGATTAGCGCTGAGGAGACCTTGGTCTCGTGAGCCGGGTAGAGGTGCGTCAGCGGGCGGGTCAGCGTCAGCACGCCATTGATCTGCGTGTCCGAGATCAGCCCCATGTCCTCGATGCGGTGCTCGGCGCGCAACGGCTCGTGAAACCCTGTGAGGTTCAGCGGTGACTTGAGCACCACGGTCCCCGCGTCCAGGTCCACGGTGTAACGATCCGGTGGAAAAACCTGATCGTCGGCATCGAGCACGCGCAGCGATGACAGGCGCACGCGGCCGACGTTCAGAGGGGTGGCCGCAGCGGCGGGGTTCGGAAACTGGGTGCTCGCGGTGTGATGGACGACGGCCACATCGCCAGGCCGGCAAATGGGCACCCGGCCATCGAGGGGCAGACGGACCGGGTCCAGCCCCAGGACATCCGCCGACAGCGGAAGGTAGGTGTAGGCCACCGCGTTGAAGCGGATGGTGTCGGCGAACACCGGCAGCGGCTGAAAAACCTGGACGCCCTCGACCGCATCGGGGCTGTACCAGATCTCGCTTTCCTTGCCAGCGGCGGAGACAAAGCGGCCAAAGCGCACGCGTACCACCCCGGTCTGGTAGTCCACCGTGCCCAGCATGCCGTTGGCGATGATCGCTCCGTTGGCGTTGGCAGTCGCCGAAACCTGTCCACCCGTCAAAGGCACAGCACGGACCTGCACGCTGCCTGGCCGTACTGGGGCGGCGGGTACTCGAAAGGTCACCTCGTCGACCGGCTGGCCGCCCAGCTCGGTCAGCAAGGACAGCACCGACACGGTGTTGACGGCGCCGGGCTGCCACACGGTGACGAGCGCCCGGCCGGAGGCATAGTCGATGGTGCCGGCCTGCGTGCCTGCACCGGTGAAGGGATCGATGTCGGTAACCAGGTTGCCGAGCCGATCCACGTAGACCTTGCTTCCCAGCGTAAAGCGGATGCTGCCAGGGACGATGCGCTCGGCGTAGCGATCCGTGAGATCCAGTTCCAGTTGGGCCAGCGTGATGGATTCGGTGGCGCTGTTGGGCGAGTCGGTGGCGCGGTAGCGCACCTTGACGTAGCCCGACTCGTCAAAGGGCATGGTGGCACCTGCTGGCTTGTACTCCCAGCCGGTGAAGGTGTTTCGGTACAGCGGCTTCCACTCGTTGTCCTGCTTCGTCCAGCCAAGTTGCCGCACGCTGTAGCGGGCAAAGGGGATGCTGACAGTGGTGTCGGGCCGGAAGGTGATGGTGCCTGTCGCGTAGTTGATGGTGCCGGACACGCTGCTGTCGAAGCCACCCAATCCGTTGTCGTGGGCGGTCTTGACGGGGTCGATGCGCACGATCACCTGCATTTCCGCCGGCGTCTGCGAGACCGCGTCGTAGTTCTCGATGACGAGGTTGAACTCGAGATCCACCGAGTTGGGCCGGATGCCGGACTGAGGCAGTGTGACCGTGACGGTGCCGTCCGGGTTGCGCAGCGGGTGGGGGAAGTTGGCTTCCTGGGGTGGCCCCCACTCGTAGTCGATGGAAAGCGTCGCCCCGCCTGCTGGCAACGTGCTGGGCCGGAACACAAGCTCGCCTCGGGCATAGCGGACCGTGCCAACGGCATCGCCAGAGATCGCGCCATGGCCATCGTCGGTGGCCAGCCGGCTGTGGGTGCCATCGGTCCACGAAATCAAGAGCGACCCGGGTGCAATGCCCGGATGCTGGACTGTGTGCTGAACGGTGGGTGGCGTGACAGGGACTGCGGCGCGGTTGAAATAGCTCGCGCCCGTGCCCCAGGCGAACAGGATGGCGGTGTTGACGTCAGGCAGCGCGCCCGTCGTCAGGATGACGGAGCCGCTGGTGTAGTCCAGGGTCCCCGCGCCGAAGGACGAGTCAGTGCCTCGAATCGTGCCATCTCCCTGGTCCCGCAGGTCGTACCACTTGCCTTGTGCCATGTAGGCCACGGTGAGAGCACCCGGCTTCGGCGGGGGAGTGAGCGTGATCGCGTAGGCATAGCCGCGGTTCTCCTGGGCAATGGCGATGGCCGCCGTGTCTGCGACCCGCACGGGTGCTGCCGCTGGCCGAAAGCTCACCTGGAACCCTCCAGAGAAGCCAGGCGTACCTTCCTTGAAGGCAACCGCCCCACGAGCGTAGTCCACGGTGCCGATCACAGTGGAGCCAGATTTGAGCTCACCAGCAGCGTCCAGGAACTCGTAGCCTGCACCCAAGATGCGCAGACTGCTGGGCAGGCAAGGATTGCCGAGGTAGAGGTTCTTGCCGCTGACCACCTGACCTGACGCCGGGAACGTCAAGAGGCCATTGCCACTCTCCAGCAAGGGAACAGCTTGTGCAGCGGCAGTGAGGTCGACCAGCGGTGTCTCGGACTGGGCCGAAGGGACCAGCTGTCCGAACAGGCTGGGCACCTGCACGCGCAGATCGCCGATTTGTGCATCAGCCACGGTGGGAGCGATGCCGTAGTAGACGGCGGCGTTGGCCACCACGGTGTCGCGCACGACTGCCTTGGTGGCGACGTCGTCACGGTGGGACGGAGGCGGTCCCTCGAAGTCGTAGCGCAGCGGATCGGAGATCTCGCAGGTGGCGACCACCCCGGAGAACCTGACCGTGCCGCCACCGTCGTTGACGTTGAACTCGCGCTCCACGGTTGTGATGCGGGTGATGCGAACGTACTGCTCGAACTCTGTCGGCTTGGCCTCGTCCTGGACGAGCACCAGGGCCTGGCCCACGCGCGGCAGCGGATCGGCGGGCTTGAGCAGCAAGGCAATGGCGCGCTGGCCGGTGAGCTGGCGCTCCAGCAACTGGCCCGGCCACTTCACGCCGCGCGCCAGATAGCGCTCGATGCGGTCCTTCGCCGCATCCCGGCGGTCGGTCCAGGACTGGGTGGTGAACAGCGTCATCGAAACGCGTGGGTCCGCAGGTGCGTCCGTGATGATGGCGTGGGAACCATAGTAGGAATCTGTGGAGTCGGTCAGCACGCTCACAAACGACTTGCGCAAGCTGACGCGGCCATAGGTGCGGTCGAGCTCGGAGATGTCGGGGAAGAGATTGTTGGACTGGCCGTCAACGATCACGTGGCCGGTCATGCGGCCGCCGCCGTCGGGTGTGTCGAGCAGGCGTTCAGAAGCCAGCAGCTTCACGTCGCCAGAAAGAATCGGCATTCAGGTCTCCATCAGACGCAAGGTCAATCGGAAGAAGTCGGTGTCAGAACGGGCAGGAAAACCCATGACAGGCTCCGCCTCAAGAGCGATTTCGTGATGGCGGAACACGACGGTGAAGACGCGGCCATCTGGGAGCGTCAGTTCAAATTGGCGAGCTGGCTGGGCCGCCCAAGCCTGCAGCGTGTTCACGGTGCCCCGCTTCACCCAGGCCATGTCGACGCCGCTGGCCAGCGTCAGCGGCCGGCCCTTCTGGCGGGCGGCCGTCTCGATCAGCAGGGCTCCGGTGAGCAGATAGGAGACCGCTGCAACGGCCGGCGTCCAGGCGTGTTCGTCGACCCACAGCAGATCGTCAGGCAGGGCGAGGATCGCGCTGTCTGCAAGGTTCTTCAGGTGCATCTCACAACGCTCGGGACTGAGCTTGCTTCAACAGGTCCAGCAGCCGTGCTTCGTCACGGGCGTCCACCGTGGCCGTTACCTGTTGCCGGCCCGAGGCCAGCTCCACCCTCACCGTACGAACAGGGCCGATGTCGGCCAGCATGGTGCGAGTCGGCCCCACAGAGGATGGCGTAGCCCCGACCAGGCCGCCCGAGGCAAACCCCTGCACGCTGGCTTGGAGCCGTGCGCCCAAGGCTTGCGCTGGCGCCGACAAGTTGTTGATCGACTCGAAGAAGCTTGCACCGAATCGGGCCACAGCTTCCCGGTTCACCACGAACTCGCCTGGTGTCAGCATGGCCGGTACCGTGTCCGACTTGGACAGGCCACCGCGCCGATAGAACGTGCCTTGGTTGCGCTCCATGTAGTCGAGCAGCTCGCGCTCCAGGTCCTTGCCCCAGGGCAGCGGCTGGGCCATGGCCTGGCGCCAGGTCTGCTTGATTCGCTCCAGGGTCTGGTGCTCGGTGCTGCTGAGCTGTTTGCGGTTGAGGAGCGCTTGTAGCGCATGGCGGTCTTGCTGAGCTTGCTTCTGAAAACTCTCCAACGTTGTGCTGCGCATGTCCAGGCTGACGGCGGTTCCGCTGCCCTGGAGCCGGTTGGTGTATTCGTTGACGCCCTTCAGCCCCAGTTCGATGAGCTTCATGGCCTCAACGGCCTCACGGTTGCGTTTGGGCTGCAGCAATCCCACCGGCCCGCCGGTGGCGAACTTCGCTACGCCGTTGGCCAGCCGGCTCAACGCACCGCTGCCGTACTTCCGCACCGCCGCCTTGCGAATCACGAAGGCGCCCGCGTCCAGCGTGCGCGGCACCGTGTCATGGTGGCCGGAGCCTGGCACCGACCCACCGCTCATGCGCGGAAAGCCGACCGACCCGCCAGTCGCAAACGGCTGGATGCCCACCAGGCCGCCGGCCGCGTTGGCCTCGACCCGGCGCACCTGGATCGTGTGGGTGCTGGAGGTGTCCAGGCCCTGGAGACTTTGAATCTCAGACCGCACGGCACCAGCGTTCGAATTGACCTGGTGGCGCGACTCGGTCTGAATGCGGTCCAGCGCCTTGATCTGTGCATCGACGAGCTGCAGGGAGGCCTGCGCCTTTTCAGTGGCCACCCTGAGCTCGACTTCGGAGTTCTGCTGGGCATAGGCCTTGAGCTGGTCCAGGGCCTGCGTTGCCTTGGACACATCGGCATCTACCGGCAGCGTCTTGCCCTCCTTGAGCAGTTGCTCATAGGACTGCAGCTTCTTCTCCGCCTGCTGCAGGTCTGCCTGGATAACCAGCAGGTACTGCTTCTCGGCCAGGGCCTTGTCCAGATCGCCCAGGGCCTGGGTCAAGCGGGTGCTGTCGGCATCGATGGTGAGCAGCAGGCCAGCTTTGAGCTTTGCGGTGAGCGTGTCGAGCTGTGTCTCCGTCTGGGTGAGCACCTGCTGAACCTGCTCACGGGCACCAAGGGCCGAGCTGGCAGCGCTCTGATGCGCTTTGGCTTCCGTATCCAGTGCCTGGTTGAGGATGTCTTCAGACTCGCGGATGCGTTGGATCGCTTGCTGAACCCCGTCCTTGCCACGGGCCACCTCAGCGTCGTTGGTCTTGGCTTTGGTGGCCAGCTCGGCACGCAGGTCTTCGGCCTGGCGCATCAGGCTCTCGGCCTGGGCGTATTCATGACGGCGGTAGGCCTCGCGAGACTGGGCCTCGAGCTGGGCCGCCTGCGTCAGGGCGTGCTCGGCCTGTGTGCGGGCGTCCAGCGCCCGCCGTGTCTCGCTCGTCTGGGTGCTGGCGACCTGGGCCGCCAGGTCCATGGCCTTCTGCGCCAGCTGGCGGGCGAGTTCGAACTCACCCTGGGCCAGCGCCGCGCGTGCCTGCTTTTGGTATTCGATGATCTGACGCTGGCGGTCCTGGTTGGCCTCGAATTCCGACATCCCCTGGCGCAGGATGTCGCGGATGCGCTCCTGGGTGCTCATGGAGAGCTGACGCTTTTCCTGCTCGATGCGCCGGACTTCGTTCAGGTGCCGGTTGGCTTCGCTGTTGAGCGTGTCGATGTGCTGGCGGTACTCCGCCGTGGCCAACGCCAGGCTCTGGCGCTTGGTGGCCAGGATGTCGTTCTCGACCCGCTGAACATTGGCGCGTCGCTCCTCATCGGTCTGGCCTTGACGGGCGGCGGCATCGCGCCGGGCCTGCGACTCGGCATCGATCAGCCGCAGCGTCTCACGCGTGGCGGTCTGACGCAGGGTTGTCTGCTGGGACAAGGTGGCCAGTAGCAGCGCAGTGGACTGGGCCAGCTTGTCGCCTTCCGACTTCCTGGAGATCTCCAACGCAGCCTGTTCTTGCTGGTAGCGGGTCTTCACGGCCTCCACCTGCTGCTGCAGCGAGGCGTCGACGATGCTGGTCAGCCCCTTGTAGGCATCCGCCATCTTTGCCGTGGCGTCCGAGACCGTTTGGCTGGCCTTGGAGACCCCCTGCTCTACCTCGCCCAGGCGGGACTTGAGCCGCTCCAGCGCGTTGTGAACGGCCTCCACCCCGCGCCCCACGGCCTCCTGTGTGCCCTGGCGCACGGTCTCCAGCCGCCTGGCGATCTCCTCAGTTGCCCCCGCCGTGGTGTTCATGGCGTCCCGAGCAGCCGCTGCGCCTTCGCTCGCGTCGGCATACATCTGCGAGAAGATCTGCTGCATCTCCGCCAGGCGGGCCGCGTGGCGCTCGGTGGCCTGGGCCATCGTGTCGGAGGTGAACACCGCGGCGAGGACTTCCCATTGGTAGCGCAGGTGCTCAAACCCGCGCAACAGCATCTCGACCATGAAGATGCCCGCCTTGCGCACGATCTCAAACTTCTCGGACAACCAGCTCCCGATCTCCCAGCCCACCACGAAGGCACCCAGCACCGCGAACGCCGTGCGCAGGGCACCCAGGCTGGTCGCTGCGCTGGAGATGGACAGGTTCGCGGTGGTCCATGCAGCAGTGGTGGCACTGGCCGCGGTGATGGCGGCAGCTCCCGCGGTCTGCCACGCGGTGATCAGCGCAGGGATCAGCCGGTAGATCAACACGCTCAAGGCCACCTCGGCCAAGCGCTTGAGCCACTGCATCACGCTGTCCAGGTTCTTGGCCAACCAGGTCAAGGCGGCTGAGAGCTTGGTGGTCAGGCCCGTGGCCTCATCCATTCGGCTGACCCACTGCCCGAAAGCGTTGCGCAGCCGCTCGAAGGACTGCGAGACCGTGACGGGGAGCTGGGCGTATTCCGCCGCCAACCGGTCCTTCTGGGATTGCAGCGCATTGACCACCACGTCGGAGGTGAGGCGACCTTCCTCGGCGAGCTTGCGCAGCCGGCCAATGGGCACGTTCAGGCCATCCGCCAGCGCCTGCGCCAGGCGCGGGCTGTTCTCGACGACGGAGTTGAACTCCTCGCCGCGCAGCACGCCGGAAGCCAGGGCTTGGCCGAACTGCAACAGCGAGGCCTGGGCCTCGATGGCCGTGGCCCCTGACAGCCGCAGCGCCTGCGAGATGCTCTCCGTGAGCGACAGGGCGTCCTTCTGGTCACCACCCAGCATGCGCACGGCCTGCTGCAGCTTGCCGTAGAGGGTGGCGACCTCTTGCACCGGCACGCCAATGCGCTGGGCAATGGCGAACAGCTCCTTTTGCGCGGTGAGGTACTCGCGCTGCCCGGCGGTGGCCAGCTTGAGCCGCGCGCCCATCATGTTCCAGGCGTCGGCGACCTGGACGATCTCCTGCACCTTGGCCGCGGCCCAGCGGATTGACACGAAGGCCAGCAGCTGGGTCTTGGCGGCCGTTACCTGCTCACCAAAGGCGGAGACCCCGGCCTTGATCTGCGCCAGCCCGGAGGCGGCCTTGTCGCCTGACGTCTTGGCGGAGGAGGCGAGGTCGCCGAGGCTGCGCTCGGCCGACTTGATCGCGCGCTGCAGGCCCGCATCTGAGCCCTCCAGCGAGAGCAGGAGGGAAATTCGTTTGGAGGAGCTCACTCAGATCCCAAGAACCCGTCGGCATGAAAAAATGCGGGTCGCGACGTGATGAATCTGAATTGCATGAACAAAACTTCGGACCTGATGGACAGGTTGGCCACGAATCTGAAGAGACTTCGCAAAGAAGCGAAGCTCAACCAGAGTGAATGTGCCGCTCTCGGTGGCTTCCATCGGTCTCACATATCGAGGATCGAGGGTGGGATAGAAAATATTCAGATCGACACCATTGAGCGAATTGCCTGTGCCTTCGGAATGGCTGGGTACGAACTGCTGACCAATTCCGACAAGAAACCAGGCCCCCCGTCCGAATATTTGGATATACGCGATTCGCTTGCCCAGAATATTCAGAGGCTTCGAGGGGAAAAGAGCTGGAGCAAAAGAGATCTTGCGGCTCATTGCAGTCTTGTCCAGAAGGCGTACATCTCCTTCATAGAAAGAGGAAAGACCCATCTCCGGTTGAGCTACCTGGTCGATCTTGCCAACGCGTTCGGCGTCGAGGCGCACGAACTATTGATTCGGTGCCAAACGCTTGGGGAAGCAACGGAGCCTTTGCATGCGGGTGCGAACCTGAAGAGGAGGGAGCCTTCGCGTGCAATGCTGACCGTGGGGGCGAACCTGAAGAAACTCCGTGAGGGCGTTCGTCTCTCGCAAAAGCACATTGCCAGGTGCTACGGCGCAAGCTATGCCTATGTCGCCGCGGCGGAAGAGGGGAAGGTCGACCTTTCGATCAGCGATCTGGAGCATTTCGCTGGCCTGTACAGGCGCAGCGCGTATGAGCTATTGATGCCCACCATGGAGCAGTTGGTTTCCAACCCACGCGCCTGTGAACCAAGGCAATGCCTCGCTGAAAACCTGAAGCAACTTCGAGAGGCCAACCAGTGGGATCAAGCCGAGTTGGTGGCTCGGGTGAACATGTCGCTGGACGAAATTTCTGACATGGAAACAGAAGCGATCAGCATTGCCGTGAGCCAACTCGAAGAACTGGCCGAGGCATTCGGCGTGCAGGCGCATGAACTTCTGCTTCCGGCTCAGAATCGGGCACGTTATGCCAGCTGGCCGAGCCGCGCAGCTGTACCTTAATAGCCTCCTTCCCATCGTCTTAGACGGGAGGGAGTTTGTTAAATCAAATGATGAGCTGTCTTATGGAATCGAGCGTAATGATGTACAGCGCGAAAAAATTGGATTGTCCGATGGGGGGGCCGACACCAGCATAGACCGACGTCCTAGGAAACACATTCATAGAAAGTGTTTCTGCCATCTGAGTCCATCGCACGAACGTTACCTCCAACTCGTACTTCGAGGGTCCGACTCTGCGAAACTTGACAAGTGTTTCATCGCGATTGCGATTTAAATCGTTGTAGTCGAACGGCTGTTGGTAGTTCAATCCCTGGACGTTAAGAATTGCCACGCGATCACTAAACGCTTCACTGCTGAGGTCGCTTACCTCCAGCTGATCCGGGCTGGAGAGCTTAAAGTCCCCGCTAAGGTAGCCGACTCGGCCATCGCCTTGGGTTCGAATCATCGAAAACGGGATCGAAGCTGGTCCATTGTTCTCAACCCATTGTTGAGCTTGCTCAAAAGTCAGCGGCATTTTTGGCCTCCCTCGACCAGATGCGATATGAAGAAAACATATCACACGTCCACGTTTGCTGTGTACCCTTGCGTCATCTCAATTAGGGATTGCGCCGGCGCCGTTGTCCCATAGCCGAGGACCGGCTAGTCGCGATTCGATGGCCCGCACCAAGCGAGGGACATGAGCCGCTACCAATCGCTCAACATCCAATCGTTTCCTGAGCACCACCCTCGGCACCAGGACAGCAATCGGAATGTCAGCCCCTCGCTTGAGACGAGGCTTGCCACCGGCGGCCTTCAAGGCCTTGCGGTGACGGCGCTTGAAGGTGCTCAGCACCTGGTCGTGCTCACGCAGGTTCTCCGCCATCAAGATGATGTGCCCATGGGCGTTCTTGATGAAGTAGGCGTTGCCACCCCGCATGAGGGCATCGACCTGCTGCTTGAAGCGCTTGCGGCCCACACGGCCATGCAAGGGGATGAGCATGCGGCCAGCGATCTGGCCACCGGTCTCGTGCATGCCGGACCATGGGATGCGTGAGCCCACGTAGAGCGCCGGCAGACGGGCTGGGTCCTTGTCCAGCACCTTGGCGGTGAAGCCCTTCAGGAAAGACTTCTTGACCACCGTCATCTGGGTGGCCACTTGGCTGCGCACCACCTGCTTGAGCTCGACGGCCTGGCTGCCCAAAGCCTTGGAGACCGCGCCCCGAACCCTGGGCCGCAGCCCCTCCCCCCACTGGCGCAGCTGGGCCTGGGCGGCCGTGCTGTCGAGGCGGATGGCCATCTTCACGGACGAGCGGCCTTGTTGAAGCGCTCCAGAGCCTGATCGACCGAGCGCTGCTCTCCACGCGCCCCCAGGGTCACGAGGCTCAGCAGACGCGCATCCATGGCGGCCTCGCACTGCGTGGTGGCGGCCAGGAAGCCACGCACCTGGGCGAGGGTGTAATCCAAGATGTCGGGCAAGCGGTGGCCGTGAGTGATCAGGCGCTGGACGGCATAGAACCAGATGCCTGCTTCGCTGCCGAGGGTTTGAGCTCTCTGGCCTGCGTCAGCAGAGCGTCGAGGCGAGGCATCACCGTGCGGATAAAAAAATCGGAGTTGACCTCGATGACCTTGGCTGCCAGAACAACGGCGGCATCCGCCTCCAGCTCATCCATCCAGTCGCGTGGCTTGTTGATCGCAATGGCGATGGCCTGCAACAGGTCGTCGCCTCGCTCACCGAAGAGGGCCAGCCAGTCGACCTTGGGCTGGATCAGCAGCTGCATGGTGGGCGACAGCGCCCGCAGAAAGGCCGGCAGCTGTCCCACCTTCAAGGGCCGGATGACGAGGGATTCGCCACCGATGACCAGCTCTTCGCCGCCACCAACCAGGATGTCGAGTTCGCTCATGGTGGGGATGCTCACAGCTGAACAATCCGGCCGAACTGCCCGAGCACCGCATCCGTGGGCTTGCTGGCATCGGCCAGGAGCGAGCCTTCCATCTCGAACTTGTTGTACTCGTCCGAGATGAAAGAGATCTCCTTGAGCGGATCGAAGGCCACGCGGTAGAGCTCCACCAGCACTTTCGCATTGCCCTGCGCGGTGTTGAGGCCCTCCAGGCGCAAATAGCGCTCGGGCAGCGGCTGGGTGAAGATGCCGATCTCGGTGCTCAGGCCGAAGGCATAACTGGCACGCAGCGGCGCGATGTAGGGCACAGCGGGCGAGCCGCCATCGTCCAGCCGCAGGAACTGGATGGCGCCGAAGTCCACGTCGGCGGTGTAGTCCACGCTGGCAGTCAGGGTGGCGGGTGTGCCGTTGCTGTCACGCAGGACCAGGCTCGAGACCTTGGGGTGCGCGAGAAAGTAGCGGTCGCCAATGGTGGGTACCCCGCCTGCGGCCAGTGGCTCATCCGTGACGGTGCCAGCCGCAGCCGACAGGAAGTTGCCGTACAGCGCCAGAGCGAGGTTCTCCTTGGTGAACTCCTCGATGGTCAGGTTCACGGTGGCCGACTTCTGCTTGATCATGCGATGGTCCAGCGAACGCTGGCCAGTCTGGCTCTCGTAGTGCTCCAGCACATCGGTCTTGAGCGAGAGCTTGAGCTCGGCGACGTTGCCGGGTGAGCGGACCTCGATGGGCAAGCCCTGGGCGTCGCGCTTTCCGAGGAAGACTCGGCCCTGAAAACTTGCATAGGTACTCATGACTTGAACTCCTTGCGTGGGGTAATAGAAGGTTTGGAAGGGAGCGGCGCGCTGGGTGCAGGGGCAACAGCGGCAATGCCATGGGCCAGCAGCCACTGGGCGGTGAGCGCATCAACATCGATGTGCTCACCTGCCGGGTAGGCCTTGCCGGCGTGGGTGTGGGGTTGTTGAAGGACGAGGATAGGCATGGGTCATCCAGGCAGGGAGAGATCGGCGGCCATGGTTCGGTAGGTGATGCGGTAGCGAGCGGGGATGGCAGTGGCTGAGGCATCGGCGTCGTCCACCTCCCACTCGCACTCCACTTCCCGCAGGCCCAGCGCCAACCCACCCAGGTTCGTGTCAGCCATGAGCGCGGCGTGGGCGGCGGTCAGCAACTGGTCAGCCTCAGCGTGAGAGGACACGGGTGGCAGCGCCCGGGACAACGCGGTGATCCGCACGGTGAGTTCGCGAGTGACGCGGTCGTTGGCGCGCTCGACGATGGCTTCTGACTCGGGAACTACCAGCAGGGCTGGGGACTGCTCCCGGGAAATCGCCGCCGTGGGTGAGCGATGCAGCGTGGCACCCGAGCCAGCAGTCGGTGGGCCCAGGGCCTTGATCACCGCAAGCAGGATCTGCTCACGGATCGAGTGGGCCATCGGCGCTACAGGCGGGACAGCTTGGCGTGGATTTCCGTGCCATCCGCCGTGGCTCGCAGGTTGCGAACCCGATACTCGCTGCCCTCGATGCGAACCATCTCGTCCTCAGCCAGCCCGAAGAAGAACGAGGCTGGATAGGAGATGGCGTACTCGGTGCTGGTGGCCAGCCCGCCCAAGACGGCCTCATCCGGCGCCGCAAAGCCGACCATGTGCGTCTGGAGGGGACTGCCGTCACCGGGCTGCCAGGTACATTCCTTGAGCAGGCCCGCGTTGGCTGCAGCCGCATAGACGATCTCGATCATGCCCATCAAGCGATCTCCAGCTTGACGAGCAGCTTCGGGCGATGGCACAGGGGCAGCGGATTGGCCTGCGTGTGGAGGTCCGTGCCACGCTCAAACTTGCGAGGCTCCTGCTTGGCATAGAGCGGCAAGGCGATGGTGTTGGCCGTCTCGTTGAAGTCCGCCGGCGCGTAGTAGGTGGCGAAGGTGTCGAGCGTGCCCAGCGGAAAGACATGTCCCTCGTCGGGTTCGATGAAGCGACGCGTCACCTCGCCCGCGTTGGCCCGGCCGCGGTGCTCCTCGAACGTCAAGCCTGCGAAGGGAAAGCCCGAGCGCATGTCGCTGCGCAACGCCTGGCCGTCCAGCCAGCGGTTGTACGCTTCCTTGACGGCGTTGTGAGCGGTGAGCCGGTCGAAGAAGTCCTCGCCCACGAAGGCCAGCAAGCCACTCATCCGCTCGCCCTGCAGGTTATCCTCGATGTAGCGAGAGATGTCCAGGCAGGCCTTCTTGACGTCGAACTTGCTGTCCGCCTTGGCGATGTCAAAGCTGAACACCTTGGGCTGGACCTCGAATTCCTGGAAGAGGTTGTAGATGACGCTGCCGTCGGCGTCCAGGATCAGCCCTTTGAGGGCCCCAAAGCGCAGGTGCTCCAGCGTGATGGCGTGTTTGTTGCGCATGGTCTGCAGGTGCTTGGCCATCACGGCAGCCACGCTCTGGAGTTCGGTTTCCGAGCCAAAGGCACGGATGCCTTGAACCTCATGCGGCAGCACCACGTCGTCGTGCGGAATGTGCGGGATCGTGAAGGAGCGCACCTTGCGCTTGCCTCGCACGCCCACTGTTCCGGGCGAGCCGGGAGGCATGGTGGGCAGCAGGGTGAGCACGCCGTTTTGCTCTTCGATGATGATCGAGCGGAAGCGCTGGGGTTGGTCGGGGAATAGACCCATCGAGCCCAGGCGGTCGTAGTTGTTGGGAAGGATGTTGATGGCCGTGGTGAGCGAGGCCATCGAGAACGCAGGGTTGTCGAAGACGTTTTGCATGTGCGTCACACTCCCAGACGAACGAGGATGCCCAGAGCTTTGAGCTGAGCGGTTGCCGCCTGCTTTTCCGCGGCGGTGATGCTGGTGGGCCAGTTCAGAGCGTGGCTGGCGACGATGGCGTGGCGTGCCACCATCAGGCCGCTGCGCTCGGCCAGCGAGGCATCGCAGTTCTCAATGAGCACGCCTGCGGCGTACTGGCTGCCATCGGTGGCTGAAGGGTCCAGCAGCTTGATCTTGCCGCTAGCGCTGACCATGCCGACGACCGTGCCAAGCGGCAGGTTTTGCCCCGCGGCCACGGTGACGAGGTCGCGTGAGTAGAGGTTCGACTCCTCGTACTTGAGCAGGTCACCCAGGTTCATGGGTTCAATGAAGACCGTGCCCATCAGATGTCCTTCTTGAAGAGGGCAGCCTGGGCCGCGATGTGCTTGACCGCATCGATCAGCGGATTGGCCTCGGAGCTGGTGGAGGCTTGCGGCTGCAGGCGACTGGTGACCTCCGGCGAGGCTGCTGCGATGGCCGCCAGCAACTGGCTGCGCACCGCGCCGGGGGAAGTGCCGCTTTCCAAGAAGCCGGCGATCAGTTCACTGCGCCCGGCCAGGGTGCAGCTCTGGGCGATGTGGATGGCGTCCGCCAAGGTCAGGGAAGGATGTTCGTCCATGAGTGGTGAGGTGGGTGAAGAAGCGGAGGAAATGGATGGGCCGATGTCGGGTGGCGCGAGGGTCTGGTGGAGCGCTTGCAGCGCGTCGTCGAAGGTGCCGACGGCGTCGGCCAGGCCGGCTTGAACAGCGTCCTGACCGAAGAAGAGGCCTGCCTGCGTAGCGCGTACCGCCTCCACCGGCAGGCCCCGGTGCTGGGCCACGGTCTGAACGAACAGGCCGTAGACGCGGTCCACTTCGGACTTGAGAAGGTCGTGGGCCTCGCTGGAGAGGGGCTCGTGCGGGTTGAGATCGTTCTTGCGATCACCCGCAAAGACCGTGGTGTAACGAACGCCGTCCTGGGCGTCCTTGCCGGATTGGTCGACGTGCATGGCGATGACGCCGATGGAGCCAACACCGCCTGTGCGGGGCACAAAGAGCCGTGTGGCCGCGCTGCCAATGGCATAGGCTGCGGAGAACGCCATGTCGTTGGCGACGGCCCACACGGGCTTGAGGTAACTCGCCGAGCGGATGCGGTCGGCCAGATCGAACACACCAGCGGATTCACCGCCGGGCGAGTCGATGTCGAGCAGGATGGCCTGGACAGCGTCATCGGTCAGCGCGGCGTCCAGCTGCTGGGCGATGCTGGTGTAGCTGGTCAGGCCCGACAGGGCCTCCAGCCCGACCGTTCGGCGCACCAGCGTTCCCAGGATCGGGATGACCGCTACCTGGGCCGAGCCAGGCGCTGGTTCGTGGGAAGTTGGCGGCGCGGCGGAGGCCGCCAGTTCAGGCAATCCCAAGCGGGTGCTGAGCACGGCGAGGATGGTGTCGAGCTTGGGCTGATGGATGAGCAGCGGCGTGCCAAACAGGCGCGTCGCCAGGTGAGGCAGTGCGAGCATGAAGGAGAAGAACAGTCAGGAGGCGGCGGCAGCCGGCTGGGCGGTGCCACTACCTTGGGGCGTGTGGCGTGGGTCGGAATCGAAGATCAAGTTCAACTCGTCGGCGCGGGCGTTGTCGGCGGCGATTTCACGGTCAACGTCCTCGGCGTCGTAGCCAAAGGCAGAGATGGCCTCCGAGCGGCTCATCAGGCCCGAGCGCATGGCGAGCTGCATGGCCTTGAACTCCTTCTCTGGGTCGACCCACTGCCAGCCCTGTGCGATCCACTTGGCCTGCAGGTACTGGCGACGGCGTGCGCTTCCCCCGCGGGCAAATCCTGGGGCCGTCAGGGCACCAGCCAGCACAGCCTGCTTCATCCAGGCCGCCCAGATAGGCCGGCACATCTGGTGCACCAGCACCGAGTGTTGGACCATCTCGCAGCGGCGCCGGAACTCCAACAGGCCAGCCCGGATGCTGGAGTAGTTCACCCCGGTGAGGTCGCCGGTGAGCTGCTCGTAGGTGATGCCGATGGCGGCGGCCACCGCACGGAATTGCGCGCGCAGGAACTCCCCGTAGGAACCGCCCACATCGGCCGGATCGGAGAACTTGATGTCCTCGCCCGGCTCCAGGATCTGCATCGTGCCAGGCTCCAGGCTGGCCATGGCGATGCCATCGCCGTCTGGTACGCCTTCCCCCATGAGGTTGTCCTCCAGGCTCTGGCGTGTCACGAAGCCGGCGAACATGGCGGCTGTCTTCTTGCGCACCAGCTCGGCGTCGTCGTACTGGTCGAGCTCATTGAGCTTGACCAGGGCCCGTGACAGCCAGGGCTCGCCCCGAATTTGGCCCGGTCGGAACACTCGGAAGAGATGAGTGATCTCCCGCGCATCCACTCGGACTGTCTCCATCCCGCCTTGCCCCGACATCGGGGCCAAGCCACCATCCTCGGGATGCGAGCGATACAGGTGATAGGCCACTCGGCGCCCCAGGCCATCGAACTCGATTCCCGAGCGAACGACGTTGCCGGAGGGCAGATCGGTGTTGAGGCTGATCGGCAGGTGCTCGGGCTCCAGCAATTGGAGCTGCAGTGGCACCACCAGGTCATCCTCCAAGCGGCGTGGGCGCAGCCGAATCAAGCACTCTCCGCCCTCGAGCATGGCTCGGCAGGCCAGAGCTTGCAGGCCATAGAAGTCGGTCAGGCCAGCGGCGTCGGCCTCTTCCGTCCAGTCACGCCACAAGGCCTGCGCCTCGGTCTTGAAGGCGTCGTCCTCGGACAGGCTTTGTGGCTTGATGCCGGTGCCCACGGCGTTGGCCACAAAGGCCTCGATGCCGGCCTGGGCCCAGGCGTTGCGCCGCACCAGGTCTCGGCTCTTGCTGCGCAGCTCGGTGTGCGTGGCCAGCAGGGCCGCTACTGCGCCGGGGTTGCTGGGCATCCAGGCCAGGGAACGGCGTCCCCGGCCAGCGGCCTCATGAACCGGAGGCGTGCCAAAGAGGCTGCGCAGCCTGGAGAACCAGGCCATCAGAATCCCTTCGAGGTGGTGATGCGGATCTGCCGCGGCGCACCGGGCCACAGGCCGGTCTCAGCGGCCTGTTCGAGCAGGCCGCTCCTGACCTCACGGATGGCGGCACGCAGCTCGTCAATCGAGCGGTACTCGACCGTCTTGTCCTGGAAGGTGACCCGGCGCTCGCCCTTGGCCAGGGCGTCCTGCAGGGCCTGCAGCTGGGCTTCGCTGTAGGCCATGGATCAGCGCCACACCGTCAGGTTGACTTCAGCGGTGTCGGTGAGAACGCCCAGAGGAGAGGTGCAAACGACCTCGACATGCCGAGCCGCCTTGGCCTCCGCTGCCCGAGCCGCCGCAGCCTTCACAAGGGCCTGGCTGCCGGGACTGCGTGCAAACGCTTGCCAGCAGTAGTCGGCATCAGGCATGGGTGTTCCGAACACCACCCGGTACCGGCCGCTACCCAGACGTTCCACCTTCGAGACGTTGAATGCGGAGCGCACTGACACTTGGGTGCCCCGGACATGGAAGCAGACCCATGCCTTGGCCACTCCGGGGTGATCGGCCGTGATGCGGTCCTTGATGGCCAGGCCCGTCGCGGCCGCGAACCTGGCGATGCGGCGCACGAGTGCCATCAGGCGTGCAGCGCGTTTTGGAAGATGGCCACCAGGTCGGTCTCAGGATCACCGATGGCCGTCACGCTGACCGCGCCGATGTTGTCGCGGGCGTACATCTGCTCATCTTCTTCCAACGCCTGCCGGGCATCGAAGCGAACGCGCTTGTTCACGGCAGCCAGGATGTCGGCCAGGCCGGTCTGGTCGTTGAGCACCGCATTCTGCAGCTCCCTCAGCGTGTCAAAGGCGGCATCTGCACCACCCAGCAACTCAGCCTTGAGGGCATTGAGCAAGCCGGTGATCTTGGAGGCAGAGAAGGTGGTGGTCGTGGACGCCGTCAGCGTGTCATTGATGACGGTCGAGCCCATCAGGGTATTGATCTGCGTGCGCAGCTCGTTGATGGCCGACACCAAGCTGGTCTTGTCGGTGGTCGACAGCTGGGAGAGCGAGCCAACCTGGCCGTAGATGGTCTTGAACTCCGCGGCCAGGCGAAGGATCAGGGACTCGATGCGTGCTTGCAAACTCATGGATGGAACTCCTGTTGGAAAGTGAAGAAAGAACAGTGAGGCATTGCCTCACCGGGAAAGCCATCGGCTCTTGATGACGCGCCGACGGGGTCTTGCGGGCCCAGAAACAACAAGGCCACCGCTGTCGGTGGCCTCAGGCACGTGTGTGGGCAGAAGTGGTTCGGGTGGCGGTTGAGCCACCCCGAGCTGTTTTTCAAGCTCGCGCCAGTGGCGCTCTTCGAAGCGGTCCAGGCCGGCGGCACAGGCCGCCGCTCTGGCATAGACGTAGCAGTCCAGCGCCTCATTACGCTCGCGCATCTTTTGCCACTCGCGGATGGGGAAGCCGTTGCGGTCACGGCGAGTGACCAACTGCTCGGCGCACAACTGCTGGATGAACTCCGAATCGATCTTGGGCAGGTGCACGTAGCCCGGCGGATAGGTGGTCTCGTCGTCCTCGCTGACGTCTGCGTTCTTGCGCAGGTTGTTGTAAAGCTCAAGCTTGGCAATGCTTCCTGTTACGGCGAACAGCTTGATGCCTCGGTGCAGCTTCTTACCCGCCAGCGAGACATCAACGGCCGTCGGTGTGCCGATCAGCGCTGCACCGCGGGCCACGCCTTTGACGGCCATGATCCGAGGGTCGTGGCGAGCACGCACGAAGGCGTATGCCTCCTGCGTGGCAAACCCGGTGTCCAGGGCCAGACGCGCTAGCGGCAAAAAGGTCCCCGACGCGTGCGTCCAGGTCTCAGCGGTCATCTCGGCCAGGCGCTTCCACACGGCATCGCGAGCCGTATCTCCCATCAGAACCCGGTGCTCGACGAGCCACGATTCCTTGCCGCGGCCGAAGGCCCAGATGGAGACCTCGATGCGGTCCTTCTGAACGTCTGCGCCGCCCACGAGCAGCAGGCCACCCTGTGGTACCTTGCCGATCGAATAGTCCTCGCGGCGCTCAAGCAGGCGCTGCCAGTCTGGCGCTTCCCCCTCTTCGACCCAGGTCTCTCCGAGTTCGGTGTTCTTGAAGGTCTTCAGCGCTGCGGCCGAGCCCGATTCCTTGCTGAGGGCACTCTCCCAGGCTGCGGCGATGTCGCACCAGCTGCGCCAGCCGACGGGACTGTAGAGCGAGGATAAGTGGAAGCCTGCTGTCCTGGTGCCCGGCGCCATGGCCTGCCATTGGCCGTTCTCGAGCATCCACGTCTTGTGATGCTCGGCAATGCGGCCTGCACAGGACTCGCACACATAGGCTGCCGTCTCGGGCGCGCCCTTGTCCCAGCGCAGTTGCTCGAAGCGCAGCCACTGCTGGTGTCCGCACAGGGGACAGGGAACGAAGTAGCGCCGCTGGTCGGAGGCTTCGTACTCACGCTCAATGGCGCTCGCCCCCGAGATCGTGGGCGTGGAGACGATGAAGATCTTGCGCCGCGCAAAGGTACGCGTGCGGGCCTCAGCCAGCGAGATCGCATCGCCTTCACCTTCCACGTCTCTCGGATAGCCATCGATTTCGTCGAGAAACAGATAACGGACCGGCATGGAGCGCAGGCCCACGGCGCTGTTCGCTCCCGTCATCACCAGCACACCGCCCCGGAACTCCTTGGCCAGGATCGTGTTGCCCGAGTCTCGCGAGCGTGCCGGGGAGATCAGATCCTTGAGCGACTCCGACTCCTCGATCAGCGGATCGATCCGCTGCTTGGAGTTGCGCTTGGCCATGTCCACCGTGGGCCACACGGCCATCATGGGCCCGGGCGAGTGGTGGATCACATAGCCCACCCAGTTCGAGCCACTCTCGGTGGCGCCCACCTGCGCGCCCTTCATGAACACCACCCGCTCCACCACCGAGGTGGGCGACAGGCAGTCCATGATTTCTCGCAGGTAGGGTGTGCGGCTGGTGCGCCAGCGTCCCGGCTCGGCGGATGCCTTGCTCGACAGCACGCGGTGCCGGTCCGCCCACTCCGACACGCTCAGCAGTGGATCCGGTGTCAGGCCTTCTCGCCAGGCGCGCTCGATTTCTGCGGCGCCCTCATAGTCCATACCCGCTACATACTCTTGGGGTTGTCAAACTTCCCGATCCGATCCCGATGAAGATGTTGATTCGCACAGCCTTGGTTGCCGTTTGCTTTGGTGCCTCCGCAGCCGCGTTCGCGACGCAATGCCCCAGCCACTACGTTGCCGGCGAGGCACCCGTCATCACCAAGCCCGCCTTGCGGGCCCGCACAAAGGAGGTGTGCTTTGAAGCCTATGGCGTCATGCATTCCGGCGTCAGCCGCACACCGCTGTGGGCCGCTGAGCACCTGACGCGGGACCGCGTCGAAGCGGCCCGAGATCTTTCGCGCCGCGATTCGTTTCATCCCGAGCCGTCCTTGCCTCCTGAAGACCGATCTGAGTTGAGCGACTACGCGCGCTCGGGCTATGACCGGGGGCATATGGCGCCTAATGGTGACTTCGGTACGCGGAGCAGCCAGGGGGAGTCCTTCTCGTTGGCCAACATGGTCCCGCAGGTACATGCCAACAATGCCGGCATCTGGGCTGCAATCGAGGGTGCTGTTCGTGAGATGGCGGTCGAGAGGGGAGAGATCTATGTGGTGACTGGACCTGCGTTCGTCGGCACCGACCTGAAGCGGATCAATCAGCGCGTGCTGGTGCCAACGAACCTGTGGAAAGTGGTCTACGATCCGTCGCGCCAGCAGGCTGGTGCCTACGTCATCACGAACGACGAAACGCGCACCTATTCAGTGATGAGCGTGAGCGAACTGGAGCGCATGGTGGGCTTGCAGATTCTGCCCTCGGTGCCTCAGCAGGTTAGAGACAAGGCCATGGATTTGCCCGTACCGAGCGAAGAGCACCGCCGACGTCGGCGTTGATCTCAAGCAGAGCAATCACTTTGAACCAGGAGCCATTGCGATGAAAAAAGCTGAGCAAAAAGAATTTTCTCCGTATGCCGATGAGAGCACGGTGCTGACGTTGCAGAACATGACGATTGAGAATCGTCTGGACCGCGTTGCCCTGCAGGGCGATATGGAATTGACGCTGGACCAGCGCGGGCTGGCCCTGGCCAAGCAGCTGCAGGCCGTTGTCAACCAAGTGGTACAGGCTTTGGAACAAGAGAAGGAGTTGCCCGCTGAAGTGAAGGTGAAATCCGCAGAGACGGTCAAAAATCCCTTCGGCTGATAGTTGTGCATTCTGGCTGCCCAGCTGCGCCTCCAGCAGTCTGCAAGGCCAGTTCAGTCGACGCGTGGGCGAATGTCGCCCAGCTCCTGGAGGTGATCCCGCACAGCAGCCTCCAGCTCGACGTGCATGACATGTGGGGTAACGCCGAGTTTTGCAGCCAACTGTGAGGCGATCCGTGCCGGCCAGTTGAGCCATGCATCTCGCTCATTGCGAGCCAGGCGGAACACATGAGCGATGGCTTGCGGGCGGTCCACCAGTTCGCCCTTCAGGCGGGCCAGACGCACCTTGTTCGTCTGGGCCTTGACGACTTCGTTGACCGTCCGTGCTTGAAGCAGCGAGGTGCCACCAGGGGCCACGCTGGAAGGGGCCGCCGGCTCGCCATTGGCGGTGACCTTCACGGCCTGCTTGCGTGTGCCGGTCTTTGGGGGCTCAGTATTGCGAGCCCACTCCCCGTCGGCACGGTCAGCATCGATGGAGCCGTCAGCCTCCGGCGTGATGCGACCAGTTCGGATGGCTTTGTGGACAGCGGTGTCGGTGACTCCCCGGTGGCGGGCGTAGGCACGGATTGAAATTCCCATCGGCCTTTGGCTATCAATTTGTTGCAATGCTTGAGGCGAAGTGCGGCAGATTTCTCTTGCCTGGTGGCCACGGAAGAGCGTTCATCACGTCCCCGATCAACCTCTTCCAAGGAAGTCAAAATGACCACTACCACCAAGCTCACCGCCACCCAGCGAGCTGTGCTGGAGCACGCCGTCAAGCACCTGACCGGTACGGTCGAATGGTTCCCAGAGAACTTGAATGGCGGTGCTCGCAAGAAGGTGCTCGACGGCTTGGCAACCCGGACGCTGATCAAGGCCAAGGGTTCGGCCTGGGTGGTGACCCCCGCTGGCTACAAGCTGCTGGGGGTCGAGCGGTCCAAGCCCGCCGCTTCCAGCGCCGAGGGCGCAACGCCCACTATCCGCGAGAACACCAAGCAAGCACTCGTCATCGACATGCTCAAGCGCGCTGAGGGCGCCACGATCGATCAGATGGCCGAGGCCACCGGCTGGCAGAAGCACACCGTGCGCGGGACCCTGGCTGGGGCGCTGAAGAAGCGGCTGAAGCTGAACGTCGCCTCGGCCAAGACCGAGGACGGCGAGCGCGTTTACCGCATCCAGTGAACCCCTTCAAACCCCCTTCGGGGGGCCTACCGAAGGCTTCCCAGCTCCAGCAAGATTCGCCCCCAAAAAAGAGATCAGCCATGCGCACCATGAACATCGCCATCGCACGCATTCCTCGAACGCTGCGGATGGGCAATACCACTCTCCCATTCGAGGAGCTGGGCGTTGCCCTGCTCTTCGCCCGAAAGCCCAGCTCCCTGGACCAACTGAGCGGCTCGGGTGACGTCATGAGGGTCTACGTCACCGAGACCCGCACCATGAGCCCCTCTGAGTTCGATCTCTTCGCCTGCTCCCTGCAGACGTCGCGCGACTGGTTGCGCGGCAAGGGCGGCGCGACCAGGGACGCGTACTTCTGCATCGAAGTCACTGCTCCGGGCCGGCCTTACCTGTATGTCAATCCAGAGGGCGGTGACTACGCCAGGTATGTCGCTCGTCTTGGGTAAGTTCGAGCAAAAGTGGCCAAGAACGGCTTGGCTTCTTCGGTGAACAGAGCGTTACTACGACCGTCGTAACGATCAACCGAAGGAGCTTGAATGACCACCAACGAGCAAGTCCCCGCCACCCAAAACGAAGGCTGGGGGTTTTGGGGAACGATGAACCAGCACGCTCACGCCGCCTGGCCCTTGGCGATGAGCGCCATCACGAGCGCTACCAGGCAGCCGATCGAATCGGTCCGGTGCTTTCTTGACAGCTGCTATGGCCGTCACTTTGCAGACGAGGTGTACGGCGAACTGCATCGGGGACAATCCCTGCAGGACGCCGTCGATACGGTCACACAGCGCTGGAAAACTCGACGCCGCGTCAGCGGCGATGACGGCGTTCTGCGCGGACTGCCTTACCTCACGGGACTCGTGGTCCGCTGCGGGAGCATTCAATGACCAGCCACGCATCCGAGCACGAACAGGCGCTGCGCTGGTTGATCCGCAATCGCCGCCCTGACATTTCCGTTGAGCAGGCCGTCCGCGTGATGCGCATGGCGATTTACTTCGATCATCGGACGATGGTTGTACTCAAGCGCATCGCCGCGGAAGAGGAAGCAGCGCAGGCCACCACGAAATTCAACTGGCGCCAACCGGCTGGTCGACCTCGCGGGTAGCCGTCTGGCCGGTGAACTCCTCCCAACGCCGAACAATGGTATCGGCGTACTTGGGATCGAGTTCGATCAGGCGGGCCCGCCGTCCGCTCTTCTCGGCGGCGATCAGCGTGGTGCCGGAGCCACCGAAAGAGTCGAGCACTAAGTCTCCTGGACGGCTCGAATTGCGGATCGCGCGCTCGACCAGCTCCACCGGCTTCATCGTCGGATGAAGATCGTTCTTGTGTGGCTTCTTGATTTGCCACACGTCGCCCTGGTCGCGATCCCCGCACCAATGGCGCTGGGCACCTTCAGGCCACCCATAGAGGATCGGTTCGTATTGGCGCTGGTAGTCGGACCGGCCCAGCGTGAAGGTGTTCTTGGACCAGATGATGAAGGTCGACCAGTGGCCACCCGCGGCGCGGAAAGCAGCCTGGAGCACATCGAGTTCGCTGGATGACATGGCCACGTACATGCCGCCGCGGCACCGTGCAACAGTGGGCTTCAGGGCGGCCAAAAGGAAGTCGAAGAAGCTGGTACCGAGGTTGTCGTTCAGGATTGCACGGTCCTTGCCGCGTGCTCTGTCCTTCGCGGTGTTGGCGTAGTTCACGTTGTAGGGCGGATCGGTGAAGACCATGTCCGCCCGTTCACTTCCAAGCAACTGGGCGTAGCTGTCGGCTTGCGTGGAGTCGCCGCACAGCAGGCGATGCTCGCCCAGCACCCACACGTCTCCTGGCCGCGAGATGGGCTCTTCGCTGATCTCTGGCACCGAGTCATCATCCATTTGGCCTTCGTTCTCGATCTCATCGCCAGCCATCAGGTCGGCCAGCGCATCAGCATCGAAGCCCGTCAACGAAAGATCAAATCCTTCAGCGTCCAGGGCCTGCAGTTCCAGCTTCAACAAGTTCTCATCCCACCCAGCCTGCTCCGCCAGCCTGTTGTCGGCCAGAACCAGGGCGCGTCGCTGCAGGGGGCTCAGGTGCGCGAGAACCAGCACCGGCACGTGGGCCATGTTGAGCTGGTGGGCGGCCAGGAGACGGCCGTGGCCAGCCACCAGGATGCCGTCGGCACCCACAAGGCATGGGTTGACGAAGCCGAACTCGATGATGCTGGCTGCAATTGCGGCCACCTGTGCTGATGAATGCGTTCTGGCGTTGTTGATGTAGGGCAGCAACCGCTCGATGGGCCACAACTCGATGTGCTGGGCGATCCACTCCGGCGCGATGCGGTCAGCGCCGGTGAGGGCAGAAGAAGGCATAGGCAAAAAAATAGGCCCGCCCTGGCAACAGGGCGGGCCGCAAACGTTGCTCAAGGAGCAACGCAGGGAGGATGCAGATTATAAGTCGCGAGAACACCCCCGCGAGAGGGATGTTGCATGCAACTCATGCAATTAAAATTTAATCCCAAGGTGAAATTGGTGATGTGGGTTTTATTAATACTATTAAATAATTTTGGAGGGGTGATGCGAAGGGCTTTTATTTGTATATTTGTTTTGCTTGTTGTTGGGTGCGGTGGTGGTGATAAGAAAGGCGCCGAAAAGACCAGTCAGGGTTCACCAGGAGAGGGAACAAATGTCACGGCCTCTGTTGGTGGGGTGGTTGTCGGGCCGGACGATGTTCGGCTTGAAATTCCGGCTGATGCATTGAGTAGTGATACAAAATTGTCTATTCGAAAGTTGCCAAATGCAGATGGCGGGGCACCAAATGATATTAAAACGATTGGTGGTGCCTATGAAATATTGCCTGCCGGTTTAAAGTTTAATAAGCCGGTTTCTATAAAAATTCCATTACCAGAGGATATACCTGATGATCTAATGCTTGGCCTTCTTGAGGCAGGTGATGGTTCAGGAATAAAGCCGCTCGCTGCCGATCAGAATTCAATTCTGATTTGCTACAGTCCCAGAGCAGTTTCCGATTCACTTGTTGCGCAAGTTGAGACAATCATCACGGGAACAAAAGCGTTGGCTTTTGTTGAAAGGGACCGTTGCGTCTCAATTAAGCCACCGGTTGCAACAAAGACTGGAATAAATGATTCAACTAAGCCGTGTGCTGCTGATGAGGAATTTTCTAGTACGCCAGAAGTTGCTTTAAAAAACAGGCATGTTTATTGTGGGAAAAGTGACGTTTTTGGTGTAAGGATATACGATCCGAAATCGCCTTTTGTGTCAGTTTTGACAATAATAGATTTCCAGATGAGATTTTCTGTATATGGAAAGGCTGCTGGTTTGAACAAGAAAATCCGAGTTCAGGCAAGGTATGATTTTCGGCCTGGTGAACCTCAGGGTGACTTTATAACTCTAAGCGCACATACGATATGTTCTGTGCAAAATCCGCCGGTAACTTGCGCAAAATGGCAAAATGTTACGGTTGTTACTCAGGAGTCCGAGGGGATGAAGAAAATACCTGACACACCTCCTGGCGTGTGGAGTCGCGCGGCAGTGTTCACGAATAAATTTATTCTTCCGGTGAATTCAAGGAAAGAGCATTTTGCAATAGTTGCAGGTGCTTATGCCGATCAAAAGATGTCAGGAGGTGCTGGGGGTGGGGTTCAGATTTATACTCCTGCGGAATATCTGCGTTGTGATAATGTAATTGGCGATGGGGGGTGCGTTTTTAATCGCGCGGCTGCCGTTTTGGAATATTCCAGAGGAGACTCCGCGGTAACGGAGGTGGCAGAGCATATTTGGGAGGCTCAAACTTCCAAAAATACCCTTGGATCAATTCGGGGGGTTCCCCGCACTCTATCGCCGGGTGGCTTGTTTTCCGTTGAGACTGGGACGACTGCAATACCGGCTGCAAATTCAATGGGAAACGCTCTCCACAGGAGCATGAATGTCGCGCTTAGTGGGGATAACGGTTTGAATAGAAATTATGCATGCAATTACTCTGAGTCGATTATTCGACTTCGGCCGAATAAATCCGATGAATGCGTTCTTTCTGATTGCGATTGCGATGAATATCCGTTTAGCTCAACGTGGGAGGGGGCTTATATTAATCGGTACGGCACGTCTGCAAAATACTTGGATCCTATCCAAAATAGAACGGCAGGCGCGAGGCTTGGATCCTTTTATATTAAGGAAAGACTGATTGATCTTTCGGTTCAATCATTAAATCCTCCTCCAAATCATGCTCCACTAGATGCTGATCCATTTTGGGTTACGATCACTAATTGAATATGTGATGGGGCTGCCAGTCTGCAACCTTCGCAAACCTGGGTTTGCACTGACACACTAAAGCAGCGTCGGGGCTGTTGTGCCCGCATTGCGGAAAGCTGCGGAAGGACCCGGACGACCCCCGGGCCTTCTGCGACAAATCGCACGAATTGCGACCATGGCAGGCACTGTAGGGCATTTCGGCGCGGGATGCGACACCCTTTTGCGAGGCCGTTTTTGAAGTAATCGGCATTTGTCCGCAAACGGCCCCGGGCCTCGTCAATATTGCTCAAAATAGTTTGGGGGCCGGGCCGTTGAGCTGGTCCACCACGACCTGCAAGGCCCTTTGCCAGCGACGCTGAGCGGTCCGGGTACAGCATCCGAAGCGCTTGCCGATGTCCTGCCACTCCTGACGCTCGGCCCGCATCCACACCAGGTGCCGCTGCTCGACCTCCAGCCACTGCACCCACCGCATGGTCTCCAGCATGCGGTCCAGGGCTTGGGGGCTTGGCGGGAAGTAGTGGCGGGGCTGGTCGTCTGCTGAGAGGCGTTCCCACTGCTCGCGCACGAGTGCAGGCCAGACGTTGAAGTAGCCCTGCACGCGAACCGGTGGTAGGCGTCGTCCGGTGCAGGCTGCGTCCTCGAAGCGTGCGGCCACGGTGTCGGTGGTCCAGGGGTTAGCCATGGTGACTCCTCCCGTACAGGCGCTCACCGATGCGGCGCACGATCTCGCGCTCGACGAAGTCCAGCCGCTCGTCAGCTTCGTTGACGACGAGGATGCGTTGTTCGCGCCAGCCGGACTGCTTGATGGCATCCAGGTCGAGGGACTGCGGCTGCGCTTGCCCGAGGGCGCAGCGGTAGGGGTAGGTCGGGACCTTCATGCGTGGGTGCCTCCATGTGCGATAGCCATGACCAAGCGCTGCTGGCACAGGCCCTCAAGCGTGGCCATAGCATGGGCGCTACCCAGCCAGGGGTGATGGTGTGGAGCTTGCTGCGCGGTATCGCGGCACAGCTGGCGCAGAAGGTCCTGGACGAGCAGCGTGTCGTCTGGCCGCCAAGCACCTTGGTTCAGGGTGAACCACTGCTTGCGCAGGGTGCAGTACCGCCAATGGGCTGAGTGTCGCTGCTCGAAGGTATCGACCAGGTGGGCCTGGAGCTTGGGAATGTTTGTCAGTGCGGAGGGTGAGGTATGGGACATGCCGTGCTCAATCAATCTCAGCGAAGAGGGAGATTCCTCTCCAAGAGGAACTCCCTCTCTATAGAGAGGTGGGAAGCTGGAAACGATTGGGAATCCAGCATTCATGCGGGTTTCATCCTTCCCAATGTGTTTGGGGGAATGATTCGTGGTGGGAATGGATTGCGGCCAGCATTCATGCGGGTTTCATCGTTCCCAGGCTCTTTCCATTCCCAGGTGGGAATGACTTGTCTGGGAAGCTTTTTGCCGGCCGACTCACTCGGGCGGCGGCTGAGGAGCGGGGCGTCGACCGGCAGCACTGCGCGACAGATGACCAGGGGCGAAGATGGCTTCTCCAGCTGCGATGGGCCCTTCAGGTACGTCAAGCCATTTGACGAGCCGCGAGCCTTCGGCCATGGCACTGACCACGGCCCCTCCCTCGAGCAGGCTGCTGATGAGATCCACCATCCGGTGCTTGGCCACCCCGCGCAAGGATTCGGGCAGCTCGTGCCGGCGCTCATAGGGCCCGTTGATGCCGGTCTTGGTGTAGGGCTGGCCGCAACGGGCCGCGTGGGCGATGGCCTCTTGCAGCAACATCAGGAGGTCGCCATCGGTCTCGGCCACGCGGGCCAGTTGAGGGCTTCGATCCACCAGCAGGCCCTGCACGTCACGCACATAGGTGCTCACCGCGAGGTTCGCCTGGCCGTTGGCTTTGACCACGCCACCCATCACGACGCAGCCCCTGACGTAGCTTTGGTGCAAAGTCCTGCAGACACTCTTGGCCTGTTCCTCTCTGGGATGCCAGAGCGCATAGACCGAGCGCACGCCGTCGACCAGGCCACCAGTTCCACGGATCGCTTCGCGTGCTTGCTCAGGGGTCGTGACTTCCCGCTTGGCGAAATGGTGTGAGGCGATTACGGCAGCCCCCGTGCTTGTCGCCAGCACAGACAAGCGCGAGCAGACGAACTGGGCATTCTCGGGAACGTTTAAGTCCAGCGCGCACAGTGGCTGCAGGGGATCGAGCACGACCAGGGTCAAGGCGCTCTTGGCTTGGCTCATGGATTGGAGCTGGCGTGCCAGCTCACTCCAACTCGGCGTGACGCTGGGCCCTCGGGTGAGTGGATCAGGGGCGAACAGCGCCATTGCCCCTCCAGCATCGGGTAGGGGTAGCGCATACAAGCGTGCGGGAATGGTTCCCAGGGAATGAAGCCGGCTGTGGACCTCGATGGCGTCATCCTCCGCAGTGAGGTACACAGCCACGCCGTATTGGCTGAGCTCACCCCCAAAGAGCAACGGGGCGTTGACACGCCGGCCGTCAAACGCCGAGACGGCGCGGGCCAGTGCCAGCAACAGGAAAGACTTGCCCACGCCACCGCCTGCGGCCACAAGGCTGACTTGCGCCATCGGAAACACACCTGGTACCAGCCAGCGGCGGGCCGGGGGCGCGCCCGAGAAGCGGTCAATGGCATGCCATGTCAGGATGTCGAAATGCCCGGGCGGCTGCGGGGTGCCGTCTTCGGCTTCGGCGAGCAAAGCTCTGACGTCAAAGCCCTCTGCGATGGCGTCGGCGGCATCCCACTTGGATGGAGCGTGCGGAGGCACCCTGATGCGCCGAACCCTGGCGGCAATGCCTCGGAGCTGTTGGGCCACGGCGTCGGCGTAGCGCGCTCCCGCTTCGTCAGCGTCAGGCCAGATCAGCACCTCCTTGCCTTGAAGCGGGCTCCAATCGGTCTTGTCGACCGGGGCGTTGGCGCCTTGCATGGCGGTGGTGGCGGTGATGCCTTGGTCGATCAGGGCCTGGGCGCACTTCTCGCCCTCGACCAGCACGACCTGATCGGCCTCAAGCAGACCTGGCTGGTTGTACAGCGGGCGCGGATCGGGTGGCGTGGCCTTGCGTCGCTTGACATCCCAGGGGCGGAACTCTTTCTTGCCGCCGGGTGGGTCGTAGCGGTAGACCACGGCGATCAGCTGCCCTGCGGCGTCCAGGTAGTCCCACTTGCCGGTGGCCGGGCCCAGGTCGTCGATGGGAGGCTGTTTGCGCTTGCGAGGCGCGGGGGCTGCGGGCGCCCTTCCCAGCCATTGCCGGGCGTGCTCGAGCACCTGGGCAAAGCCCGTGTGGCTGTCCAGGCCCCGGGCCGCTGCCACCAGGTCGAAGACATCTCCACCTTCACCAGTGGCGCGATCGGTCCACAGGCCTGCCTTCTGGCCGGTGAGCACGACCTCGAGGCTGTCCCCCTTGCTCCCGTGCACATCGCCGATGAGGAACTTGCCCTGGCGCTTCTTGCCCGCAGGGAACAGGCCGAACAGAACCGACTCCAGCCGTGTGAGCAGCTCGGTGCGGATCGATTCCCGATCGAAGGGGTCGTGGTGGTGATTGTCGTCAGCGGGAGGCGTGACGATGTTGAAGTCCAGCATGGTTGGTTGATCCTTGGGTTATGCGGCTGCCTTCCAGCAGCGTGCTTCAAAAGCGCAGACGCGGCATTCCAGGTGGGTGCGCTCGAGGAAGCCACGCGGCAGCAGCTCGTGGGCCTCGGTGGCGCGCACCACCCGTACACCGCGATCCGACATGCGCTGGGCCAGCGCGCCATCGAAGGGCTGCAACTCGAAGTGCAAGGCCTGGGTGTCTTTGTTGATGGCGGTGAACAGGGCTGGGTGGTCTGCCAGGCCCGGCCAGCTGTCGCTGAGGTAGGCCTGGTACAAAGCCATCTGAGCGGCATACGCTGGCTTGGCCAGCAGCACCCCCTTCTTGACGCACTCACGCCAGGCCTTGTCCTTCATGGTCTTGATCTCGAGCAGCATGGGGTAGTGCCAGCCGAGCGGCTCGGGCCCGCCGACGACGATGCCGTCGCAGTGGCCGGCCAGGCGCCCACCGGCCACCGAGAACCCGAACTGCTGGCCTTGGGCGTCGGTGGTCTGCAGCTCAAAACCGGCGAGCCGCAGCCACCGGATCACCAAGGGCTCCAGGGCATGGCCGACTTCGAAGATCCGCAGGACCCGCCCCGTCAACGCACGATCTGCGTCGACCGGGGCGCCGGCATATTCGTACTGCAGCGCCCGCTCACACGGTCCACCCAGGCGCGAGGCGCCGAGGTAGGTGCGCTGGGGCTGCTGACTGCGCTCATGCACCAGGGCTGCGTCGATCAGAGCCGTGATGCGTTCGTGAACTTTGGGTCGACTGTTGTAGTCAAGCATGTTTTACCTTTCCCCCTCTGTTTGAGCGATGGGCAAGGCCATGACACGTCGTGCAAAGCCACAACACGTCAAGCGGCTTGGAGTAGTCGCTGTGATGGGCCTCCAACTGCGTAACGCAGTGGCACTGCTGGCACCAGAGCGGGACAGCGATACGACCAGATTTCATGGCCGCCTTGACCTTGCTTTGTGCGAGAACCTTGTGCCGATTTCTCATGCGATATCGCGCCGCTGCCTCACGGTGCTTCTTTGGATCGCGGTGGTTTCGTGCAAACACGCGTTGGTACTCGCGCATGCAATCACGGCACCACACCTGAAGGCCATCGAGAGCTCGCCGCCGAATACCGAACTCGGTTGTCGCTTGCTCCCGTTGGCAGCTCGAGCAGAGTTTGGTCAGCATCACGTCTCCCAGGGCCTATCGCTGTCCATCTCGGCAAACGGATCGGCACAGGGCTGAAGCAGCTGGCCGGCCTGCCGGATGGGCGAGTGACGCAGGTTCTGATGTGCGAGCGCCATGGACTCGACATAGGACGAGACGATGGCTTCGATGACCTTCAGCGCTTCCGGCTCGCTGTACTCGCCCAGGGGCTTGTCGAAGCCGATCTCGCCGGCCGCGCCGCCGAAGTGACGCAGGCAGCGGCGCATGGCATCCCGCTCCAGTGGGGTGGCGTCAATCATGAGCGCCTCCCGCGAGAGCGTCTCGTTCAGTGGAGGGTCGAGCTTCTTCCAGGCGCAGTACAGCGCATGAAACGCCTTGATGCACGGCTGCGAGCAGAACACCCAGTCCAGCGGGTGGTAGCGCGGATCTTGGAACGGAAACCGCGAGTCCGAGTGGCGGTAGCCGCGAGCTTGTCGGTGGCAGACCCAGCATTGCACGGCACCCCCTTACTGCGCCCAGGCGGGCTTGGTGACGCTGGCGGCCTTTTGCGGGCTCGCGGCGGGGTCGTTGGCCTGGCGCTCAGCCGGGCGGCCCACAGGCCCCTGTGCGGCCACGGTAGGGCCCTGCGCAGGAATACCTCCCATCAAGTCGGCGTATTCCTTGTGGTCGGGCTCGATGGCTTGCTTGATGGTGTTCTTCTCGTCACCGCGGCCATCGCGCTCGACGTCCACGCGGCCAACGAACACCAGCCCGTCGAGCTCGCCGATGTGCCGGATGCGCCGTGCCGACTGCGCGCGGGGGCTGGTGTCGCTCGGCTGGATGCCGTTGGCGGAGTTGAGAGCGGCCCGGACGAACGCGCGGCCCATGTTGGCCCACTCTTCGCCCTTGGGCGAATGCAGCCCGATCATCGACCACAACCTGCGCTTGACGTAAGGGCCCTCCAACACCACGAACTCGGTGGCCAGGTAGACGCTACCCGTGTGCTCGGACGCGGTGGCCCAGCCCCCTGTCCAACCCATCGACTCGTCGTTGTAGCCGCCCGGCTTGATGGTCATGCGCACCAGGACCAGCGTGCCTTTGGGGATCAGATCAAAGCTGGCCTGCTGGCCAGCGTCGTTGAAGTCGTTCCAGTTTGTCATGGTGAGGTTCTCAGATAGGGTTGGAAGGGATCGAGCGGGCGCCAGCGCTCTTGGCGATCAACTTGCCGAGGTCGGGTTCTTCGATGGCATCCAGTCGGCCAGAGCGATCCTTGGCCGGGTAGCCCCAGGGGTTGTCGGTGTGGGTAACGAAGGCGCGGAAGGGCTTGGTGGCTTCATCCGGGACACCAGGGGATGCGTCGGGGTGCAGCAATGCCAGGGTGACCACTTCGTCGATCACCCCCGGCAGCTCCAGCGCGGTCTTGCTGCCCTCGAGCTGGATGCCGAAATAGCGACGGTTGAACTCGTCGGTCTTCTCTTCCAGGATGGCCACGAACACCACGTGCTTGTCGCGCACGTGCTGCAGGTGGGTGAGCGCGGCGATCATCTCCGTTCCCAGCAGGCCGTAGGCACCTCGCGTGTCGGGCTTGCCAGTGCGCTCTGAGAGAGCCTGTGGCTGCGTCTTGGCCCAGGCCAGGCACAGGCGCGACAGCACCGTGATCGAGTCGACGAAGTAGGTGCGGTACTTCGCCAACTGGGCCGGGTCGCCATAGCGCTGGCACACCGCCTCGAAGTGGGCTTGCGAGTACGCCTGCTCGCCGCTGGCTGCGGGGTTGGGCCCTGCCAGGAATACGACCAGGTCGCGGAACTCGGGCCACGAGCGCGGCCGCAGCGTGTCGCCACGCCAGTCCTGCACGGCCAGGTCACCGGCCTCCAGGTCCACGAACAGCGTGCTTGCCTCGGGCAGGGTCTTGAGCTGAGACGTCTTGCCAGCACCAGGAACGCCGACCAGGACAATCTTGGCGCAGCGCGGCTCGGCCAACCGCTCGTCGGCGCTGATGATGGGCAGCGTCATGACGGCTCCCCCGCAGTGTCCAGTTTGAAGCTGGCCTTACCTGGACGCTCCGTGCGCGCGTCCTCGAACTGTTTGCGCAACACGTCCGGCCAGGCGTTGTACTTGGACTCGGGTACCTTGTAGGTAACGTCCATGTACTGCGAGGGATCCTCGCCCGAGGCCTGGATGCGGCGTGCCAGCTCGAGAAGCTGAGCCTGGTTCCAGTCCACGATCTTGCGCTGGTCGCACACGACCGTCTGGCCGTGGTCGTCAATGCGCACCACGCCAAAGCTGCGGCCCTGTGACTGGCGGGCTGCCTGTGCAGCCTGGGTGTAGCGAAGCTCGCTGGCCTGGTCGACGAAGTCGCGCACCTGCTTGGCAAAGTCTTGCAGCTGCTCTGCCTGCTTGATGAGGTGGGCAAAGGTATGAAGCGGTGCGTTGGCGACGTCCGCGGGACATTGCCGCAACGCGTGTTGCAGGACGACGATGTTCATGCTGCGGCTCCCGTGGAAGCTCGCGGGCAGTTCTCGTGTTCGCAGCGGCTGCGGGGGCTGTCGTAGAGGCACTCGAGCTCGAACTGCTCGATGTCTTCCAGGCGGTAGCGCACAGTGCCACCGAGCTTGAGGAATCGGGGGCCCACGCCTTCGCAGCGGTAGCGCTCGAGCGTGGCCTCCGACTTGAGCCAGCGCTGTGCCAGCTCGCGCTGCGTCAGGTGACGGGTTTTGAGGGGATCAGGGTACTGATCGCGGTGCATCGCATCTCCTTCGAGGTTGAGTGATCACCGGTTGCCGCCGCTTGTTGCAGGGCTGCGAACCGATGGGGGCCATCCTCTCGAAGGGGCTTCCTCAAAGCGTTCCTCAGATTCCTCAGAATCGTTCCTCAAACCTGCAGCGTGCAGTCCAGACGCAAAAAAACGCCCGGCCGATCTGGGATCAGGGCCGGGCGTTGCGGAGAAAGCTGGGAAGGATTTATGACTTGAACAGTTGATCCAGAGGAACCTCAAACGCAGCTGCGATGCGCGCAACGATGTCCACCGAGACACTTTGCTGCCCAAGCTCCACCCGTGCGAGATACGAGCGGCTCATTCCCGCCTCCAACGCCAGGTCCTCTTGTGACCAGCTGCGTAAGACTCTCAGAACCTTGATGTTTTTTCCCAAAAGAATGCGGTGAGGAAATTCGGAACTCATGCCGCTGAGTCTTCAGCGCTGGTTCGCTTGCGTCATCGCCCAATAAAGTTCTGTTTGAACCTTTTAAGGTGCAATTTGTGGCTTTATGGCACAATTCTGATCCTTGACAAGAACAACTGTCACAGCAGGTGCTGTTGGGGGGTGCAGGTGGGATCAAAACGATTTGTGTTGGAGACTCTGGGCGGGGAGATCTACTTCTGCCGGGGGAATTGTTCAGAAGGGTTCATCAGAATTTTCGAGATCAACTCGAAACCCGTCAGGGTGATGCAATCGCAAGTTCGGGACAAGATTTCCACGGGCTGCCGCGTTCGCGACGTAGGACCTGAAGAGCAGTGGCAGGAGATCACACGGGTGGTTTGGAACTTCGATTTTCGGGACGTGACGCCCCATGTGGAGATGTGGCTGAGTTCGCGACCTTAATGAGCCGCAGGCAGCCACGCATGGTCCTCTTCAGGCACAAGCAGCGTGTAGCGCTCGTCAGCGACCAGGTACTTGACGAAGGTGCGGTAGATCAGGCGCGCGTCTTCGCTCCTATCGAAGGCCTTGCTGGGCGAGAACCGCTGCGCCTGCGAGCCGCAGGCAGACCGCAGACCTTCCAGGGACATCTCATGATCCAGGTCGTCCATGAGCGCAAGAAGAAGGGCTTTTTGGCGGGGCTCCAGCAGGTACTCCTCGCCGTCGATGAGCACCTTGCCGTGATGGCGGACATGGCGCAGCGTGGTGCCCGGAGACGGGTTGCTCTCAGCATGCGCAGGACTGGCGTCGACCATGCGTTGGGAGAAGAACTCGAAGCGGTTCTGGCTGATGCGGCCGACGCTGGACAGCATGCAAACGTCGAACGGCTCCATGGGGGAGCCGTGGGGCAGCGGCAGCTCCGTGCTGGTGAGCACGCGGCAGGACGTGCTGGTGCGCTCGCGCATGATCTGTTCGCGCAGGCGTGCTGCCACATCAAGTTGGTCGAGTTCGCGGGCGAAGTACCACGTCAAGACCTTGCCGCGGGCAGGTTGCAAGGTGCCCAGCCGCCAGCAGCGGTCGGGCTCGAGTGGCCTCATCCCAGCGAGCGACAGGTTCAGCCCGCTGAGCAGCATGGGGATCAGGCGCTGCAATGCCAGCTGATAGGTTTGGCACACATGCACAGGTGCCTGGATGACCTCGCATCGCGGGCACGTCAAGGCTACGTGCTGGACGCTGACATCGCGCCGTACCCGAGCGCTCTCAACGCCGCACTCCGGGCAGCTCACCCATTCCAGGCGAGGGCCTGGCACCAGCAGCCGTTCTTGAAAGAGTGGAAGGGCTGCCTGCCGATGCTCTGCGAGCAGGGCGGCGGCAGTAATTTCCATGGGCGAGCGTTCGAGCAGAGAGCACAGCAGCGCTGTGGCTTCAAGTTGAGCGGCGCTCATGCAGCCCATGGAAGATGGGCCTCACCGTCCGGGTCGATCACCATCAATGCCTGCAGGACCTTATGAGCCAGTGTCTGGTTCTGTGGCGAGAGATTCTTGATGGTGGAGGTGCCGCGGGCTTCCACGTCAAAGCTGAAGTGAGCGGATTTGCTGTTCTCGCCAGAGATCTTGTAGACGACCACGGTGGCGGCCAGCAAGGCGTACTCGGTCTCGAAAGACCGCTTCACCTTGAGTCTTTCACGCGCGAGTGCAACGGCATCCACCTGATCCTTTTGCGGAGAGGCTTCAAACATCACGCTGACGGCGTCGATGTTGAGGGGCCTGAATTGGGCTCGGCGCAAACGGATCTTCTCCACGCCCAGGCTAGCCCAGTCTTGCAGGGGCTGCATGCCGTCCCGCAGCGTGTTGAGCTGATAGTGCTGGGGCTCGATGCGCTCCGGCGCGATTGGCTGCTGAGCGATGTGTTCTCCAAACAAGGCCAGCACGGCGGCATGGTTCCTGGCGCCGCCTTTGACGATCGTCTCGACTTCCCCGGTGGCAGGCCGGTAGACCAGTGCGGTCTCCAGCGCAATGCGTGTGGTCAGGCGTGTGAAGTTGCTTTGCATGAAGTGCGCAACGGAAGTGAGAGGGCCTTCCACGTAGATGGTGAGCTGGATGCTGCCGTCGGGGTCGGCCCAACTGGAGCGCTGAGACAGCTCTACATGAACGCCTTCGCCGGCGCCAGACTTCCTATAGAGCTGCGCCACAGCCTGGCAGAAGCGCTCCAGTTGCTTACGGTCTTGACTGATCGTCAATCCGCGCTGGATGCGGTGCTTCTTCCAGAACTTGCCATTCGTCCTGGCCTGGAAGGCCATGTGCAGCTCCACGTCACGAAAGGCTTTGTCGCGGTAGGTCAGCATCCACAGGGCGATCTCTTGTTCATCGCGCTGGGCAAATGCTTCCAGGGCTTCAGGGTCCTGTGCACAGGCGTCGCGGAATTCGCTCATGCCCAGTTCGTTGCACATCATGTGCGCCCGGCGCAGGTCATCAAACCACAGCATCAGGTCCTGCTCAAGGCGCTGACGTTCCTCGGTGTCTTTCGACCTTGCAGTTTGTTCGAGGGATTCGACTGCATCACAAAGCAGTCCAGGCAGCGCATCCAGCGATGCTGACCAGTCGATGCAGAGGTGCTTGCCCAGGACATGGTGCTGTGTGAACTGTTGCAGCGTGGGCATGCCGATGTGGCGAAGGAAGTGCTTCGCATTGAAAACCTTCATGGCTTCTTTTTCTTTTGGATGCAAAGTTTGTGGTCAAAGAGCGATGCGCCGGCGGCGCTTGATGATCACGACGGGAGCCGGCGGCTGGTTGGCTGCCGCGCGGCTCGCGGCTTTACGAAGGAAAACGACTGAAGCGCTTGGAGGGTTTCTGTGTTCGTGACGGCTCTCGCTTGCCCTCGCAGGTGCGCTTCGCATTGCAGGTGAGGCGCGCGCAGAAGTGCTTTGGGCCAAAGCCAAGGCGCGACGGATCTGTGCTTGGTTCAGAGGGCCGATGTAGTCGCCGTTGACCTGGACGTATCGCTGGTCAGCCAGGCGTGCAAGAGCGCCCATCTGAGCACCTCGGCAGACACTGCCAATCAACTCCATGCCACTTTCTGAGTGAAGGTGGGTGAACCGCTGTCCTTCTTGCAAACCGAGCCGGATGGACCACTTTTTTCTCATCTACTTCTTGGGTGAAGCTGTTGACAAGCTGCGGATTATTAGCAGGAAGGCCAAAAGACCAGGTGGGCGTTTTGGCCCAAAAACGGCCAAAAAACAGGCGTGGTTAAGCACGGGATTGTGGCTTGCTTGAGGGGCATGTGTGCGAAAACTGTACCCATGAAATCAAGGGTACAGATGGGGCATTTTGAGGGACCGGTTATTGGCACCCTCTTTGGGGTGACTTTTTCAGTCCAATGCGTAAACGGATGTAATTGATGCTCTGGCGACTGTGAAAAAGTGCCGGTCCTCGGGTATGGTTTGCGGCCGCGGTCGAGCTTCTACATCGGCCGGCAACGTCAACACCAATCCAGGGACGCAGTTGTTAATGAAGTACTTTTGTGTTGTTGCAGGCTGCCATCTGGCCCCTCCCTGCAGTCTTCATCGCAACACCCAATCAGTAGCGTCCTGCGGGCGTTTCGCCTCCCCATCCTGATCCCCCCTCCAGCATCTCGCGAAGACTTCGCGGGCTGCCGCATGCCCATTGGCTAGCTCGAGAGCTATTCAAGTGGCATTTCGAAATTCAACGATTCAAGACAGACAGCAGCAAGAAGAAGGACAGCAGCATGGCCACAGTGACCCAGGTAGGAACGAGTTGGAACGGCTTGTATTACGACGAGAGCGGCCAGTTGCTGCAGAGCGAACTGCAGGCACAGCCCGCGGTGGGCAACGAGTCGGGTCCCTTGACGAATGGTTCATTTGGGACGCTTTATGAACTGGTCGGCCCAGCGCCTCAGCCGGCTTCCGCGCCAGCGCCTGTGGTTGCTGCTGCGGCACCGGTTGCAGCGCCTGCTCCCGCGCCTCTGAGCCGAAATGAGATTGATCAGTTCTTTGTGGATGGGGTGAACTGGGCGCTGAGCGACCCGGCCTACGCGGGCAAGCTGCGTGCGGGGCCGCCGCCCGCATTCAGCTACCAGGACAGCCTGGTCCGAGACGCCGGGCGACCATGGTGGGTGATCGCGCGGCACGTAGAGCCGGACAACAGCTACGAGGCAGCCTACTTCGATCTGGACGCCTTCACAGCCTGGTATGCGGCCCAGCCCAGCGCTGCATCGCAGGCTTTTGCGCAGCTCCATGGTCGCAGCGTGACCAGCTACGGCACGGCCGGGTCGGACGGCCCGCTGCAGATGTCAGTGATCCTGGGCAGCGGGGCGAGGCTGGTGATGAGCTTTCCGCGACAGGACAGTGGCGTGCTGGGTTTGAAGGCCGAGAGCGTGGACTGGAGCGTTGCGTTCACCGCGCCGCCGCCAGTCGCACAGGTGCCCATTCCTGTGGAGGCGCCAACGCCTGTTCCTGAGTCTGCGCCGGTACCTGCCCCGGTGGTGTACGTCCGCGATGAGCCGGCTCCGCCGCCACCCGCGGTTGCCCCCACCCCTGCGCCTGCCCCGGCATTGACGACTCCACCCCGTGTGCGCAGTGCGCAGGAGTGGGCGGAGATCTGGGCGATGTGGGACTCTCACAATGGAGAGCCGTACCGTGTGTACCAGCAGATGATCGAGCGCGGCTGGGACGTGGCAGACGTGGCGTTTGCGACGATCCAGAGCGTGCAGGCGGTGAGCGACTACCTGACGCGCGCGGGCGCCCAGGCCGGGTTCGGCGGCGCGACGCAAGGGCGGGATGCGATCGATGCGCCATTCCTGGCGGCGCTGGGCCAGGCCCTGGCGCCAACCGCCAACATGTCGGGCCCGGGATGGGTGGGGCATCCCTCGACCAACGACCAGGGCAACCTGATCTACGTGCCGGCTTTTGACCTGCAAGCGTTCACGCAGTGGTACTTGACGCAGCCCCAGGCACAGGACTTTGCACGCATTCATGGATCCATCGTGGGCAGTGGGTTGAGCGCGTCAGGCGCTCAACAGGTCACGCTGCAAAGTGGGGCCGTGGTGAGCTTGAGCGTGGATGAATTCTTCCGGACATCGGTGCGGTTGGATTGGAACATGGACCAGCGCATCAATGACAACCGAGGCGATGTGGTGGTGAATGTGACGCCCATCTCGACGGTCACGACCCCCTCCGGTGCGTCTGCCGTGGTGCCCCCCGGGGGACAACTGGACCCGCTCACCAAGGCGATGCTGCGCATGAAGCTGGACAGCGCGGAGAACCGTGCGGTGGTACAGGCATTCGGCACGGGCGGTGCTCAGTTACCGAACACCACGGCAGCGGAAAGCATGCGTCAGCTGTACGGCAGCGAACTGGCCACCGACCTGTATCGCCTGGAGCTGGCCAACAATGCGATGCGCGCGCGCTACCTGGAGGACGCGAGGCATGGGCCCCTGGAAGCGGACGGTGTGACGCTGCACGCGGGCTGGCGTGCCACGACCGCGCAGGATGTCGTGACCGGCCAGCCGGTGCTCACCTATGAGTTCGATGCCGCGGCGCACTACCGCTGGTACATCGCGCAGCCAGATGCGCGCAACCAGGTGCTGGGGGCCATCTGCGGGACACAACCTGTGGCCCTGCGTGATCAGCCCGGGTTTGAGACCACGGGCGGAGAGCCCCTGAAGATCACGGTGTTCCGTGGGTACTACGACTCGGAGACCGGGCCGGGGTACTTCTACACCCGAGTGAATGATGAGAGCAGCCCAGGGCAGGGGATGGACCAGCTGGACCTGACCGAGCGCCTGAAGGATCCGACGCAGGTCACCTACATGCCGCTGTACGGCTTTATCACGCCGGAAGCGAATGTGGTGCCGGACAAGCCGAGTGATGGCGAGCGGCTCGTGACCATCGGCGTGATTGCGGTGTTCTCGTACGTGGCCTACCAGATGGGGGTGGACCTGGCGAAGGCGTGGAAACTGGAGGCTGCCACGGCGACAGGTACGCAGCTCACCGCCGGAGGTTCCGCGGTGGCGTCAGGCGTGGCAGGTGCGGTGACCTCGGCGGTCAGCGGCGCGATCAGTGGCAACTTTGAGCTGAAGAGTGTACTCAAGGGGGCGCTGGCGGGGGCATTGACGGCGGGGTTGCTGCGCAGCCTGCCGCTGGATTGGCAAGCGGGTGCAGGAGCGCAGGCGATTGCCGCGCGTACCAGTATCCAGGGTGTGATCCAGGCAGTGCTGGGCGGCAGCTTCAAGGACGGGGCTCTGGCAGGCTTTGCGGCAGGTCTGGGGGAGGAATTGAGCAAGGCAATAACATACAAAATCGACACGCTTGGGCTGAGCAAGGAGACGGTTGCGGCAGTGAGGTACTACGCGGACATGGTCGGGGCAGCCACGAGGATCGTGGTCAGCGGCCAGGACACGCCAGGTTATGCCATGGCCAGCGCCTTCCTGGATGAGACGCTCAGAACGCTGGAGGTGCCCAGCAATCCAGGCCTGGGTGGAGGAATCGGTGGGGCAGTGGGAGGCGCGGCACCAGTGCCAGCGCCCGAGCCAGCCCCGGTTTATGACCCGGGGTTGCTGGCCGGTGTTGTTGCCGGGAACACGCCGGCGCCGCCGCCTGATGTTGCGGGAGGCGCAGTCATCGGTGGAACGGCCCCAGCCGTAGCGCCAGAACCAGCACCTGAGCCTGCTCCGGCGCCCGAGCCTGCGCCAGCGGCTCCCGCTGACGACGCTGCAGCGCTTCCTGCGAATCAGGTGGGTGCGCTGAATCCGGGGAGCGAGGCCACAGCGTCCGCCCCGGCAGCCGCCACGCCTGGAGCGCCAACCTCATCCGACTCGCAGGTGGTGACCATCAGGCCGGATGGGACGGTCGTAGTAACAGCAAACCGACAGGCCGTAACCCGCGACGAGTTGGGCCAGTTCGGGCTCAGCGGCACAGAGCCATCCGCGTTCATGGGGCCTTTGACTGAGGATCAGCTCAGGGTCAAGGATGCGACTGGCAAGGTTTATGGCGAAGCCGACGCAGAAAGAATCGCGGGCTTGCGTGATGAAGCGGGGAACCCACTGCTGACCACCTTGGCCTCGGGGACGTTGGCGCTGAGGGGGACGCCTGAGGAAATTGCTGCCGCGATGGCACGCTCAACCATGTCGCTGGTCGACAAGGCGACCGCGGCTTTGCGCGCAGCGCTGGCGGACGCCAGCGTGTCGGAAGAGACGCTGGCTGCGGCGAGGGCTGCAGTGGCCCGCGCAACTGCGGCACTGGACGTTGCTTCGGGTCAAGCGGCCCGACTGGGGTTGACAGAGGTGGCCGCCCAGGGGGTCGGGATGCTGGTGCAGGTCGCGCCCCTGCTGGCCACGGCAGCCTTGGCGGTCGCGCCTGCAAACTTGGGGCCTGGCTGGACAGAGATCAATCTGCGAGAGGGTCTGAGGTTAGTCGTCCCGCCTGGTGCGGTGGAAGGGCAGTTGCAAGAGATTGATTCAAACGGACAGTGGAGGGTCGTGCGGGGTGGTGTCAACCAGTACGACTCGGGCTTGAGCCGCTTGAGTAACGATCCCAGCCTGAGTGTCTCTGGTGCGCAGTTGCTGCCCTCGCGGGAAACCGATACGCCGACCTTCGTGGGTCGTTTGTCGGATGGACGCAAGTGGGTTCAAACTGGGCCAGAGACCGGAAGCCTGCAAGAACTCAACAGCAGGGGCGAGTGGGTAACCACGCATCCCGATGTCAAACTGGACGATATCCTGCACGGACGGGTTACACCACTGTCGGATGAAGAACGTCAGCGTTGGTCACTGCCACCGCAAAACATTCCGCCCAATACGCCTCCGCCGGTGCTGATCAACGTACCTCCCCCAGAACGGCAATCCAACGTCATGCCAGGGCCGGAGCCTGTGCCTGTGGAGACTCAGATCCCTCCTCGTCCGGCAGATCCTCCGAACTGGCGAGATCTTATCTTTACACAAGATGGGCAGGTGAATTATGGAGATATTCCCGAGGAGCATAAGTGGAGATACGATCGCTATTTGGAGGCAAAAGCGCAGGAAGGGGTAACACCTAAAGGCCCAGACGCATGGCTAAAGGCAGCAGAAACTGCATGGGCGAATAACGCAAATGGGTATGGGTTTGATCGAGATGTCAGAGATCGCTTGGGAGTCCCCACTGGAGCTGGAACGAGACCAATTACAATTGACGACTTTGTTCCTGATTTGCCTGTAGGCGCCCAGTATGGCGTGACGGACATTAAAAATGTGACTGAACTGACAAATTCTGATCAGTTGAGGGCCTTTCAGAAATATGCGGCTGAACATGGTCTACCATTTAACTTAATTATTAGTCCCAATACGATATCCATATCTGAGCCACTTCTGGACGGGATTCGAGCAACGGGTGGGAGAGTTCAAGAGTATAATCCTGAAACAAAAGCTTTCACGGATATAGATATTGGGACAAGCGGCAACTGGAGAAGATAATGTTTACTCTTATCGGTATATTAACGAACCCTGCTGTTGTTTTGTCTAATGATATAATTGAGGACAAGCTTCGTGGCATATACGGGAGGGATCCTGGGTGTGTTATAAAGAGGGAGAGGCTTCCATTTTCCAAGACGGAAACTTTGGCTCTTTGGTGGGGTAATTGGTTGATTGGCGTAAATTACGATGCCATCGAAGTTGAGAAGGAAATTGAAGGAATAGCAAAGGTATTGGGTCCCAGGGCTCCAGAAGGGTTGGCAGGCGCTAACAGATTGATTAGGGTTGTTTTTAGTGATGATCCAGAAAAGGGCCACACTAATGACATCATATTTATGATGGAGTTTTTAGACTCCATAGATGGTTGTGTAATTTTCGACCCCCAAAAAGTTGACATATTTACATTTGATTAGTTAAAGGACTGTCTCCGCAGTACGGGCAGCAATGACCGTACGGGCATCAGATGTTGGAAGAGAGTTGATGTAAGTGTTGTGGATTTTATAAATGATTAAGTATTGTTATTGCCTTCCTGGGGCCGCTGTGGTGTGCCTGCTGATGTCCGGTTGTGGTGGGGGTGGAGGCGACGATTCGGCTGCTCCGCCACTTCCCAAGCACTCGCAAGAAGAAGTGATTAACGTTGCCAAAACAGGCGTGTGGATGAACGCTGTAGCGGGCAAGAAACTTGTCGCAGCACCTGCGTTCTTTGGAGGTTTTCTGCAAGCGATGGGCTCTGATGTCACCCCAGGCGGTACTGCCCCTGCCCCCTGCCGCACTGGGACGGGCACCACCCGCATTAACAAACTGTCGCCTCATGTCGGCCTGCTCACGGGTGACGAAGCGACCTTGACCTACAACCAGTGTGACCTGGGTGGCATTGTCGTAAACGGAACCGCAAAACTGACGCTGAAGGCCAACGTGGTGGATTCAACGTCCTACGACATCAACACCTATT
>CBINPE010000020.1:0-50375 GCA_966252435.1 uncultured Burkholderiales bacterium | reverse complement strand
GCCTGCGATGGGCGCCGTAGGAATCCCCTGCCTTTAGGTGGGGGAGGATGTCAAGATGAACGACGACGACAACGACGAGTGGGTGCGCGCCACCACCAGCCTGTGCGCCACCTGCCAGCGCAGCGTGGACGCCACGCTGTGGCGCAGCGGGGGCCGCATCGTGATGCGCAAGCGCTGTCCCCAGCATGGCGCGCAGGAGGTGGTGGTGTCCTCCAACGCCGCGTGGTACGAGCGGGTGATGGGCGAGGCCAGCGCGCTCACGCCCCCGGCCGAGGCCCATCCCGTGCGCCAGGGCTGCCCCTTCGACTGCGGCCCCTGCACGCGGCACGAGCAGCAGGCGCTGCTGCCGATCGTGCCCATCACCTCGGCCTGCAACCTCGACTGCCCGATCTGCTACACCCACAACCGCAACGGCGACGCGGCGTTCCACATGAGCGAAGACCAGCTGCGCGCCGTCCTGTCCCACCTGCGGCGCGCCGACCCGGCCCAGCGCATGATCAACCTGACCGGCGGCGAGCCCACGCAGCACCCCGACTTCGAGCGGCTGCTGGTTTTGTGCCGGGAGGAGGGCATCCACCGCATCACCGTCTCGACGCATGGCCTGCGCTTCCTCAAGGACGAGCAGCTGCTGGCGCGATTGGCCGAGCTGGAGGCGCGCGTCGTGCTGTCCTTCGACTCCTTCACGCCCGATGCCAACCAGGAAATGCTCGGCGGCAATTTCCACCAGGCCAAGCTGCGCGTGCTGGACCTGCTCGAGAAGTACGCCGTCGACACCACGCTGCTGCCGGTGCTGGCCCTCGGCAGCAACGACCACGAGGTCGGCGAATTCGTGAAGCTGGCGCTGGCCAAGGACTTCATCCGCAGCGTCGAGCTGCACACCATGACCTTCACCGGCCAGGGCGGCTCGCGCTTCACGCGCCGCGCCCGCTACACCACCTACGACGTGCTGGCCGACCTCGAGCGCCAGACGGCAGGGGCCCTGCGCGTCGATGACTTCGTCTCCTCGCCCAGCGCGCACCCGATGTGCTACCTCGTCACCTACCTGCTGCGGCTGGACGATGGGCGCTGGCTGCCGTTCCCGCGCTTCATGGCGCGCGAGGACCTGCGCGCCATGCTGACCGGCACCCTCTACCTCGAGCCCACGCCCGAGGTCGAGCGGTGCCTGCAGGACGTGCTGACCCGGCTGTGGACCGGCGAGACCGAGTGCGCGGACCACGAGATGGTCCTGGCCACGCTGAAGGGCCTGCTGCGGCGCATGTTCGCGCCGGGCCTGAGCGACCGGGAGCGCATGCGCATCGGCGAGCGCAGCGCCAAGGCGGTCTACGTGCATTCGCACATGGACGAGGAGACTTTCGACACCGACCGCATCCGCCAATGCTGCGTCGGCATCCGCGAGCCCGACGGGGCCAACATCCCCTCCTGTGCCTACAACGTCCTCTACCGCCACCGCGACGCCCGCTTCAAGGCCGCGCCGACGGCGCCCATGGCCACGCTGGGCAAGGGGCGCCTGTGGTGAGCGCCCCCGACAAGCACCAGGACCTGCGCGCGGCGGCGACGCGGCTGCGCCGGCTCATCATCGAGACCGTCTACCAGTGCGGCAGCGGCCACGTGGGGGCGGCCCTGAGCCAGCTGGACGTGCTGGTGGCGCTGTACTGGCGCTACCTGCGCATCGACCCGGCCCGGCCCACAGCCCCCGAGCGCGACCGCTTCGTGCTGTCCAAGGGACATGGCGGCCTCGGCCTGGCGGCGGTGCTGGCGGAGCGCGGCTTCTTCCCGCGCGAGGACCTGCGCCACTTCGGTCAGACCGGCCACGCGCTGGGCATGCACCTGGACCACCGCCGCGTGCCGGGTGTCGAGGTCTCGACCGGCTCGCTGGGGCATGGCCTGGGCATCGCCGCCGGCCTCGCGCTGGGGGCCCGCACGCAGCAGCAGGACCACCGCACCTACTGCCTGCTGAGCGACGGCGAGTGCCACGAAGGCAGCACCTGGGAGGCCGCCCAGGCGGCGGCCCAATGGCGGCTGGACCGCCTGGTCGCCGTGGTCGACCGCAACCGGCTGACCATGGACGGCTTCACCGAGGACGAGGCGCCGCTGGAGCCGCTGGACCGCAAGTGGGCGGCCTTCGGCTGGCACGTGCAGCGCTGCGACGGCCATGACTTCGAGGCCTTGTGCCGGGCGTTCGATGCGGCGCTGGCGGTCGCGGGGCAGCCCGCCGTCATCCTGGCCGAGACCGTGAAAGGCAAGGGCGTGCCTTTCATGGAGAACCAGGCGCGCTGGCACTACGGTGCCCTGGACTCGGCCATGCGGGCGCAGGCGCTGGCCGCCATCGGGGAGGGCACGCCATGAGCAGCCGGCCGGAGAAAGTGCGGGGCTTCACCTGGACCGTGGAGGACGTCAACCTCATCAGCGGCTCCGAGACCTGGGGCGACGTGCTGGTGGAGGCCGCGGCGCGCGACCCGCGCATCGTCGGCCTGTCAGCGGACCTGGCGCACAGCACCAAGATGCGCCGCTTCAAGGAGACCTACCCGGAGCGCTTCTTCAACGTCGGCGTGGCCGAGCAGAACCTGATGGCGGTGGCCGCCGGCCTGGCCGCCAGCGGACTCACGCCGGTGGTGTGCACCTATGCCACGTTCGCCAGCCTGCGCGCGGCCGAGTTCGTGCGCACCGACATCGCCTACGGGCAGCGCAACGTCAAGATCATCGGCACGCTGGCCGGCGTGGCGTTCGGGCAGGGCGGCCCGACCCACCACGGCGTGGAGGACCTGGCCCTGATGCGCGCCATCCCGGGCATGACGGTGCTGGCCCCGGCCGACGGGCGCCAGATGGGGGCCGCGCTGCAGGCCGCCCTGGCCATCGACGGACCGGTCTACCTGCGCACCGGCCGCGCGGTGGAGGTGCCGCTGCCCGGCTCGTCGCGGCCTTTCGCGATCCCGCGGGCTGTGGTCGAGCGCGAGGGCGGCGACGCCGCCGTGCTGGCCTGCGGGCCGCTGGTCCAGGAGGCGCTGGCGGCCGCCGAGCGTCTGGCCGTCGTGGGAGTGCAGGTGCGGGTGGTCAACATGGCCTGCCTCAAGCCGCTCGACGTCGAGGCGGTGCACGCGGCGATCAGCGAGACGGGCCACATCGTCACGGCCGAGGACCACAACATCATCGGCGGGCTGGGCAGCGCGGTGGCCGAGGTCGTGGCCGAGCGCGGGCTGGCCTGCCGCTTCACCCGCCTCGGCCACCCGGACCGCTTCCTGCCGATGGGCGTTCCCGAGGACCTGATGCACCTGGGCGGCTTCGACGCCGACGCCATCCTGGCGGCCTTGTGCGCGCAGCTGCGCATGGCGCCGCCCGCGGACGAGGATTGGGATGACCACCTCTGAGGCCGCTGGCGCGGCGGCTGCGGCCGAGCGCCTGCGCGCCGAGCTGTTCCTCGCGGCCGTGCTGCCCCTGCTCGAGCCCCTGGCGGCGGCGCGTCCCGGCTTGTGCCCGCCGGTGAGGCGCCCGACCCGCGTCCACTTCGGCCTGGCGTCGGGCGAGCTGGGGGCGACGCTGCTGCTGGGCGAGGAGGGTGGTGTGCGCGTCCTTGCCACCGATCCTAGGACGCCACCGGCGGCCGACCTCGCTTTCCTCTTCCGCGACGCCGCGCACCTGAACCGCTTCTTCGCCGGGCGGCCCTGCTGGCCCCGGGTGCGGGGCGCCTGGCGCCACCCGCGGCTGCTGTCGAAGGTGCTGCGCTGGCTGATGGCGCTGCGGATCCTCCGGTGCACGGTGCGGGGGCCACGCGCCGAACAGGCCCTGCAAGTGCGCCTGCTCCTGATGCTGGTGGGCCGGGCCCTGGCGCACCTGGCGCGCCGGGGGCAGGGCGATGTCGCGGCCTGGGTGGCCGACAGCCCCGAGCGCGTGTTCCAGTGGACGGCCGGCCCCCCGGGCGAGGACCCCGACCAGGTGGCCCTGTACCTGCGGATGGCGCAGGGCCGGGTGCAGGTTGGCCGGGGCATCTACGGTCGGCGGCGGGCGTTCGTGCATGTTGCGTTCCGCGACGTCGAGGCGGCGTGGACCGTGCTCACCAGTCCCGACAGCCAGATGAGCGGCGTGCGCTGCGGCCTGCTCGAGACCATCGGCAGCCCCGAGTACACCCGCAAGCTGGCACTGCAGATGCAGGCCGTCGATGCCTTGCTGATGGATCCCTGACAAGACAGGACACGAGAGATGGAGACCACCGCCTACTACGCCCTGCTGACCCCGGCCTACCTGCTGCTGGTGGGCCTGGAGGCGTTCGTCGCGCGCCGGCGCGGCCGTCCCGTGCTGTCCTTCGCCAACAGCATCGGCAACCTGGGCGCCGGCCTGGGTGCGCTGTTCGTGGGCCTGTTCATCGGCCCGGTCCTGTATGCCCTGTACGACTGGGCCTGGCGCAGCTTCGCGCTGTTCCAGTGGCCGCGGCAGTCGGCGTGGCCGTGGGTGGCCGGCCTGTTCCTGACCGACCTGGCGCATTACTGGCAGCACCGGGTGGACCATCGCTATGCGCCGCTGTGGGCCATGCATGGCGTGCACCACCAGGGCGTGGAGGTCAACCTGACCTTGTCGATGCGCCACACCTGGGGGTCCGACTTCTACTCCTTCCCCTTCTATGCGGCGCTGCCCCTGCTGGGCGTGCCCCCGGACGTGTTCTTCCTGGCCACGGTGCTGATCTCGTTGCACGCCATGGTGACGCACTCCAGCGAGCTGCGTTTCCCGAGCCTGGGGATCCTGGTGACCCCGCAGTCGCACCGGCTGCACCATGCCCGCAACGTCTGCTACATCGATCGCAACTATGGCGGCATGTTCTGTGTCTGGGACAAGCTGTTCGGCACGCACGTGAGGGAGCGCGCCGACGAGCCTCCGGTGTACGGCATCGACCGTGGCTACGGCACCCACGACGGGGCCTTGTGCCAATGGCATCAGTGGATCGACTTCTGGGGCCCGTGGCGCCAGTTGCGCGGTGCCCGCGCCCGCTGGAGGGCGCTGCTGTCGCCCCCCGGGACGGTGGAGGCCCTCGCTGGCCGGGCCGCCTGGCCCAGTCCACCGGACAGCAAGGTCCTGCCGCGCGGCATCAAGGTGTATGTGGCCTTGCAATTCACCTTGGTCACCGCCGTGGCCATGTACGTGTTGAACTGGCGCGACCAGCAGGGGCTGCTGCTCAAGGCGGCCACGGCGCTGTTCGTGCTGGCCTCGCTGCTGGCGCTCGGCGGCTTGCTCGACCGCCGGCGCCACGCCTGGCGCTGGGAAGCGCTGCGGCTGTCCTGCGGTCCCATCGCCTGGGTGGGGGCGTGGTGGCTTGAGCACGGCGGCGGGTGGTGAGTTGAGTTGGAAATGAAATAAAACCCAACAAAGCAACACGAGACGTATCTGCGGACGTCTCTGTGGACGCGCACGGCCCTGGTCTCGCCCAGGCCATCCTCTTCACGCAAACACGGCCTGTCGTCCTGCCCACGGCCTGCGTTTCGCCGTCCCTCCTCCTCCGAAGCCACAGTGGCATCTGCCCTGGCGTGGGGCCCACACGCGCGCAGCCCACGTTTTCCTGTGCCAGCGGCGACGCCCGTGAGCGGCGGCATGCCCAGTCCGAAGGCGACGTCGACATACTTGCCAATAAAGTATTAATTTAAAGGCCATCTGAGTATTGAAGAATGATTTTTTAGGCGTGAGGTGAATTGCGTGAATGAGGGCGCGCCAGTTGCAAACTGTTGCACCGGGGCTGGGATGGGCGTGCACTATGAACGCTGTTTCATCAGGACTTTTGCCTGATGATTGAAACCTTCCTTATAGCAGTCAAGGAATAGTATGTTTAATCTGCCAAAGAAGTTGGCCAGCTTTACGCAGCGTAACTTTTTGAAACTGATTCCGCGCGCCAAGAGATTTGAAATCTATCGATCATTCGTCAAATGCGACAAGGCGCCGTCGTCGAAGATAGTTTTGAAGATTGCTGAAACTCAGGAAGAAATCGAGTCATGTTTCAAGCTGTTGCACGATGCTTATGTGGAAAGCGGGTTCATGAAACCGGATCCATCCGGAATGAGAATTACGCCATACCATGCACTTCCGACCACAACGATACTTTGCGCAAAATACAATGGCAGGGTGGTTGGAACATTGTCGCTGATACGAGAGAGTTCTCTGGGATTTCCCCTGCAGAAAATATTTGAACTGCAGGAGATCCGCCAAAAGGGAGGGGCCATCGCCGAGGTTTCTGCCTTGGCCATCGAACGTTCCTTCCGGCGGATCAGCGGAATGATATTGTTTCCACTCATGAAGTTCATGTACGAATACTGTGTGGAATTCTTTGACGTCCGCCACCTCGTGATCGCCGTCAATCCCCGTCACATCGAGATGTACGAGTCGCTGCTGTTCTTCAGGCGCCTGGAGAGCCAGGCCGTCAAGTCCTACGACTTCGTGAACGGAGCGCCCGCGATCGGGGCCACCCTGGACTTGCAAGAGGCCGCCGGGATCTACACGAAAGTCTATGGCTCGCAACCGCCGGAGAGAAACCTGGCGGACTATTTCATGCGCCTGAAGCTGCCCAATATCCAGCTTCCTGAACGCCGGTTTTTCACGACCAATGATCCGGTGATGACGCCGGCCATTCTGGATTATTTTTTCAACGTCAAGTCTTCGTGTTTTGAGAAATTGGATGATGCTCAAAAGTCGACCTTGCACGACATTTACCGGTTGCCTGAGTACAAGCGGGTTTTGCCCGTCGCAGATCCGGACGCCGTCGAGGAGGTTTTCAGTCCCGGCCGTTTCTCCTTCAGGTGTCCGGCACGGGTCTGTGAGAAAACTGCGTCGCGCTGTCAGGGGGTCTCCTTGACGGTGACGGGCATATCCACGGATGGCTTTGTGGCCGAGGCGGCTGAGCCACTGAAGCTGGGCGTGTGGCTGGACACCGAAATTCACCTGGGAAAGCATGAGATTTCTCATGCCTCGTCGTGTGCAAGGCAGGACCTCGGAAAGGGCCGCTACCGCTTCCAGCTGGTGTCACCGGACAGAAACTGGAAGAAATTCATGGCGGTCATGCTGAACGGGCGTACGCATGATGATTTGCAAAATGCCACGCGTTTCCTGAATGCGCAGTATGCAGAGGGTTGATTCGATTGTTTTAGATACCTTTTGAATCAATGTTTTAACGACGCTACTGCCGTTGGGAAGTCGCGGGTTTTTTGAATGTCCAATATGTCAAGATGCAAGCAGTGTCTGCTGCCCGGAATCGTGCCGGACGCTGACCTCGACGAACACCTGGTCTGCCGGCATTGCCGGGCCTACGATCCGGGGGCGAAGGTGGGCCAGGAAGCCGACCGCGTCGCCTACGAGAAAGACCTCGAAGACACGCTGCGCAAGGCGCGCGGCGGTGGCGGAGGCTATGACGCCCTGGTCTGCCTCAGCGGGGGCAAGGACAGCCTGCTGTTGTTGCACCGGCTCGTGGTCGAGTACAAGTTGAACGTGCTGGCCTTCACCCTGGATGCCAACATCCCCGACATCGCCTGGTCGAACATCCGCAAAGTCATCGCGACCTTGGGATGCGATCACCTGGTGTACCGGCCGCCCACGGCCTTCTATCGAAAGCTCTTCCGGCACCTGCTGCAGAACCAGGAAGAACGCGGCGCGGTCTACACGGTGTCCTATGTGTATGCGCCCCTGTTCGAGGGCGCCGCGCTGGCGACCGCCATGGAGAAGGGCATTCCCCTGGTGCTGGCCGGCTACTCGCCCGGACAGCCCGAACCCGAGCGCATGGTGTATGAGTTTTCTCGCCACCTGATCACGAAAACCGACTGGACCCCTCCGGCGCTGCGCGACGCGGACGTGCTTTCGGCCTTCGAGCTGGCACAGTTCTGGAACCCGGCCCGCTATCCCGCTGGAACGCAGTTCCCACGCTACCTGGCCCCCTTCCATGCGTGGCAGTACGACCAGGAGGCCGCCATGCGCCAGGTCTTCGAGCTGGGCCTGGTGTCGCGTCGCTCGCATGCCAGTCCGGTGCACAGCAACTACCCGATCAACTGGGTGCTGATGTATGCCGACCTGAAGCATTTCGGCTTCAACCCCTACGCCCCTGAATTTGCCGCCCTGATCCGCGAAGGCAAAGCCAGCTTGCGGCAGTGGAAGTGGATGGCACCGCTGATCGACTTCATGATCCGCAACAAGGTGTTCCTGGGCCACACCACCGTTCAACAAATGCAGTGGCTGGGCTTGAGCGACAGTGACCTGCGCATCAATTGCCCCCGGGGTGCCTATGACCCAGTCCTCGTGTAGGCAGCGGGCCGCCAAGGGCGGGGAAGGGCCTGCCGTCACCGTCGTCGACCTGCTGCGCCAGCGCGTGCTGGAGACACCGCAGGCCTGTGCCTATGTCGTCCCCGGCCCCGACACGTCGTGGCGCCCCATCCAATGGGATGAGTACCACAGCCGTGCCGAACGGCTGTCGTGGATGTTTCACGGGCTGGGCCTCGGGCGCGGAGAGCGGGTGGGCATCCTGGCGCCGACGAGCCTCATGTGGGAGTTGGCGCAGATGGCGGCGCTGCGGGTCGGGGCCTGTGTCGTCGGCATCGACGTCAACTGCGCCAGCGCCCAGCTTGCCGCGGTCGTGGAGCCGCTGGACCTCGTCGGCCTCCTGGTCGGTGACGAGACCCTTGCACAGGGCATCCCTTCCGAGGTCCGCAACCGTCTCAAGTTCATGCGCCTCATGCAGGCACTGGAGCGGGAGCTCGACGCGGCGCAGGACATCGCACCGATCGAGCTGTCGCAGCGGATGCGTGACATTCGCCCGCCCGGCGCCGAGGACGACGCGGTCATCGTCTTTTCCTCGGGCACGACCGGCACGCCCAAGGCGATCTGTTACCGGCACGGCCAATTGATGGATGCGGTGAGGGCGATCCGCAGCCACTTCCCCGACGTCGGGACGGGCAGCACACTGGTGTGCTGGCTTCCCCTTGCCAACCTGTTCCAGCGCATGATCAATTTCGCTGCGATGGCCAGCGGCGCCACGAGTTACCTGGTCTCGGATCCGCGCACCGTCATGGCATGCCTGCCGGTGGCCAATCCCGACCTCCTGGTTGGCGTGCCGAGGTTCTTCGAGAAGGTCCATGCCGGCATCCACGCGCGTCTCGCAGGTTCCGGGATGGCAGCCATGCTCGCCAGACATGCCGTGGCCGTCGGCCATGCGCGCGCGGCAGCCCTGCGGCAGGGGCGGCGCCCCCCGTTCCTGGTGGCGATGTGGTGGCCGATGGTGGACTGGCTGGTATTGCGCAGGCTGCGCCAGGTGTTCGGCCGCAAGATGCGTTACTGCGTCAGCGGCTCGGCGCCGATGCCGCACTGGCTGTTGGCATGGTTCGACGCGATCGGCCTGCCGGTGCTGGAGGCGTACGGCGTCAGCGAGAACATCATGCCGATGGCTATTTCCCAGCCGGGTGCCCGCCGGTTCGGCTCAGTGGGAAAGGTTCTCCCAGGCAACGTCATCCACCTGGCCGACGACGGCGAGATCATGGTGCGCGGCAGTGGCGTGTTTTCCGGCTACCTGGCGCAGGGGCAGGGGGTGCCGGGAGGGCAGAAGCGCCCCGTCGTGGAATGCCATGCGACCGGCGACCTGGGGCGGTTTGACGAACAGGGCTTCCTGTATGTGACAGGACGAAAGGCGGACATCTTCAAAACCTCGACCGGCCGTTGGATCGTGTCCTCCCGCATCGAGGAGCGGCTGAGGCGGCTGCCCTACATCGAGCATTCGCTGGTGCTGGGAGCGCACCGCAAGGCCGTGGTCGCGCTGATCTGCCTGGCGCCGGATTCCTTCCCCGAGGCCGCGGACGCCCACGCATGCGCCTGCCGGCTGGGAGGGGATTTCGACCGTGTGCTCAGCGATCTGGCCTCCCATGAGCATCCTGCGGCGGCCCTGATCATTCGACAAGGTTTCTCCATCCAGGGCGGCGAAGTCACGGGCAACCTGAAGCTCCGGAGGAAGTTCATCGAGTCCCGCTACATGCAGGACATAGAACGGCTGTACGAGCGCATGGAGAAGGAAGCCAGCCTGCGGCCCCACGGTGCCGATGCGAGGGCCCTGGTCGTGAAGTACGCATGAAGACCTATTTCATCACCGGGGCCACCGGGGTGATCGGCAGCCGGATCGCCGAGACACTGCTGGGCCGCTCCGATGTTCGCCTCAAGTTGCTGGTGCGTGCCAGTTCCGCCCACGACCTGGCCCAGCGCGCACAGGCGCTGTTGACCTATTGGGGCCCGGGCGCCGCGCCCGAGCGCATCGAGTTCCTGCGGGGTGACACCACGCTGCCGCTGCTGGGCATGGAGGCGGCCGACCATGCGCGCATGGCGCAGGAGTGCACGCATCTGATCCACTGTGCGGCCATGGTGAGGATGAACCTGCCACTCGCCGAGGCCCGGCGGTCGGCCGTCGCTGGGGCTGCCGGCCTGGTGCACCTGGCGCGGGCCTGCCAGGGCCATGGGCAGCTGGAGAAGGTCGAGTTTGTCAGCACCGTGGGCGTCGGCGGGCGTTTCTCAGGGCCCCTGCCTGAGCACCAGATCACCACACCACGCAGTTTTCACAACACGTACGAACAGGCCAAGGCTGAAGCGGAGGACTGGCTGGGCCATGCGGGCGAGGGGCTGCCCATCACGGTCCACCGGCCCAGCATGGTGGTCGGTGACGCGCGCACGGGCCGGACCATTCATTTCCAGGTTTTTTACCACCTGGTCGAGTTTTTGAGCGGTTTGCGCACCCGGGGTGTCTTGCCGCAGTGCGGTGAAGCCCGGCTGGATATCGTGCCGGTCGACTATGTCGCTGACGCGATCGTGTGGTCCAGCACGCAAAGCACCATGGCGGGAAAAGTCCTGCATCTTTGCGCGGGCCCCGAGGGTTCCCTGCCTTTGCAGGCGCTGAGGACACATGTGTGCGGGCAGTTCTCCCGGATCGGGAAGACCCCACCGAGAGGTGTTTTCCTGCCGCTTGGCTTGTTCAGGTTGATTCTGCCGGCCCTGCGTGCCCTTGCGCCCAGGCGCTTGCAGCGTGCGATCGATACGCTGCCGGTTTTCCTGGACTACCTGAAGGAGCGGCAAGAGTTTTCGAACAAGACGAGCCGCGCCTTGCTCATGGCCCATGGCATTGAGCTGCCCGCCGTGGACGGGTATCTGAAAAACGTCCTTGACTACTACTTCCACAGCCTCGTGCGCGCTTCCCCATGACTTCCATAGATGTCGACGCCACGCCCGTGGCTGTCCTGACCCAGGTCCAGAAGAGTTACACGCTGGACAGCGTCAGCGTGCCGGTCATCAACGGTGTGGACTTGGTCATCCGGCGTGGCCACTTCACCGTGCTGCTGGGCCCCTCGGGCAGTGGCAAGACCACCTTGCTGAACATGATCGGCTGCATCGACAAGCCTGACAGCGGGGACGTCACCGTCGCCGGCTGCGCGGTCAACACGCTGCCGGACAACGCGCTGTCCGACTTCCGCGCCGCCAACGTCGGCTTCATTTTCCAGAACTTCAACCTGCTGCCCGTGCTCAGCGCCTACGAGAACGTGGAGTACCCCTTGCTGCTGGCCGGCCTGTCGCCCGCGCGCCGCGCCCAGCGCGTGACCCGTCTGCTGGAGGCCGTGGGCCTCGCGGACAAGGCGCGCAACCGGCCCGGGCAGCTCTCCGGGGGGCAGCGCCAGCGCGTGGCGATCGCCCGCGCCCTGGCGCGCAAGCCCCAGCTCGTCATCGCCGACGAGCCCACCGCCAACCTGGACAGCCGCACCGGGGCGTCCATCCTGGCACTGATGCGGCGGATCCAGGAGCGCTACAGCATCTCCTTCGTCTTCTCGTCGCACGACCGCGAGGTCATCAGCGCCGCGGACGACACGATCTTCCTCAAGGATGGGGTCATCCAGGGCATCCGCCGCAAGCCCGGCGCGGGAGGCCCGGCATGAAGATATTGCGGCTTGCGCTTCGCAACCTGCTTCGCAACCGCCGGCGGTCGCTGTCCACCTTGCTGGCGGTGGCCATCGGCTCGGTGTCTGTCCTGCTGTTCGGGGGCTACACCAGCAACATCAAGTACAACCTGCAGACAGGGTACGTGGCCGGCGGCGGGCACCTCCAAATCCAGCACCGCAGCTTCTACCTGTATGGCAGCGGCGATCCGACCGCCTATGGCATCAGTGCGTACCGCCGCATCCTCGATGCGATTGCGAAGGATCCCGTGTTGCAGCCGATGGTGCGGGTGGCGGTGCCGACGCTGCAGTTCGGGGGCCTGGCGGGCAACTACCCGGCGGGGGTGTCGCGGACCGTGATCGCCACCGGCCATGTGGCCGGCGACTACGAGCGCATGCGCCAGTGGAACGAGTTCAATGTGCCGCCGCCGTTCGGACCGTTCGCCCTGGTGGGTACGCCCTCCGACGCAGCCTTGGTGGGCGTTGGCCTGGCGCGTGTGCTGCAGCTGTGCGAGGCGCTGCAGATCCAGGAGTGCCCCGCACCGGACAAGGCCGCGCGCAAGGGCGGTGCGGCACTGCCCGACGACATCGCCCAGCTGGGGCTGCTCGATGCCCCGCCGGATGCCAGCGCGGCGCGGGCCAACCCGCGTCGCATTGAGTTGCTGGCCAGCCATGCGAACGGCACGCCCAACGTGGCCTCGCTCAGCGTGGTCCGGGCCGAACGCCAGGGCTTCAAGGAGCTTGACGACATCCAGGTGCAGATGCACCTGGACCAGGCGCAGCGGCTGATCTACGGCAAGACGCCGCCCAAGGTCACGGCCATCATGGTCCAGTTGCACAGCTCCGGGCAGTTGGTGGCGGCCCACGCGCGCCTGGACGAGCTGCTGCGCGAGACCGTGCCGGAAGAGCCTCTCGCGGTGCTCGACTTCAAGATGCTGAACCCCTTCTTCGTGCAGTCGATGCGGCTGTTCGACACGATCTTCGGCTTCATGTTCGCCTTGATCGGGGGCATCGTGCTGTTCACGGTGGGCAACACCATGAACACGGCGGTGATGGAGCGGACGGTGGAGATCGGGACCTTGCGGGCCATCGGCTTGCGGCGCAGCGGCATCCGCACCCTGTTCGTGCTGGAAGGTGTGCTGCTGGGCGTCTGGGGGGCGCTGCTGGGGCTGGGGTGTGCCTTGACGCTGGCGTTCGCCATCAACCACATGGGCCTGACCTGGCTGCCGCCCGCGGCCGCCGCCGAGGTGCCGCTTCAACTGCGGGTGTGGGGCGAGGTCCCCATGATGCTGTTCACCAGCGTGGGGCTGGTGGGCATCGCCACCGTGTCGGCCTGGTGGCCGGCCTACCGCGCCGCGCGCATGCATGTGGTGGATGCGCTGCGCCACGTCTGACCCTGAACAACAAAGGTTTGCCCATGAGAGATGCCCTTCTTCTGCACCGACGGTCGGCCCTGGTCTGCCTGCTCGCGCTGGGCCTGGGTCTGCCGTTCGCTCGCCCGGCCGCGGCAGCGCCGGACGACGCGCAGGCCATCCTGGCCGCCAGCGATGCGATCCGCAATCCGAGCGTGCCCTTCGGTGTCACCGTCACGCTGACCGAGTTCCAGAAGGGACAACAGGTCGACACCAGCACCCTGATGACCTACTCGCGCATGCGTGAGCAGGGCGGGCAGTTCGCCAGCCTCATCCGTTTCGTGCAGCCCACCCGCGATGCCGGCAAGCTGATGCTGAAGAACGGCAACGACCTGTGGTTCTACGATCCCTCCACGCAGGCCAGCGTGCGGCTGTCGCCACAGCAACGCCTGATGGGACAGGCGTCCAACGGCGACGTCGTGACGGTGAACCTGTCGCGCGACTACCGCGCCAGCCTGCTGGCCACGGAAGAGGTGCAGGACGGCGACCGCCAGCGCCGCCAGGCCCACAAGCTGGGCCTGACGGCCACCGCGTCCGATGTCACCTACCCCTCGATCGAGATGTGGGTGGATGTCGAGACGCGGCGGCCCCTGAAGGCACGCTTCTACGCCGAGTCCGGACGGCTGCTCAAGACCGCCTACTACCGCCGCTTCCAGAGCCAGATGGGCGCGGAGCGGCCCACCGAGACGGTGATCATCGACGGGCTCGATCCCCAGTCGGTCACGCTGATGCGTTTTTCGGACTACACGCCACGCGCGATTCCCGACGCGTGGTTCCACCGTGATTACCTGCCTCGTTTCCAGGAGTAGTGCATGCGAGCTGCTGTCTTTCCCCATCCCCTGGCTGCCATGCTGGTGAGCGCCCTGTTGACGCAGGGCTGGGCCGCGCAGGCCGCCGAGCCCGCCGATGACGCCGATGCCTTGTCGCTGACCAGCAGTGCCCCGGAGCCGACGCCCCAGGTGCCGTCCCGCCCGGCGCCGCGCTCGACACGCTGGTTCGTGGAAGGGGCGGGCGGCCTGGGCGAGCAGCGCCATCCCCAGGACACGCGCACCCTGGGCCGCGCCTCGGTCGATGTCTGGCACACGGCCCGTTTCTCGCCGGGCTGGCGGGCGGTGGTGTCGGACCGGCTGGACGTGCTGCACCCGGTCGAGCCCGGCGCGGACAAGGTCGTCAACAGCCTGCGCGAGGCGTACGTGGGCTGGCAGCAGGAGGGCGGCCAGCGCAGCGCCGAGCTGGGCCGCATCAACCTGCGCCAGGGACCTGGCTACGGCTACAACCCCACCGACTTCTTCCGCGACGGTAGCCTGCGCACCCTGACCACCGCGAACCCCTTCACGCTGCGCGAGAACCGGCTGGGCACGGTCGCGCTGCGCGGACAGCAGCTGTGGTCCGGCGGCGCGTCCTTGTCGGCGGTGTATTCGCCCAAGCTGGAAAGACAGCCGAACCCGGATGGAGACAGCCTGGACCTGGGGTCGACCAACCACCACGACCGCGCCCAGCTCGTGTTCGGCCACGCGCTGTCCGAGGGGAGCAGCGGCCAGCTGCTGCTGAGCAAGCAGGCCGGCCTCGACCCCCAGTGGGGTGCCACCCTGAATGCCTTGCTGACCGATGCGGTGGTAGCCCACGCCGAGTGGACCCGCTCGCGCGAGCCCAGCCTGCTGGCGCACGTGCAGGGCGGGACGGGGCAGGGGAGCCACCGCAACCGCGCCGTCGCCGGCTTCACCTACACCACGCAGCGCAAGCTGTCGCTCACGGCAGAGGCCCAGTACAACGGCTTTGCGCTGGACGAGGCCGGCTGGAACAGACTGCGCAACGACCCCGTGGGCTCGCCGCTGCTGGCCGCCTACCTGGGCGAGGCCCAGCGGCGCCAGGAGCTGGCATCGCGCACGGCGCTCATGGTCTATGCCACGCAGAAGAGTGCCGGGTTGAAGAACCTCGACCTGACCGGCATGCTGCGCACCAACCTGCTCGATCACAGCCGGCTGGCCTGGCTGGAGGCGCGCTACCACTGGGACAGTGCCGACCTGGCCTTCCAGTGGCAGCAGCAGAGCGGGGGCCGCACCGAGTACGGCCTGCTGCCCTACGCGCGTTCCGCACAGGTGCTGGGCGTCTACTACTTCAAGTGAATGGATGGCGGTACCGCCCTGGTGCTGGGCGATAGGCTGACGGGCACGGCCTTCACGAGGCTCGGCCGGATGCTCCAACGGTTTCGATCCCAATGAGAGACCCGGTCAATCATCTTCTCGAACAATTGGCACACCTGCTGGGCAAGGACCGTGTGCTGGTCGGTGATGCCGACCTCGCGCGTTACCACCAGGCGACGTATGACACCGATGTGAAGGTCTTCGGCATCGTGCGGCCAACCAGTGTGGCAGAGGTGTCGACGATCGCACGGCTGTGCCAGCAGAGCCGGGTGCCCTTCTATGCGGTCAGCTCGGGCCGAAATTGGGGGTACGGATCGGCGATGCCGGCCAAGCCAGGCATCGTCATCGATCTTGGCGGCATGGACCGGATCCGGTCGTACCACGAAAAGCTCGGCTACGTCCGGGTCGAACCAGGTGTCACGCTCGGGCAGTTGCACGCGTTCTTGCAGGCGCGCGGTGGCCGGTTCTGGATCGATTCTGCCGGTGCGAGTCCGGCCTGTAGCGTCATCGGCAATACCCTCGAACGCGGTTTCGGGCACACGCCCTACGCCAACCATGCGGCACTCGCCTGCGCGCTGGAGGTGGTGCTGCCGCAAGGTGATGTCATCGAAACTGGATTCGGCGCCTTCGGCGCGGTCAATGCGAAGAATGTGTACGCGCCCGGGATCGGCCCGGCGGTCGACGGGCTCTTCTTTCAAAGCAGCTTCGGCATCGTGACGGCGATGACGGTGTGGCTGATGCCGGCCCCGGAGCGTTTCTGCGCTTTTTTCATCGGCATCGAGCGACCCGAACAGTTGCCGCACCTGATCGACGCGCTTCAACCCTTGCGCCTCTGCGGTCGCTTGAAAAGCGCCATCCATATCGGCAACGCCTACCGGATCTTGCCGTCGTTTACCCAGCGTCCGACGGACCGCCGGGGGCCTTTGCGCGGCGGGGAACTCGAAGCGTTGAAGCGTCGGTTCGGCGTGCTGGCCTGGCACGGCTCCGGCGGCCTCTACGGTTCTGCGGGCGATATTCGGGAAGGCAAGCGAAGTCTGCGCCGGGCACTGCGTGGCGTGGCGACCCGCTTGCTGTTCCTCGACGATGCCAGGCTTGCGCTGGCACGGCGACTTCAGCCCCTCTTGAACCGGTTCGGGGCCGCTCACCTGGCGCGGCAAATCGACGTCATGGTGCCCGCGTATGGCCTGCTCAAGGGGGTGCCCTCGGATCGCTTCTTGGCATCCGTCTACTGGCGCAAGCCGGAATTGCCCTGCCAGACGCCTGATCCAGACAGAGACTGTTGTGGCCTGATCTGGTGTGCCGTCCTTTCCGAAATCGATGGCAAACATGCCGACACGGTACAAAGGATGGCCACCGATTGCTTGCTTGACGCCGGCTTCGAACCGGGGATCACGACGACGCTGATCAGCGAGCGTTGCCTTGATCACGTCATCAGCATCACCTACGACCGGGACGTGGCCGGCGAGGATGAGGCGGCCAGACGAGCCTTCGAGGCTCTCCTCCAAACGCTGCTGGCGGCGGGCTACTTTCCCTACCGCCTCCCTACCTTCGCTCAAGACGTCGTCATGAGCCAGGCGAGCCATGGTTACCGGGCGCTCCTTGCCGGTTTGAAAGCGACGCTCGACCCCGAGCGTCTTTTTGCCGACGGTCGCTACACGCCTGAATGACCTGCGACGGGCGGCTGGATGAGTCTGGCCTTCGCCATGGCCAGGAAATGCCCTGTTTTCCGAGGCAGGAGTCAAAGATCCTGCCCGTAGACTGTGCTTGTGCAGCACCTCCAGGATTTCGCCACCCAGCCATGCCGCGGATCGCTCCGCGCACCGGTCGCCATCCGGAACCGAGGTGCCCCGGCGAAGGCCCTCGCCACACTTTTGGTAAGGTGTCGACCCGGGACGATTCCGAGGTTCATTCCGAGATCGTCTGCACAGGACAAAAACAAGACAAGGACGTCAGGGACTGGGTTTCATGAGGTGTTTTCAAATCGCTTTCGCAGGGCAGGGGATGCACCCGGTCCTGAGACCAACACGCATGGGAGGCTGCCAGGGCCTCCATTCCCCACGCCAATGCCGACACCGGCACAGCCGGCGCCTGCCGACCAGGCCCCCGGCTGCAAATCCATGGATGGTGGTGCACGACCCATGGGCCGGCGTCCTGCTGCCCCGGCGCGCGGCCGCGCTTGAAGGCTGCTGATCTCCCCCATCCACAAGCTGACGGCCGGGCCCCCCATCAGCCCGCGACTGTCGGTTCCCCAGACCGGTTTCAGAAGGCTGTTCGCTACCCATGCGTCATCTCCAACCAATTTTTCACTGGGCTGCCTGTGCGGCCCTGCTCTGCGCGACGAGCGCATGCACCACCACGGGCAAGCTGGGCGAAGGCATGGGCAACATGGCCGACAAGGCCCTGGAGACCATCGGCTTCAAGAAGCCCGAGCTGCCCAAGCCCCCCGAACTGCCTGAATCCGCCAAGCCGCCGCGCCAGGTGCGGCTGCAGGTGTCCGCCAGCGACTCGCTCAACCTCGATCCGCAGGGCCGTTCCCTGGCCCTGGTGGTGCGGGTCTATAAGCTGCGCGCGCCCACCGCCTTCCTGAACGCCCCCTTCGACGCCTTCGGCGATCCTGCGCGAGAAAAGCAGGCCATGGGGGAGGACCTCATCGACGTCAAGGAACTCACGCTGGCACCCGGCTTCCGGCGTGAGCTCAACGAGAAGTGGGCCCGCGAGGCCGCCTACCTGGGCGTCGCCGGCTTGTTCATGGCGCCCGCCCCGCAGCGCTGGCGGTATGCCTTCGACGTGGCCGAGCCGATCGACCAGCCCTTCCTGATCGGTGCGCATTCGTGTGCGCTGAGCGTGGGGGTCGGCACGCCCGTCGGCGTGCCCGAGAACACCGCCCGCCTGCTGCCGGCCGACTGCGCCCCGCCGGGCGCCCTGGTCCCCCGCACCTCTTCCTCTTCTTCTTCTTTTTCTTCGTCCTCTTCTGCAAGGAATTGAATTTTGCTTCCCACATCCAAGGTCCTCTGGGGTGAAGGCCTCTTCATCCGCCCTCAGCATTTCCAGCAACAGGACGCCTACCAGGAGTGGCGCGTGGCCCAGGCCATGACCACGCTGCACCCTTACGCCTGGGGCGTGCGCAGCTTGCGGATCGACACCGATGCGCTGAAGGCCGGGCGCCTGCGGCTGCTCGAACTCCAATTGGTCCTGCCGGACGGCGAGATGTACAACGCGCCGGCGGAAGACCCGCTGCCCGACCCTCTGGCCGTCGACGACCTGTTCGGCCAGGACAGCGAGGTGACCTTCCACGTCGTGATGGGCTCGCTGCGTGCCCATGGCTCCAATCTGGAGAGCCCCGAGCCGGCAGGGCAGCCCGAGGCCGGGGCCCGCTACTTTCCCGTCGAGCGCGAGACCACGGACCAGTTCACTGACGCGGCCGACGCACCCATCACCTTCCTGGGCAAGCGGCTGCGCGTCATTGCCGGCCACGCCGTGCGCCAGGGCATGGTCGGCCTGCCGCTGCTGAAGCTGCGCCGCAATGCCTTCAACGGCTTCGACTGCGATCCCCGCTTCGTCGCGCCCAGCACCTCGGTGGCCGCGGCACCGGTGATGCACCTGCACCTGCGCCGCCTGCTGGACGTGCTGCAGGCCAAGGTCGAGGCGCTCTACGGCATGCACCGCGAGCCCGCCAAGAACATCGTCGAGTTCCGCTCGGGCGACGTGGCCTCCTTCTGGCTGCTGCACACCGCCAGCAGCGCCTACGCGGCGCTGTCCCACCTGGCCCAGCATCCCCGCCTGCATCCCGAGCGGCTGTTCCAGCAACTGCTGGCCCTGGCCGGCGCCTTGATGACGTTCTCCAAGAGCCTGTCCCTCAGCGACCTGCCGGCTTACGACCACGCCGCGCCCGGGCCCGGCTTCTTCCGCCTGAACGACATCATCCGGGAGTTGCTGGAGACGGTGATCTCCACGCGCTACTTCTCGATCGCCCTGCAGGAGGCCGAGCCCCACATCCACATGGGCCGGCTGGACGCGCCGCAGATCAGCGAGTCGACCCGCTTCTACCTGGGCGTCAGCGCCACGCTGCCCCCGAGCGAACTGGTCGAGAGCATGCCCGCGTTGCTCAAGATCGGCTCGCCGGAGGATGTGGAGAGCCTGCTGACCTCGGCGATGTCGGGGGTGGCGCTGGCCCACGTCACCCAGGTGCCGGCCGCGATCCCCGTGCGCCCGGGCTGCTACTACTTCGCGCTGCAGCCCCAGGGCATCCTCTATGAACGCATGATGCGCGCGCAGACGATCTCGCTCTACGTTCCCCCCAGCGTCCCTGACGTCAAACTCGAACTGATGGCCCTCAGCGCATGACCATGGAAGCCACCCTCACCGCGGCATCCTCCCGCACGCCCGAACCCACCGCGGCCCCCACCGAAGCCCGCACCCTGACGGACCTGCTGTACGACGGGTTCTACCTGATCTACCTGCTGCGCGCGGGCCAGCTGCCGCCCACCGCCGGCACCCTGCGGGAGCAGGTCCAGTCCTTCCTGAAGGACGTCGAGAAGAACGCGCTGAAGCTGGGCGTCGCCCATGGCGACCTGCACCTCATCAAGTACGCGTTCTGCACCACGCTGGACGAGGTCATCCTCCGCTCCGACTCGCCCCTGCGGCCCGAGTGGCAGAAGAAGCCGTTGCAGCTCATCTACTTCGGCGACCAGCTCGGTGGCGAGCGCTTCTTCGCGCAGCTGGAGGCGGCGCGACAGGAGGGGGCCGACCGGCAGCAGGTGCTGGAGGTCTTCCACATGTGCCTGCTGATGGGCTTCCAGGGCAAGTATGTGTTCGAAGGGCTGGACAAGCTGGCCTTCCTCACGGCCCGGCTGGGCGACGAGATCGCGCGGCTCAAGGGCAAGCGTTCCGGCTTCGCGCCCCGTTGGGCAGCACCCGACCAGATCTCGCACCGGCTGCGCAGCGAGTTCCCGCTGTGGGTGGTCTGCAGCATCTTCGGCCTGGTCGGCCTGCTGGCCTTCCTGGGCCTGCGCCTTGACCTGGGCCGTGAGACCCAGAACCAGCTCGCGGGCTACAGCCGGTTGATCAAGGTGGCACCCGAGCCGGCCCACATCACGATCACGCTGCCATGAATCCGGGGCGGTCTTTCTCCCCCTGAAGGGTGGTGCCCGTTTCGCGCGGGGTAACAGTTGGTAAGTTGAAGGTCAAGATGAGGGGCTGGCCCCTTAGATTCACGCCCCGTACCACGCAGGGTGGTGACAGTGGCGATGACCGTTGAATGCAGGAGTGACAGGGAGTTGAATGTGAACAAGAAAAGCAAGGCCCGCTTGCTGAACGTGAGGATGCGGGAGCTTTTGCTGGTGGCGGGTCTGGCGTTGATGGCGGGGTGTGCCACGGCTCCGAAAGACACGAAGGAAACCAAGGAAGCCAAGGAAGCGAGCACGCAGGCGCAGTACAAGGAGGCCATGCAGGCCGCCGAGGAGGCCTACCAGCAAGGCGAGCCCGCCAGCGCGCTGGCCCAGCTCGAGAAGGCGGCCAAGCTCGACCCCGCCAAGAAGCAGCCCTGGCTGCGCATGGCCCAGATGCACTTCGACACGCGCAACTACGGCCCGGCGATCATCGCGGCGCAGGAAGTCCAGCTGCGCGACAACACCGACATCACCGCCAAGACGATCATCGCGGCCAGCGGCCTGCGCGTGGCCGCCAAGGCCGTGGAGCAACTGCGGGCGGCCAACGTGGCCGTGACCGACACCATCAACGAAGCGCGCGCCATGTCCAAGACGATGCGCGACGTGCTGGGCGAGCCCCTGCTGCCGCCCACGACGGAGGTCGACCTGATGGGGCAGCCCGTGAATGGCCAGCCCAAGCGCTGGAACCCGCCGCAGGCTGGGTCTGCGCAGCCGCCCCGGCCGGCCGCACCTCAGCCCGTGGCGCAGCCCGCGCCACCCCCGCCCGCGCCGGCCCGCCCGGCAGCGCCAGCCTCGGCCCGGCCTGCCAGCAGCGGCCGCAACCCCTTCGACGTGCTGGTCAAGGAATGACCGCGCCGTCTCGCTGATCCACCTTCCAGAGGAAAGAAATGGCCAAGAAAGAAAGCATTCAAAAGAAGCTGCAGCGTGTTCGCCCGCCCCGCGTGCACCTGTCCTATGACGTCGAGATCGGTGACGCCATCGAGAACAAGGAACTGCCCTTCGTCGTGGGCGTGATGGGCGACTTCAGCGGGCAGGTCGATCCCGACAAGCCCCTGCCCAAGCTGCGCGACCGCAAGTTCGTGAACGTCGACCTCGACAACTTCGACGACGTGATGAGCGGTGCCGCGCCCAAGGCCAGCTACCGCGTGAAGAACGTGCTCAGCGAGGAGGGCGGCGAGTTTGCCGTCAACCTGTCGTTCAACGCCATCGAGGACTTCTCGCCGGAAGCCGTGGTCCAGCAGGTCGAGCCCCTGCGCAAGCTGCTGGCAGCCCGCACCAAGCTGTCGGACCTGCGGAACAAGCTCGCGGGCAACGACAAGCTCGAGGACGTGCTGGCCGAGGTCTTGAGCAACACCGAGAAGCTCAAGCAATTGGGCCAGGAAGCCGGCAAGGAGGAGGTGTGACCATGAGCGCAGTACCGCAAACCCTTTCGAGCGAGCAGCCCGGCGCGGCCGCTGCCGGCGAGCAGGCCAGCCTGCTGGACGCTATCGTGGCGCAGAGCAAGGTGGCCAAGACGCCCGCCGAGCACAGCCGCGCCAAGGACCTCATCGGCGAGCTGGTCAAGGAGGTGATGCAAGGCACGGTGGTGATGTCGGACAACCTGGCGGCGACGCTGGACGCGCGCATCGCCGAGATCGACCAGCTGATCTCCGACCAGCTCAGCGCGGTGATGCACGCCGAGGCCTTCCAGACCCTGGAGTCCGCCTGGCGCGGGCTGCACTACCTCTGCGAGCACACGAGCACCGGTGTGCAGATGAAGATCAAGCTGCTCAACGTGACCAAGAAGGAGCTGGTCAAGGATTTCAAGACGCGCATAGGCTTCGACCAGAACAGCCTGTTCCAGAAGGTCTACGAGGAGGAGTTCGGCGCCTTCGGCGGGGCCCCGTTCGGCGCGCTGATCGGCAACTTCGAGATCGGCCGCCAGGCCGAGGACATGTACTTCATCGAGCAGATCTCGCACGTGGCCGCCGCAGCCCATGCGCCGTTCATCGCGGCCGCCTCGCCCGAGCTGTTCGGCCTGGAGACCTACACCGACCTGGGCAACCCGACCGACCTGGCCAAGGTGTTCGACACCGTGGAGTACGCCAAGTGGAAGTCGTTCCGGGAATCCGAGGACTCCCGCTACGTCGGCCTGACCCTGCCGCGCTTCCTGGGACGGCTGCCTTTCAATCCGAAGGACGGCAGCAGCACGGAGGGCTTCAACTTCGTGGAGGACGTCACCGGCGCCGACCACTCGAAGTACCTCTGGATCAACGCGGCCTTCGCTTTCGCCGGGCGCTTGACGGATGCGTTCGAGAAGTACGGCTGGTGCGCCGCGATCCGCGGCGTGGAGGGTGGCGGGCTGGTGGAAGACCTGCCGACGCACACCTTCAAGACCGACGACGGGGAGGTGGCCCTCAAGTGCCCCACCGAGATCTCGATCACCGAGCGGCGCGAAAAAGAACTCAGCGACCTGGGCTTCATCCCCCTGGTGCACTGCAAGAACACCGACTACGCCGCGTTCTTCGGGGCGCAGTCCGCCCAGAAGCCCAAGAAGTACGACCAGGACCTCGCCACCGAGAACGCGGCCCTGTCGACCCAGTTGCAGTACATCTTCGCCGTCTCGCGCATCTCGCACTACATGAAGGCCATGATGCGCGACAAGATCGGCAGCTTCGCCAGCGCCGAGAACGTCGAGACCTACCTCAACCAGTGGCTGGGCCAGTACGTCCTCAGCTCGGATGACGCCTCCCACGAGCAGAAGGCCAAGTACCCCTTGCGCGAGGGGTCGGTGAAGGTGGCCAAGGTGCCGGGCAAGACCGGCAGCTACCGCGCCGTGGCGTTCCTGCGGCCGCATTTCCAGCTCGATGAGCTGTCGGTGTCGCTGCGCCTGGTGGCCGAGCTGCCTGCGGGTGCGCGCGGCGGCTGAGACCCGCTGGCGTGAACCGCCAATGCATGTGTTTGTGTTTTTGTTTGTGTGTGTGTTTGTTCGTGCGGTGCCGTTGTTGCGTTGTTTTGTTGTTGTTGTTGTTTGAGTCTGATGTTTTTTTAATTTAGAAAAACCAAGGGAAGAGATTCATGAAAGATATCTACGTCAAGTTCACCAAGAAGACCAATTCCAAAGACATTCCGGGTGAGTCGCTCGACGCGGACCACAAGGACTGGGTCGAGGTGACCTCCTGGTCGCACGAGATCATTCAGCCCAAGTCGGCCACGGCCTCCACCGCGGGCGGCCACACCTCCGAGCGCTGCGAGCATGCGCCGATGGTGTTCCACAAGGACGTGGACAAGGCCAGCGTCTACCTCTGGGAAGCCTGCTCCGCTGCCTACGCCTACGACGTCGAGGTGCAGTTCTTCCGCGCCACCGGCTCGGTGCGCACCAACTACCTGACCATCAAGATGAGCAATGCCATCGTGTCGCGGGTGGCCATGGACGTGCCGCCCACCGGCCTGCCCACCGAGGTCTTCGAGTTGAAGTATGCGAAGGTGACCTGGGAGCACAAGGGCTCGAAGGCGGACGGCTCGGCCAACGTGGGTCGCGACCCGGGCGGCTGGGACCTCTCGCTCAACAAGTCGGCTGTCTGATCCTTGTCGCCGGATGCCTGTCCACCGGCCTGGCAAGGATCGGTGGGCGGGGCCGGCAAGGGCCGCGTGGATCGCGGCCCTTTTTGTTCGAGGCGGATGCACGCCCGAGTGACCCCTTCCGAGGTGCTTGCCCGTGCGGGCGAGCGATTGCCATGCGATACGCACCCAGTTTGTTCGACAAGCTCTTCGACACCGGCGGCAGAGACACCGGCATCCTGCCGGGGCTGTCGCTGGACGCGCTGAAGGCCTCGGTGGCCAGCGACCTCGAGGCCTTGCTCAACACCCGCAGCGCCCTTGACGAGGCCACGCAGGCGGCCTTCCCGCTGGCCGCCACGTCCGTGGCCAACTATGGCGTGCCCGACTTCTCCTCGCGCACCTTGTGCAGCGGCATCGACCGTGACTTCATCTGCCAGTCCATCCGCACGGCGATCCAGAACCAGGACCGCCGCCTGCGCAACGTCGCCGTCTCGCTGGACGAGTCCCAGGGCGGCTTCAACCGCCTGAGCTTCACCATCCGGGCCATCCTGCTGGTGAGCGGGGCCAGCGAACAGGTCAGCTTCGACGCGCGCTTCGAGCCGGCCGTGCAACGCTACAGCGTGCACCACCAGCGCGGGCCGCGCTGAACCCGGACCTGAGATTGGAATTCCTGTGAAAGACCTGCTTCCGTTCTACGAAGCCGAACTGCAGCGGCTGCGGGCCTCGGCCAGTGAGTTCGCGGGCCACTACCCCAAGATCGCGTCGCGGCTGCAGCTGGGGGCGGACGCGTCGGAAGATCCCCATGTCGAACGCCTGATCCAGTCGTTCGCCCTGCTCGCCGCCCGCGCCCACAAGCGCATCGACGACGACTTCCCGCAGTTCACCGAGTCCTTGCTGAACGTGCTGTACCCGCACTACCTGCGGCCATTCCCCGCCTGCTCCATCGTGAAGTTCGGCCTGAGCAGCCAGGCGGTCGGCATGAGCGTGCCCGTGCACATCGCCCGGGGCACGGAGCTGACCAGCCGGCCGGTGCGGCGGGTGGCCTGCCGGTTCCGCACGGCCAGCGACGTCCGGCTCGCGCCGGTCGTGGTCCAGTCGGTCAGCTACCGCCACCTGCCCGTCGTGCCGTCCGGGATCCGCCTGCCGGTGGACGCCACGGCCATGTTGTCCGTCCAGCTGTCGCGGGTGTCACCGCTGTTTCCCTGGGCACTGCTGGGCCCCACGCTGAGGGTGTTCCTCGATGGGGAGCGTTCGCAGGTGGCCTGGCTGCGCGAGGTCCTGGGCCACCGTGTGAAGGCGCTGCTCGTGGAGCGCGACGGTAGCTGGAGCGGGCCGCATCCACAGCGGCCCGCGCTGGCGGGCTTCGGGCCCGACGAGGCGCTGATCGACTACGACGAGCGTTCCCACCCGGCCTACCGCTTGCTGGCCGAGTACTTCACCTTTCCCGAGAAGTTCAACTTCCTCGACCTGCCCCTGCCGTTCAATGCGCCGGGGCTGCCGGGCGAGACCGCGCAGGCCCAGGCCATCACCCTGCATTTCGCGCTGTCCGGCATGGACGCCGACTCGGACGCGGCCCGCCTGCTGGAGACCCTCTCCGAGAAGAACCTCGTCCTGGGCTGCACGCCCATCGTCAACCTGTTCACGCGCAACGCCGAGCCGATCAAGCTGGACCACACCGCCACCGAGTACCCCGTGGTGGTCGATGCGCGCAACGCCCATGGCCATGAGGTGTATGCCATCGACAAGGTGCTGCGTGTCGTCCAGTCCGCGCAAGGGGAGGTGATCCATGAACTGCGCCCCTTCTTCTCCCTGCACCATGAAGACCTGATCGGTGAAACGGATGGGCAGCCGTCCGGCCGTGGCCGGTACTGGCACCTGCGGCGTGACGACGTCCTGGCCAGCACCAGCCCCGGCCACGAACAACTGCTCACTGTGGTCGACACCCACTTCGACCCGGTGAAGAGCCAGCGGGAAACCCTCTCCCTCACGGTGACTGCGACCAACCGCCAGCTGCCCAGCCTGCTGACGTTCGGCGCGCCGGGCGAGCTGCAGATGGACGGGGGCGCGCCCAGCGCCGACATCCGCATGCTGCGCAAGCCCACGCCCAGCCACCAGTTCGACCGCGGGCAGGGCAATGCCTGGCGGCTGGTGTCCCACTTGGCTTTGAACCACCTCTCGCTCAGCGGGCGCGGCATCGAGGCCCTGCGGGAGATGCTGCACCTGTACGACCTGCCGCGTGACGCCATCAACCGGCGCCAGATCAACGGGCTGGTCGCGGTGTCCTTCTCGCCGGCGATGGAGTGGATGGCGGGCAAGCCCTTCGCTTCCTTCGTGCGGGGCACCGAGATCCGCCTGAGTGTCGACGAGGAGGCCTACGTCGGCATCGGCCTGGGCCTGTTCGTCGCCGTGCTGGACCGCTTCTTCTCGCTCTACGCCCACGTCAACAGCTTCACACGCCTGATCGTGATGTCCTCGCGCACCCAACAAGTGCTCTACACATGTCCTCCACGCATCGGCGACCAACCCCTGGTGTGATCCACCGGCTGGTCGCGCAGCCGCAGAAGTTCGAGTTCTTCCAGGCCTTGCGCGTGCTGCAGCAGTGGCTGCCGCCCTCGGCGCGGGGCGGGCGCGTGCCCTCGGCCGTGCGGTTCCGCAATTCGCTGTCCCTGTCCTTCCCGCCCAGTGAGATCGAGTCCCTGACGGTGCACTGGGATGCCTCGGTGGGCGCGGTGGCTGGGGAGGGCGCGGTGGCCGGGGAGGGCACGGCGCCCGTGCGGCGGGTCGAGATCGTGCCCGCGGTCATGGGGTTGCTGGGGGTGACGGGCACGCTGCCCACGGTCTACACCGGCCTGCTGGCCCAGCGCGAGCGCCAGCAGCGCGACGAGGCGGCCAGGGCGTTCCTCGACGTGTTCAGCCACCACAGCGTGGCCCTGTTCTACGCCGCCTGGCGCAAGAGCCGCCTGCACCTGCAGTACGAGGAAGACCCCGACCGGCGCTTCCTTCCCATGATCCTGGCGCTGGGTGGCCTGGGGCAGCCGGCCCTGCGGGGGCGCCTCGCGCCCGAGGGGGGCGGCGTCCATGACGAGAGCCTGGCCTACTTCGCCGGCACCCTGCAGCACCGGACCCTGTCGGCCACCCAGCTGGAGCGCCTGCTGGGCGCGTACCTGCGGGTGCCCGTGCGCCTGGCGCAGTTCGCCGGGCGCTGGTACACGCTGCCCGAGAAGGCCCGCACATGCCTGGGACGCAGCAACGGCATCCTGGGGCGCAACGTCCTGGCGGGGCAGCGGGTCTGGCAGCGCGACCTGCGGGTGCGCCTGTTCCTCGGCCCCCTGGACCACGGGCGGCTCCAGCGCTTCCTGCCCGGTGCGGCCGGCTGCCTGGCCCTGGAAAAGCTGCTGGGCCTGCTGGGCGGGCCCCAGCTGGAATACGAGGTCAACCTGGTGCTGCGGGCCGACGCGGTCCGCGGCACGGGCCTGGGCTCGTCACGCCCCGCCACCCTGGGCCGCCTGGGCTGGGACACCTACCTCCTGAAGAAGGCCGAGCTGCACGACCGCTGCGACGTGCGCTACGACCTCCACCGAAAGCATCTCCACTGACTGAACTGATTGATTGCCTGCGCCGGTCACCCCGGCGTCCGCGTCACGCCCTCCCATGTCGAACACCCTGAAAACCCTCATCACCAAACTCAACGATGCCTCGCGCCAGGCGCTGGAGCGGGCCGCCAACCTGTGCGTGGCGCGCGGGCACCACGAGGTCGATCTCGAACACCTGCTGCTGGCCATGCTGGAGCCGGAGAACAACGACCTCGCCGTGTTGTGCGCGCACTTCGGACTGTCTCGCACCGCGCTGCAGCGCGACCTGGAGGCACAGGTCGGCCGCTTCAAATCCGACAACGCCCGCACGCCGGTGTTCTCGCCGCGCCTGCCGGTGCTGCTCGAGCAGGCCTGGCTGATCGCCTCCCTGGACGCACAGCAGCCGCGCATCCGCGGTGCCCACCTGCTGCTGGCCCTGCTGACGGAGTCCGGTCTCAGCCAACTGGCCCACCGGGGCTCGGCGCAGTTCGCCCGGGTGAACGTCGATGAACTCAAGCACCACCTGAACGCGCTGACGCGGCATTCGTCCGAGGCGGTCCACGGCGAGCCGGCGGATGCGCCGCCCGCCTCCGGCGCGCCGGTCCTGGGCAGCGCGGGCACCCCGGCCCTGGACCAGTTCACCACCAACCTCACGCAGCGGGCCATCGAGGGGAAGATCGACCCCGTGATCGGCCGGGACGCGGAGATCCGCCAGTGCTTCGACATCCTGATGCGCCGGCGCCAGAACAACCCGATCCTCACCGGTGAAGCGGGGGTCGGCAAGACGGCGGTGGTCGAGGGCGTGGCGCTGCGCATCGCCAAGGGAGACGTGCCCGAGGCGCTGCAGGGCGTGGCCCTGCACGCCCTCGACCTCGGCCTGCTGCAGGCGGGGGCCTCGGTCAAGGGCGAGTTCGAGAGCCGCCTGAAGAATGTCATCGAGGAGGTCAAGCGCAGCCCGCACCCCATCATCCTGTTCATCGACGAGGCGCACACCCTCATCGGGGCGGGCGGGGCGGCGGGCCAGAACGACGCGGCCAACCTGCTCAAGCCGGCCCTGGCCCGCGGCGAGTTGCGCACGGTCGCCGCCACGACCTGGAGCGAATACAAGAAGTACTTCGAGAAGGACGCCGCGCTGGCGCGTCGTTTCCAGGTCGTCAAGATCGAGGAGCCGGACGAGGCCCTGGCCAGCGCCATGCTGCGCGGCATGGCGCCGCTCATGGAGCAGCACTTCAAGGTGCGCCTCCTCGACGAGGCCGTCACGGCGGCGGTGCGGCTGTCGGCGCGCTACATCAGCGGCCGGCAACTGCCGGACAAGGCCGTCAGCGTGCTGGACACCGCCTGCGCCAAGGTGGCGCTCGGGCAGCGCACCACGCCGGCGGCCATCGACGCCCTCGAGCGCCAGCTGGAGCGCCAGGCGGCCGAGCGCCAGGCCCTGTCGCGCGAGGCGGCCTCGGGGGCGGACCACCGCGAGCGCCTGGCCGAGCTGGCCCAGGGCCAGGCGCAGGCCGAGGCCGCGCTGGTCCCCCTGCGCGCGCGCTGGGCGCAGGAGCAGGCCCTGGCGGCCGAGGTCCTCGGGCAGCGCCAGGCCCTGGAGTCCGCCTCCGCGCCGGACGCCCAGGCGCGGCAGCAACTCAAGGCGCAGCTTTCGCAGCTGCGCGAACTCCAGCGCGAGGGTGCCCTGGTGCCGGTGCAGGTGGACGCGGCGGTGGTGGCCGAGATCGTCTCGGCCTGGACCGGCATCCCGCTGGGACAGATGGTCAAGGACGAGATCCAGGCGGTGCTGCGGCTGCAGCCCCTCCTGCAGGAACGCATCATCGGGCAGCCGCATGCCCTGGCGGCCGTGGCCCAGCGCGTGCGCACGGCCAGCGCGCAGCTGGAGGATCCGCGCAAGCCGCGCGGCGTGTTCCTCTTCGTCGGCCCCTCGGGCGTGGGCAAGACCGAGACGGCCCTGGCCCTGGCCGACCTGCTCTATGGCGGCGAGCGCAACCTCATCACCATCAACATGAGCGAGTACCAGGAGGCCCACAGCGTCAGCGGCCTCAAGGGTTCACCGCCGGGCTACGTGGGCTACGGCGAGGGCGGGGTGCTGACCGAGGCGGTGCGCCGCCGCCCCTACAGCGTCGTGCTGCTGGACGAGGTGGAGAAGGCCCACCCGGACGTGCTGGAGATGTTCTTCCAGGTGTTCGACAAGGGGGTGATGGACGACGCCGAGGGGCGCGAGATCGACTTCCGCCACACCCTCATCATCCTCACCAGCAACGTCGGCTCGGCGGGCATCATGCAGGCCTGCCTGAACAAGGACCCGGCGGATTGGCCCGATGCCGACGCCCTGGCCGAGCAGCTGCGGCCCGTCCTGTACAAGGCCTTCAAACCCGCCTTCCTGGGACGGCTGAAGGTGGTGCCCTACCACCCGGTTTCGGACGACGCGCTGGCGCAGATCATCCGCCTCAAGCTCGAGCGCATCGCCCAGCGCATCGAGGCCAACCACCGGGCCCGGTTCGACTACGACGACGCCCTGGTCGAGCAGGTCCTGGCGCGCTGCACGGAGGTGGACACCGGGGCCCGCGCGGTCGACCACATCCTCAACGGCACCTTGCTGCCGCAGATCGCCGAAAGCATCCTGGCCCGCATGGCGGAAGGGGCGAGCGTCAGCCGCATCAAGGCCGGCGTGGGCAAGGACGGCCAGTTCAAGTACACGGTCAAGTAAGGCAAGCGCGCGTGAGGCCGTTGTTCCCTGTGCATGGCTGTCCCGGGCGCGCCGCGCCCTGGGGAGCGCGCTCGCCAGCGCCGACGCGGGCGGCTCAGCGCGAGCTGTCCGGGGACGGCGGCGTGGTGCGCAGCATCCAGTCCAGGACCTCGACGTCGAGGTCCACGGGCGTCTCGGGCTTGCCGGCGGTGTCGCCTGCGCGGGGCGCGGGCGTGAGGGGCGGGTGTTCCGCGGAGGAGGCCGCCTTGCCGGGGCTGGGGCGGGTTGCCGCATGTGCGGTGGAGGTGGCAGCCATGGCCGGCCGGGTGGCCACCGGGTCCTCGACGAGGGCGCCTGCGGAGGGCGTGGCGATGGATGCGCCCAAGGCAGAGGCGGGCCGTTCGGAAGCAGGCAGCGATGTTGCCGCGCCGGCAACGGCCGTCATGGACGACGGCGGCGCGCTCAAGTGCCAGGCCAGCGTCCCCAACAGGCCGATGCCCAGCAGGCCTGCGGCCACCCGCAGAAACATCCGCTGCGGCCTTGCCGGCAGGGCCAGGCGCGGCAGCGAGGCCGCCAGGCGCAAGGCCGGGCGCCTGCCCTTGCGGGACCGGCTCTGCCGGGGCAGTTTTTCTCCGCTGAGCCATGACAGCATCCCGAGGGCATCGGGGGAAGGGTGGGCCGGGTGTCGGGGGCCAAACAGGTCGGGTTTGGTCGGAAGAGGGACGTTCATTCCAAGGGCGGGCGATCAGGATGCGGGGATTTTAGCCAGCGCCCCCTGCGCTCCCGCTCTCCAACTTCCGGGGCGAATGCCTGGTTTTGCCAGGGCGGGAGGCGGCGCATGGTGATGATGCCGCTGTGGATCGCCTTGTGCTTCCTGGCGACCTGCGGGGCCACGGCCCTTCTCCTGTGGCCGTCGCTGCGCGCTGCCACGGGGCGCAAGGTGCGGGGCTGGGCGCAAGGCCTGGTCGCCGGACCGCGCCGGGGCGGGGCGCCGGCTGCGCACGCCGCGGCACGAGGCCGCTGGGCCGTGGCGGGTGTTGCCGCGCTGCTGTTGACCGCGCCCGCGCTGCTGGCGTGGCGTCTCGGCCGCCGGCACACCCAGCCGGGATTCGACGACCAGCCGGTCGCGCGCAGCGAATCGGAGGTGGTGATGGCACTCCTGCACGGCGAGCAGCTGGTGCCGCCGCCGCCCTTGCCACCGGCCGTCTTCCTCACCCCGGAAGTCCAGACCGAGCGTCCCCAGCTCGCCAGCGCGGACCGGCGCTGGGAGCAGCTCCACCCGGACTTCCGCCAGCGGCTGCTGTGGGTCTACAAGGTCATGAAGGAGCAGCACGGCTACGACATGGTCCTGATCGAGGGCTACCGCAGCCCGGAGCGGCAGGACATGCTGTCCCGCCAGGGGCCCCACGTGACCCTGGCGCGCGCCTGGGAGAGCTATCACCAGTACGGCCTGGCGGCGGACAGCGCCTTCCTGCGCAACGGGCGGCTCGTCATCTCGGAACGCGATCCCTGGGCGCGTGAGGGCTACGCGCTCTATGGCCAGCTGGCCGTCCAGGTGGGGCTGGTGTGGGGCGGCGTCTGGCAGAACGCCGACCTGACCCACGTGGAGCTGCGATTGAAGAAAAAGGAACCCCCGGGGCCGCCCTGAGCAGCCCCGGTGCTTGGATGGAACGGTGCGCCCCGCGCACGGATGACAGGACTCGGTGGATCAGGATCAAGTGTTGAACATGGAAAGAATCATGAAGTTTGTGTTGGCCCCGTGGACGTTGGCCGTCCTGGGCCTGGCGGCATTGGCGGTGTTCCTGTGGCTGGGCGCGGACGTGCTGGGCCTTGGCCTGGCCTGGGTGGCGCTGGGGCTGGCGGCGGTGCTGGTGCTGGGGCTGTCCCTGTGGGGGGCGCAGCGCTGGGCGGCGCGGCGTGCCGGCCGGCGGCTGGAGGCCGCGATGGACCACGACGCGTCGCAGGCCCTGGCCACCGCGACACGGGAGAACCGGGCGCAGATGCAGGCCATGCGCGAGCGCATGCAGCAGGCCATCCGCACCATCAAGGGTTCGAAGCTGGGCGGCTCCGCGGCCGCCCTGTATGAACTGCCCTGGTACGCCGTGATCGGCAATCCCGCGGCCGGCAAGAGCTCGGCGATCGTCAGCTCGGGGCTGAACTTCCCCTTCGTGGAGAAGATGGACGGCGTGCTGCAGGGCGTGGGCGGCACGCGCAACTGCGACTGGTTCTTCACCACCGAGGGCATCCTGCTCGACACGGCCGGGCGCTACTCCGTGCACAACGAGGACCGCGACGAGTGGCTGGGCTTCCTGACGCTGCTCAAGCGCTACCGTGCCAAGGCGCCGCTGAACGGCGTGATCATCGCGGCCAGCCTGGCCGAGCTGGCCGGCAGCCGCCCCGAAGCCGCCCTGAACCTGGCCAAGCAGCTGCGCCAGCGCGTCCAGGAGCTGACCGAGAAGCTCGAGGTCTTCGTGCCGGTCTACGTGCTGTTCACCAAGGCGGACCTGATCGGCGGCTTCGTCGAGTTCTTCGGCGGCAGCGACGTGCTCGAGCGGGAGAAGGTGTGGGGCGCCACGCTGCCCTACAGCCGCGCGGCCAGCGTCAACGTGGCCGAGGTGTTCGACGCCCACTTCGACGAGCTCAGCGACGGCCTCAAGGAGGCCTCAATCACCCGGCTGGCCCTGCACCGCGGCGCGGCCCTGCCGGCCGGCGTGCTGAGCTTTCCGCTGGAGTTCGCCGCGCTCAAGGCCTCGCTGCGGACCTTCCTGACGACGCTGTTCGAGGACAACCCCTACCAGTTCAAGCCGGTCTTCCGGGGCTTCTACTTCACCAGCTCCGTGCAGCATGGCCGCACCAGCGCCAAGGCCTCCCAGCGGGTGGCCAAGCGGTTCGGCGTGGCGCCGCAGGCGGCCTCCGAGCACGAGTTCGAGGACGTCGGCGGCTTCTTCCTCAAGGACCTGTTCTCCAAGGTGATCTTCGCCGACCGCAACCTGGTCCAGCAGTACAGCAGCCCGACCAAGGTCCGCCTGCGCTACGGCGCGTTCCTGCTGGGCACGCTGGTGCTGGGCGTGTGCCTGGCGGGGTGGACCTGGTCGTACATGAACAACCGCCAGCTCCTGGCCAACGTGCGGGCCGACCTCGAGCAGGTGGTGCGCCTGCAGGACCAGCGCATCGACCTGCAATCCCGGCTGCAGGCGCTCGAGGTGCTGCAGGACCGCCTGGAGCAGCTGCGCCGCTACCGCGTGCAGCGGCCCTGGAGCGTGCGCTGGGGCCTGTACCAGGGCGACGCGCTCGAGGCGCGGCTGCGCGCCGAGTACATGGACGGCCTGCGCGAGGTGCTGCTGAACCCCAGCGCCGCGGCCATGGCCACCTACCTGCAGCAGGTCAACGCCAAGGCCGACCAGCTGCAGCCGCTGGGGCGCGCGGTGGAGGGCCAGCCGCGCGGCAAGGTCTCGCTGACCGATGCGGCGCCCGGGGTGTACGTGGCCGCGTCCCCTACCGACGTCTCCGACGCCTACAACGCACTGAAGGCCTACATCATGCTGGGCGAGCGCGCCCGCATGGAGAACGGCCACCTGAGCGACCAGCTCACGCGCTTCTGGCGCACCTGGCTCGAGGCCAACCGGGGCGCCATGCCGCGCGAGCAGATGCTGCGCTCCGCGGGCAACATCCTCTCGTTCGCCCTGAGCGAGGTGACGGCGGCCGACTTCCCCGAGCTGCGCACCAACCTCGCCCTGGTCGACACCACGCGCGAGAACCTGCGCCGCGTGGTCAAGGGCATGCCGGCGCGGGAGCGGGTGTACGCCGAGATCAAGGCCCGCGCGGCCACGCGTTTTCCGCCCGTGACGGTGGCCCGCCTGCTCGAGGACGGCGACAAGGACGTCGTCAGCGGCAGCTACGCCATCCCCGGCACCTTCACCCGGCAGGCCTGGGAGGGCTTTGTCAACGAGGCGATCCAGCAGGCCGCCAGCAAGGAGACGCGCGCCGACGACTGGGTGCTCAAGACCGCCTTGCAGGACGACCTGACGCTGGAAGGCAGCCCCGAGCAGATCCGCAAGACCCTGGTCGACATGTACAAGGCAGAGTACGTGGCCGAGTGGCAGAAGTTCATGCAAGGGGTGAGCATCAACACCTTTGCCAATTTCGACGTGGCGGTGGCCCGGATGAACCGGCTGGGCGACCCGCTGTCCTCGCCGGTGGGGCGTCTGGTGCAGGCCCTGTACGAGCAGACCTCCTGGGACAACCCCGGCCTGCTCGCGCGGCAGGTGAGCCAGCACCAGGAAGGCTTCGTGGCCTGGTTCAAGCAGACCGTCCTGCGCTCGGCGCCGCCGGCCGTGGAGGCGGGCGCCAAGCTGGACGCCGTGGCGGGCCAGCTCGCCGTGCCGATGGGGGCGATCGGCCGCGAGTTCTCCAACCTCGGCCGCCTGGTCCTGGCCACCGACCCCGACGGGCCTACCCTGATCCGCAACTACCTCCAGGCGCTGTCCCGGATCCGCACCCGCTTCAACCAGATCAAGAACGCGGGCGACGTGGGGCCGGCCAGCCGGCAGCTCATGGTGCAGACGCTGGAGGGCAGCTCCGAGCTGGCCGAGGCGCTGCGCCTGGTCGACGAGCAGATGCTGCTCAACCAGGGCGAGGCCGCCAAGGCCACGCTGCGGCCCCTGCTGGTGCGCCCGCTGATGCAGGCCTTCAACGTGATCGTCGCGCCCGCCGAGGCCGAGATCAACCGCGCCTGGTCCGCCCAGGTGCACCAGCCCTTCCTCACGCAGCTGGCCGGCAAGTACCCCTTCGACAGGACCTCCCGGCTGGACGCCACCAGCGCGGAGATGGCCAAGATCTTCGGGCCCGAGGGGGCGATCGCCAAGTTCAACGAGCAGAACCTGCAGAGCCTGGTGGTTCGTCGCGGCGACAGCCTGGCCGCGCGCACCTGGGCCGACATGGGCGTGCGCCTGCAGCCCGAGTACGTCGCCGGCTTCCCCGTCTGGATCGCGTCCGTGCCGGTCGGGGTGGGGGGCACCACCCCGACCGGCGCGACGACACCGGCGCCGGCGGGCGTCACGCAGTTCCAGCTCCTGCCCGTCCCGTCGCCCGGCATGGCCGAGTTCAGCATCGAGATCGACGGCCAGGTCATGCGCTACCGCAACACCACGCCCGCCTGGTCCAACTTCGTGTGGCCCAATCCCCAGGGCCGGCCGGGCGTGCGCATCTTCGGCACGGACATCGAGGGCCATGCGGTCGAATTCCTCAACGAGCCGGGCGGGTACGGCCTGGAGCGCATGCTGGCGACCGCCAAGTCGACCAACCTCGGCAACGGCACCTTCGACCTCAGCTGGAAGTCCCGCACGAACCAGCTGGTCAGCGTGCAGCTGCGCATCCTGTCCAACACCAGCGTGACGCGGACCGGCAACCCGGACGCCGGCGGCACGGCCAACCCGCCCAGCGTCGCCGGGCGCCTGCAGGGGCTGACCCTGCCCGCCACCGTGGTGGGGGAGGGGCGCAGCAGCGCGGTGGTGCTCCTCGGCGGAGGCAAGCCATGACCGGGGGTCTGCGCAAGAAGGCGCCGTTCCATCCCCAGGCGGTCTACTTCGGCAAGCTGCCGACGCGGGGGGACTTCGTGCGCAGCGCGGGCAGCGCCGGGCTGGTCGACCGGCTGGACACGTGGATGTCGCGTGCCATCGAATTGATGTGCGAGGACAGCCGCTGGCGACTGATCTATGACGCGGCGCCGCCGCTGCACTTTGCCATCCTCGGTCCCGCGCATGGGCGCGGCCTGGCCGGGCACATGAGGGTGAGCCGCGACGCCTCGGGCCGGCGCTTCCCGTTCGTGCGCGCCGCCAGCTTCGAGGTCCCCGATCCCCTGGATGCACTGCGCCACTTCCCGCTGGCGCTGGCGCCGCTGTGGCAGGCCCAGGCGCAGGAGGTGCAGGCGCTGTGCCAGGCCGAGGCGTTCTCCGAGGGCCTGTTGGGCAACGCCCCGGCCGCTCCCGTGCTGACGGCGACGGCCCCCTGGCGCGCGCCCTGCGAGGAGGCCAGCGCCTCGTGCACGCTCGCTCAGCTGACGCAGTGGCTCGGGACGCCCGAGGCCGGCGTCGACGTCCGCCAGGCCATGCTGGCGCTGGGGCTGCTGCTGCAGCCGGTGGGCAGCCAGGGCTGCGCGGGCCTGGGCAAGGGGCTGGCGCTGCCGCTGCCCCGGGACCCGGCACAGCGGCCGCAGACCATGGCGTTCTGGAGCCGGCTGATCGCGCCCTTCTTCAGGTCGACCCGTGTGGAGCTGGCTTTCCTGGTGGGCGCGGATGGTGAGGAGAGCACCTTGCTCGTGGACTTCCACGGCGTCTCGCCCGTGAGCCTGCGCGCGGCGCTGGACCCGGCGTTCGCGCTTCAACAGACCATTTCCGTGGCGTCGGCGGAGTGGGTCGAGGCCTGGGTCGGCAGCGGCGAGCTGGGCAAGCTCTCGACCTTGCTGCGCGACCCGGACCTGTCCTGGGCCTGCGCCACCCGGCTTTTTCACGATGTTTTCCTTGGGGAGTCCAACAAGCGATGCAAGCGATGACGCAGCTTCACCTTCTTCCTCGGCCCGGCGTGCGGCGCCGGCCAGTGCGATGGGCGGGGGCCTGCGGCCTCCTGGTGGCCCTGGCCTGGGCCGCCATGCCCGCCGGTGCGCAGGTCCCCGGCGCGGTGATGGCCCCGGAGGCGCGCTCGCAGGCCCCTGTCATCGTGTCCGGCACGGTGCCGGACGAGGCGACGCGCGCGGCGCTGCTGAACCGGGTGCGCGAGCTGTACGGCGCCCACCGCGTCGTGGACCAGCTCGGCGTCGGCACCGTCACGGCGCCGGCCAACTGGAGCCAGTATGTCCAGCAGGTGATCTCGTCCTCGTCCATCCGGCAGGTCAGCAAAGGCCAGCTGGTGGTGCGCGGCAACGACATCGAGCTGGCGGGCGAGGTGCCCTCGGAGGCCCACCGACTGCAGGTGGCCGCTGACGTCTCGGCTGCGCTCAACCCCACCTACGTGGTGCGCAACGGGCTGAGCGTGGCCACGGTCGATCAGTCGATGCTCGACGCCGCGCTGGCCAACCGCATCATCGAGTTCGAGCCCACCAGCGCCACGCTGCGCCCGCAAGGGCAGGCGATCCTGAACGAGATGGCCGCCGCCCTGCGGCAGCTGGGGGGCAAGCGGGTCCAGGTGATCGGGCACACCGACGCCACGGGCGACCGCGCCACCAACATCCTGTTGTCGCAAGCCCGGGCCGAAGCCGTGCGCACCTACCTGCTGAACGCGGGCGTGACGCCCAACTCGATCAGCACCGCGGGCTTGGGGCCCGACCAGCCGCTGGCCACCAACGCGACGCCGGAGGGCAGGGCGCGCAACCGCCGCATCGAATTCCGCCTGCTGGGTCCCTAGCCCCTCGTCTGCAGGGAGTTGGAAGGGTTGGTGCCGGGAGCGCCCCCACCCCAGCCCTCCTCCAACGGGGGAGGGGTTCGCTCCTTCCCCCGCTGGGGGAAGGTTGGGATGGGGGCGCGGCGGTGGCACACAGCCAACCTTTCAAATTCCTGAGACGGGTCCGAAGCCCATGAAGCCGTCCGCCGTCCCGTGCGATTGTTGCCAGACCAGGCCCAGGCCTGCTGGGATAATCGCCGCCTTGTCCCCAGAGCCTGCCAGGGCCGACAACCCACCCACGATCCAAGAAAGAGGGAGCGCCGTCCGATGAACACCCTGTCCGAGAAGCTGATTCCGATCCCCCGGCGCTGGGCCAGGGCCCTGGGCGTGATCGGGCTGAGCCTGTGGTGCCTGGGAACCGCGCGGGCCGACGGCCCTGCGGCGGCAGACAAGACGCCCGAGCAGCGCCGCCAGGAAATGGCGGCGCTGCCCTGGGTGCAAGGGCCCCAGAGCGTGGGCGTGGGCACCCGGGCCGACATCCGGATCGAGCCCGGCCAGCGCTACCTGGACGACAAGAACTCGGGCAAGTTCCTGACGCTCACCGGCAACCTGCCTGCGCCGGGCGAAAGCATCCTGCTGGGCGAGCGGTGGTGGGCCGCCTTCGACTTTGCCGACGTCGGCTACGTGAAGGACGACGAGAAGCTCGACCCGGACGCCCTGCTCCAGCAACTCAAGGGCATCGACGTGCGGGCCAACGAGGAACGCCGGCGCCTCGGCTTGCCGGCCCTGCACACGGAGGATTGGGTGGTGCGTCCGCACTACGACAGCGAGACCCGCCACCTCGAGTTCGGCCTGCGCCTGCGCGCCGATGGCAACCCCGAGCCCATCATCAACTACACCGTCCGGCTGCTGGGCCGCTCCGGGTATGAGAACGTGATCCTGGTGTCCTCGCAGGAAGGGCTCGAGCAGAACGTCAAGGAACTCAAGTCCGCGCTGCGCTCCTTCGACTTCCGAGCGGGCGAGCGCTACGCCGAGTTCAAGTCCGGCGACCGCATGGCGGAGTTCGGCCTCGGGGCCCTGATCGTGGGGGGCGGCACGGCGGTCCTGGCCAAGACGGGGTGGTGGAAGACCATCCTGGCGGCGCTGGCGGCGGGCTGGAAGGTGGTGCTGGCCGGCCTGGCCGGCCTGGGTGCCGCCGTCAGCCGCCTGTTCAAGCGCCGCAATGCGGCTTGACTGAAGAAGAACCCGCACAGCGGCGACGATGCGCATCAGTACCGAGGCCTGGCTCATGCTGCTGATCGTGGCCTTGCACCTGCAGGACGCCCTGCTGGCGCTTCAGCCGCACGAGGCGGTCCTCGAGCGCACGGCACGGGGGCGCTGGCAGGCACGCTTCGGTCTCCCGCACTGGAAGCTGTGGGGCAGGGAGGTCGTCCTGCCCGCGCTGCTGGCGCCGCACCGCGTCCTGTTCCGCCTGCGCTGGTCCCTGGAGTCTCCGATGCAGGAGGCCAAAGGCGTCACCGGACCGGACGAGGCCGGCGGGCGGGTGCACGTGCCGCGGGGCATGGCCTGGCTGGGCGTGTCGGTCTGGGTGGCGTGGCTGTGCCTGTTCGTCCTGCTGCCGCTCGGGCTGTTCGATGTGGTGGGCGGCCGGCTGCTGTGCCTGGTCGCGCTGGTGGGCCTGTACCTCAACAACCTCCTGGCCCTGGCCCTGGTGTACCGCTGGCGCGCACGCTGGGGTGTGCCGGCCCGTGCCGTGGCCACCCTGGCCGTGGAGTGCCTGGCCTGTCCGCCTTACGCCGTGAACCTGGTGCGCCGACTGTGTGCGCTGGCCGCTCCTCGCGAAGACTTCCTCCAGGCCGCGCGGCGCCTGCTCGCCCCGGCCGACCTGGCCCTGGCCCAGGCCCAGTGCCTGCGGCGTGTCGAGGAGGCAATCGAGGCCGAGCCCCTGGGCAGCGCGCGCATGGCCGCGCTCGAAGCCGCGCGGCGGCAACTCCAGCCGGCGCCGCAGCCGGAGGCCTCATGAGCCTCAGCCTGGGGGAAATTGCCGCCGTGGTGGGCGGGCTGGTGCTGGGCTACCTGGCGGTATCCGTCCTGATGGGCGGCAAGCGGCCGCAAGGCGGGGCACCGCCGCCCGGTGCCGCGTTGCCGCCGCCGCCCGCGTTGCCGCCTTGGCATGAGGTGCTCGAGCTGTCCTCCGACCAGGCCTCGCTGGAAGACATCCAGGCGGCCCATGGGCGCCTGAAGGCGCAATACCACCCGGACAAGGTGGCGGGCCTGGGCGGTGAACTCCAGGCGCTGGCCGCGCACAAGACCCGGCAGATCGACCTGGCGTACCAGCAGGCCCTCCAGGCCCGGGGGCCGCGGCCATGAAGCTGCTGCTGGCGCTGTTGATGACGGGCAAGCTGGGCAAGCTGCTGCTGACCTGCGGGACGATGCTGCTGTCCGTCGGGGTCTATGCGATGGCCTTCGGATGGCCCTACGCGGTGGGCCTGGTGGGGCTCATCTTCGTGCACGAGATGGGGCATTTCATCGTGGCGCGCAACCATGGCCTGCAGGTGGGCGCACCGGTGTTCATCCCCTTTGTCGGGGCCTGGGTGGCGCTCAAGACCACGACGCTGGATGCGCAGACCGAGGCCGAGGTGGCCCTGGCCGGGCCGGTGCTGGGCAGTGTGGCGGCCTTCCTGTGCTACCTGATGGCGCAGCACAGCGGCTCCCACCTCTGGCTGGCCCTGGCCTACGCCGGCTTCTTCCTGAACCTGTTCAACCTGATCCCGGTGCTGCCGCTGGACGGCGGGCGCATCGTGCGGGCTGTCTCCTCGCGGCTGTGGCTGGCGGGGCTGCCCTTGCTGGTGGCGGTCTTTGCGTGGCAACCCAGCCCTTTGATCCTGGTGTTCCTGGTGATGGCGTTGCCGGAGGCCTGGGCCAGCCTGCGCGGACAGCGGGGGGACACGGCCAGCGGCCTGCCGATGCCGGTGCGCGTGCGGTTCGGCGCCACCTACCTGGGCCTCACCGCCGGGCTGGCGGTCATGGCGTTCGATGCGCATGAGCGGCTGGCCGCGTTTCGGTGAGCTGCGCTTTCGAGGGTGCGCGGGCGGTGAGCGATTCTCCCCGCCCCCCGCTCGTTGACGTCGCATCCTTCGATACCTCAGGACGAACGGGTGGGGTGGTTGTCTCGTTCGCGCTGAGCTTGTGGAAGCGTGCGCCGTCAGTGAGCATGCCCTGGTGGCTTCATGCCCCAGTCCGCATGCCGCTCAGTGGTTCGTCGATGGCGCAACGCCCAGCAGCTCCTCGAGGCCGGCCAGCGTGCCGCCGTCCTTGACCACGGCGCGCAGCCAGTCGTGCAGTGACATGTCGCCCCACTTGACGGCTTTGTCGACCAGATAGGCCACGGGGCTGTGCGGCTGGGTGCGGTGGAAGAACTCAGCCACCTCGCGCAGCCGGGCCAGGGCGTCCTGGGCGGTCTGGATGGGGCCCTGTTCCACCCGGGCCACGGCGGCCGCGGTGGCAGCCACCGGTGGTGGTGCATCTTCCGGTGCGTCCGCAGGCTCGGTGGGCATCAGGCCCGCTTCCCTGCCGAGCCTGTGCACTTCGTGGCTGGCCTGTTCCAGTGCCTCCCGCGCATGAACGAAGTTGGGACCTTGCTGGGTGCCCAGCTGTGCCCCCATCCAGGCCTGCCAACGGGACAGGATCCCCAGGCACTGCGCGAGGCTGGACGTGGCCTCCTGCATGAAAGCCGGGGAGGTGTCCTTCAGCGCCTGGGTGAACTGCGCCAGGGTCACTTCATCCGGTGCCGGTTCTGCGTCCGGCGAACCGGCCCGCGCCTGCCGCCAGTCCTGCAGGCTGTAGTTCCTGCCTTCTGCTCGCTGGGTGACCGGGCACAGGGTGGAAAGCTGAACGACGCGCTGCAGGAACCAGTTCAGGTTGCCGATGCGCTCCGCAGGGTCGCCGTCCTCGGGCAGGGGGTGCAGGTCCTGCCAGAACCGCTCGCAGACCTCGGCGGCCAGGGCCAGTCCCTGGCGCATTCCTGCGTAGCCTGCGCTTCGGGTGCGCGCCTCGGCCCACCACGCCACGAGGCGCAGGTCCTTGGCCCGGTGGGTGAGCAGCTCCGCACACTGCGCCTGGACGGCGTCCCAGTCGGCCACCTTGAGTGGCCGGACCCACACGCCCTGCTCCAGGCTCGGGTCGTCTTCCTGCTGCAGGGCCACGATCGTGTCGAATTCGGTCGAGAACGAAAGATCCTCGCCGCACGGTGAGGCGCCGGGGACCGGGGCCAACAAGGTTTCAATGTCCACTGCACTTCCTCTTTGCCTATCCAATGGCAGGGCAACGGGAAAGGTGCATGGCGTCCTCCGTGAACGAACGGGTTTCATGCGCAGCCTTGAATCTTCCGTTGGCATGCCGCGAGGCGTGGATTGTGCCCGGGGCCGCCCGGCCAGCCGGGGGACGACCGCGGCTTTCGAACAATGTGTTACTGAAGACCGCAGGGCCTTCCCCCGCTTGGGGGGCACGGCGCTTATCCGCTCATCTCAAGAGCGTCTTCTCCATGGCGTGGGCGTGCTTCAGCAGGGCGTCGTGGTCCGGCGCAAGCACCACCCGCGACTTTCACCGCCAATGTCGAAGACCGTGCACAGGACCCTGAGCAGGAATGAGGAGAAGAACAGCCCCAGGATGCCGAGGACCGTGTACTTGGCCCAGGGCCACCATCCCCAGGACGTCAACTGGTGGAACACGTAGATGAGGATGGCGATCAGGCGCCGCGGCGACGCAGGCATCGATGACAGGGGTGTGCCGCCTGAGCTTCACGATCTGGCCGAAGAATTCCTCGTCCAGCGTTTGAATGTCCATGCGCGCTGCTTCCTTGGCCGGGCCATGATTCGCCCGCGGCATTGTGGGAACGCGGCGCGACTTGTGTCCAATACGAAGGCGTCAGAAAGCTGACGTTGCGGGTGATGCGCACGGGAATTGTTCACGCGATCCGCGGGCAGGCTCACCGCCGCAGGTAGTGCCCTTCCTTCTGCAGCTCCAGCTTGACACCGCCCATGATGTCGGCCAGCGTCACCACCGGCGGTGTGCGCACCACCGCGCGCAGGCAGGCGTGGCGCAGCACGTTGATGATCGCGCCGCCCGCCAGCGCATGCTGCGCCGCCAGGTCGCGGAAGTCGACGTCGCGGGCCAGCGGGATGGGCTGCTGGCAGAACATGTCCTTCCACAGCCGCAGGCGCGCCGCGGCATCGGGCATCGGGAACAGGATGGTGGACTGGAAGCGCCGCGCGAAGGCGTCGTCCATGTGGCCGCGCAGGTTGGTCGACAGGATCACCAGGCCGGGGAAGTCCTCCAGGCGTTGCAGCAGGTAGGCGATCTGCTGGTTGGCCGCGCGGTCGTTGGCGGTGTGGGCCTCGCCGCGCCGGCCGAACAGCGCCTCGGCCTCGTCGAAGTACAGGATCCAGCGGTGGTGCTGGGCCTCGTCGAACAGCGCGGCGAGGTTCTTCTCGGTCTCGCCAACCCACTTCGAGACCACGCGCGACAGGTCCACGCGGTACACCGGCATGTCGTGCTGCCGGCCCAGCAGGCAGGCGGTCAGCGTCTTGCCGGTGCCCGGGCTGCCGTGGAACAGGCAGCGGTAGCCGGGCTTGAGCCGGCGTGCCAGGCCCCAGTCCCGCAGCAGGGTCTCGGAATGCCGGATCCAGGCGCTGACCATGTCGACCTGCTCGCGCGTGGCCGCGTCGAGCACCAGGTCGTCCCAGCCCAGGGGCGTGGTGACGCGCTCGGCGGGGAACGTGGCCGCGTCGACGAAGACGTCATCCTCGCGGCCCGCGAGCAGCCGCTCCAGCGACTCGCGCGGCAGGCGCAGCGCCGCCGAGGCCGGGGGCTCCTCGGGGTGAAGATGATCGACCTCGATCAGCCGGGCGGCCAGCAGCCGGTGCCCCGGCGAGAACAGCGCGCGGGCCTGCAGGCGCCGCAGCCGGTCGCTGCCGGCCACCAGGAACAGCGCCGTCTCCACCGTGGGCAGGAAGCCGGCATGGGCCTGCCCGACCAGGCCGCCGAACTCGCTGAAGCGCCGCCGGGTCGCCTTGTTGTTCAGCAGGAAAGGGTCCAGCAGTTCCGGTGCGAGGTGCGGCACCAGGGCCAGGATCAGCACCAGCCGCTCGGCCGCGTCCAGGCGCCGCTCGCGCAGCACAGACGCCAGCGGGCCCGCGGCGTGCGGCGGCAGCGGGGGGGGCGGGGGCAAGTCCTCCAGGGTGGGGCAGACCTCGTCGTGCCGGCTCGCGAAGCGTTGGTCGAGCACGGTCTGGAACCAGGTCAGCTCGCGCTCGATCACTTCGGCGTGGCGCGCCAGGAGGGAGGACGGCGGGTCGAGGTCGGGAAGAGAGTGGCTCATGGGGCTACCAGGTGACGTTCAGGGGGGCGGCCATCCAGCGGTGGTAAACGAGTGAGCGGTTCCAGGGCACCTGGTCGACCAGCACGTCCACGGTCTTGCGCTGCACGCTCAGCGTCCATTGGCCGTCGCGCCGGCTCAGCCGGCCTTCGCGCTGCAGGAAGGTCTCGCGCAGGCCCGCCGGCGAGGTGTTGCGGATGATCGGCCAGTGGCCGATGACGGCCTCGAGCATGTCCTCGCACACGCGCCGCGCAGCCTCGTCCGGTTCGATGCGGCGCCCCACGGGCACCTCCGGCTCCAGGCCGCACAGCAGCTTGTTGAGCACGAGTGCCTGCTCGAGGTGGTCGCAGCGCTCGTCGACCAGGTGCTGCAGCAGGTGCACGGCCCGCGTGAGGGCATCGAGGTCGCCGCCGCCGAGGCGCGGGTCGCCCCCGGTGCCCGTCTGCAGCAGGCCCAGCTGCTCGAAGAAGTGCGGCAGGAAGGGGTTGAAAAGCACCAGGCCCGCGTTGTGCACGTAGAGCACCTCGTCACGCGGGGCCGGCACCGGCATGCTGCGTGGCGGCGGGCTGGGGCGGGCGGGCTGGGCGGCAGGCGCGGGGGCGCCCCCGCCGGGGGGGGGGGGGCGGGGCCGGGGCCCCGCAGGGCGGCGGGATGCAGGACGGCGTCCAGGTGGACGCAGCCGCTGCGCCGGGCCAGCGAGCGGGCCTCGGCGAGCCAGCGGACGGGCGCCACGGCACCGGCGTCCTGCAGGGCATCGGCCAGGCACCGCGCGAGCGTGCGCGGCGCCGGGGCGGGTTGGCCGGCCAGCGAGGCCAGCAGCACCGACCACACGGCCCGGCGGCCCTCGCCCCGGGCGGCGCGTGGTGCCAGGGGCCGCCAGGCGGTCAACATGACGGTCATTGTGTCCAGCATGAAGCGGGCGCGTGCCGGGGCCAGCCGGTGCAGCAGGCGCGCGAGCACCTCTTCAGGCAGGTGTGCCAGCCAGCGCTCGCGCACCTCCGGGCGGGCCACGGCCTGCCGCAGGCGGTCTTCCAGGGCCCGGTCGCCGCGGTCGAGCTGGTCGGCCAGCAGGCGGCACGCGGCAGGCCAGGCCGCGGCCATCGCGGGCGGGGCCGTGTCGTGCCAGGCCGTGCTGCCGGTCAGCCAGTCGAGCAAGGCCGGGCTGGTGAGGCCGGTACCGCTTGGCGACGAGAGCGCTTCGGCGCGCGCTTCGGGCATGGCGGGCAGGGGGGGTGACCAGGGCCCGGCGTCGATTGGTCGCCCGGCGAGGAGGGCGGCTGCGGCCTGGATGCGCAGCGCATCCAGCGCCTGTGCCTCCAGGCCGCGCAGGTGCGCCGTGGCAGGCCGGCCCGGCGCGGCAAACGCCCAGGGCAGCAGCGGTGCCAGCCAGGCCAGGCCGGCGTGCATGCCCACGCGCCGCAGGCGCGCGGCCGTGCGCCGGGGGTCGTCCTGGTCGCAGAACAGCGCATGCAGCGCCAACACCGACAGCCGCGGCAAGTCGGCGAGCAAGGCCTCGGGACGCAGACCGACAGGCGCTGCGCTGGGCAGGCGGCCGTGGTCCATCCAGTGCCGCAGCCAAGCCTGGCGGTCGAGGTGGGCCGCAGGGGCCGCTTGAGCGGAGATGCCGGCCTGGGGAGGTGCCGCGCCGTCGAGGGCCGCTTCCAGCACCTGCTGCCATGCGGCGGCGAGGTCGGATCCGGATTGATGGGCCAGCACCTCGGCGTGCCCGGCGGCCGCCTCCGCGTGGCCCGGCCACAGGACCGCGGCGACTTCCTCGGGCAGCAGCCAGGACAGCAGGCGCGCGAGCAGCGTGGCGGTTTGACCGGGGGCCGCCGCCCGCAGGCGTCGCAGCAGGGTCGCCAGCCCGGCCGGGTCGTCACGCGCCAGTTCGCCCAGCCGGAGGCCGGCGGGCTCGGGCCGGCCTTCGCGCAGGAATCGTTCCACCTGCAGGAGCGGGTCTTCCGGGGAAGCCACGCGGGGCGCCTCCAGCGTGGCGGGAGACACGCCCTCGTGGCGGGCCAGCCCCGCGATCAGCTGCCGGCGCAGCCGCGCGCGGTCGAAGGCCTCGCCGCTGTGCTGGACCAGGGCCGCGAAGGCCAGGGCCCAGGCCAGGGGGTTCTCCGCGGGCGTCTCCGCATCGAGGGGCGCAGCAAGGGCCGACGCGGGCGACGGCGCCGGCAGGCCCTGCAGCACCGCCATCACTTCACCGGCATGCAGGCCGTCGAGCGATGCCAGCAGCTGCTGGCGCAGGGAACCGTCCATCGCGGCCACGACGCGAAGGAGCAGGCCCATGTCGCCCGCGAGTTCGCGCAGCAGCGCCTCGCGCGGCAGCCGTTCGGCGCGGGCCAGTTGCGCCAGCAGCGTGGGCACGTCGCGGGAGGCCAGGCACAGCGCCAGCGTGGGGTCCTGGCCGGACGCCGCGTCGCCGGCGTCCTGCAGGGTGTCCGCGTCGGGCGGCGGGGCGTGCGACAGCAGGAAGGGCTCCCCGGCCGCGGCCGCGGCGCTCGCCAGGCGGCTGGGGCGCATCCCGACGGCCTGCGCCAGGCCGTGCAGCAACCGCGGGCGCCACCAGGCCGGCCCGAAGGACGGTGAGGGGCTGCGCAGCAGCTGCAGCGCAGCCTGCCACAGCAGGCGCTCGAAGGCCTCGGCCGACAGGGCCAGCCAGGGAGCCTCGTGCTGGGCCCGGGCCAGCGCGGCGATGTCGTTCAGGAAGTCCTGCGCGTGCTGCGGTGCGACCTGGGCGACCAGGCGGATGACCTCGTCCCGCGGTGAAGTCTCGGGGCGCTGGGGCGCGGCCTGGGCGGCCTGCTTGTCGCCAGTCTCGGAAGAAGCCGACGCGGCTGTCCGCCCGCCGACTGTCTCCTCCAGCAAAGCGTCGAGCACCCCGAGCAGGGTGCCGTCCAGCGGCTGGCGCTCGCGCGCAGCGGCGTGCGTGGCGTGGAGCAGGCACAGCAGGTCGGCATAGGCGACGCCCTCGGTGTCGGCCAGGCCCTGCAGCAGGCTGGCCAGGTAGCTGCGGCGGTTGAACTGGGTACCGGCGTCGCGCAGCAGGTACTCGAGCGTCAGGAGCCACAGGGCGCGGTCCAGGGCCGGCCCCGCCAGCCTCAGGGGGACGGCGTCCGGCGCGGGCCGCACCCGCGCCTCGGCGTGCGTGTGGCGCAGCGTGCCCAGGTAGGCGAGGATGGCCGAGGCCTCTGCCGGCGCCAGCAGGGCGAGCAGCGCGAGCAGGCCGGCCTCGCCCGCCTGCAGCACCAGCCGCTCGAGCGACCGGCGGTCGTGGGCGTGGCGACGCAGCACGCCGGCCAGTTCCCGCGGCTGCTCGGCGACCAGGTGCTGCAGCGCTTCGGCCGCGTCGTCGGCCATGCGGGCCGGGCGCCGGGGCAGGGTGCCGTGGGCCAGGTAGTCGTCAAAGTCCTCGAGCCGGGCGGCCGCGCCCGACAGCGCGCGCCCCTGCGGGCCCGGGGCGTGCCGGGCGCTCGCCAGCGCCTGCGTGAGGGCCTCGGTCAGCGTGCGCTGGAGCGCGGCAGGGACGTCGCGCTCCAGCGCATCCGCCGCGATCTCGCCGAGGTCCAGCTCGATCCGTTCAATCCGCAGGTGCAGCCCGGCAGGGTCCAGGGCGTCCAGCACGCGCGCCAGGGTGTCTGGCAGCAAGCGGCGGGCGAGTTCCTCGGCGCGCGCACGCAGCTGCATCGCGGTGTCGAGGTCCGCCGTCCCGATGTCCAGGTGCAAACGGCCGACGTGGTGGGTGCAGGGCATTGGGTGGGTGTCAGAGCATCGTGTAGTCCCGCGCCACCGCGGACGACAGCGCGCCGTCGTTGCCGGGGACGGCGGCCGGGACCTGGGCGGCCCAGGCCTGGCGGTTCGTGCCCGCGGCGGCGGCCCGGCCCTCGGCCAGCGTGATGGGGTTGAGCTCGGTGCCGGCGGGGATATGGCCGGCCGCGATCGCGGCCTGGATGCTGGCCCTCAGCGTGGCCGAATCGGGCGTCAGGCGGCGCCGCATCCGGCCTGCCACCGCGACGGGCGGCTGGATGTTCGTGCTGTTGAAGTCGCCCCGGCTCTGGATGGTGGAGTTCGTCGTGCCGTCGCCGATGAAGAGGTTGGCGGGCGAGTTGGCGATGAGGCCGGCCAGCCGGGTCAGGTCCGCGGCGTTGAGGGCGCCGCCGGCGGCGATCTGGGCCAGCAGGGCGTTGGCCCCGTTCCAGTGGGCCTGGCAGGTCTGGAGGAAGACCTGGTAGTCCGGGTTGGCGGCCACGCCCCAGGCCGGCGGGGCAATGCCGTTGATCAGCGACTGCGCGGTGTTCTGCAGGGCTGGCAGGCCGGCGTTGGCCGCTTGCGCGATCTCCTGCTGCACCGCCTCGGAGGACATCTTGTGGCAGATGGCGAGGCTGATGCCCAGGTTCGGCACGCGCAGGTTGCCCGAGATGAAATTCGCCGGCCCGCCCGCGCCGCCGGCAGCCCGGGTGTGCAGGCTCGCCTCGTGGAAGTTGTTGCGCGCGTGCGGATGGGTGGCCAGCACCCCGGCCCCCGCGCCCGCGACGCCGGCCTGGCGGGCGCGCATCTTGGCGGACAGCGCACGCTTGTTGGCCGCGCTGTCGTGCCCGGCCAGCCGGCCCTGCACCGCGAAGCCGGCGGGCTGCTGCACGATGCGCCGCTGGACGATGCCCGCCGGCATCGGCAGGCCCTGCGGCGCGCTGGCGTAGCGCTGCAGCGCAGGGCCGCCGGCCTGCAGTGCCCGGGCGCCCATCGCGTCGGCTTCACGCTCGAGCGATGCGTCGTCGTTGACGGCCATGCCCTGCCTGAGCTGCAGGGTCGGCCGCACGCGGCCCTGTGCCTGCTGCACCACGTGCCAGGCCTCGTGCGGCAGGTGCTGCTCCTGCCCCGGGGCCAGGTGGATGTCGCTGCCGTGTGCGTAGGCGCGGGCCTCGTACTGCGCAGGCCGGGACGAGTTGTAGTGCACCTTGACGTGGTCCAGGCGCATGCCGGAGAGCGCCTCCATGCCGCGCTTCAGGCCATCGGGCAGGCCGGTGCGGTTGGGCGGGTGCTGCACCGTGGCCTCCAGGGCCTTGAGCTGCCGCACGCGGGGCGCCGTGTTCAGGGTGGCCGACAGGGCTGACAGGCTGGCCTGGTGAGGGCCCGCCGTCCGGGTGGACTGCGCATCGGCGGTGGGCTGCCGGGCGGCCTGGTGCTGCAGCGGTGTCTGGTGAGCCATCGTTCCTGCCCTCCGGCGTGGCTGTGGATCGGTCACGACTGTGGCGCCGGGGCGGCCGGGCCGATCGCGGGAATTGACGGGCCGTCCAGGGGCGCCAGCCAGCATGGCGTGTCGCCCTCGTTGTCGGCGAGGATGAAGTCCACGTCGCAGGTCACGCCGTCCAGGGCCTGGCTGCGGGTGGACTGGACCATGCAGTAGCCGCGCTGGGCCACGTCCGGCACGCGGCTGCCGGACTGCCAGTAGCGCTGGAAGCGCAGGCGCTCGTACAGCGCGGTGCCGTCGAGGACGGCGCCCGCGCCCACGTACAGGCCCGGCAAGAAGCCCGCGCCTGCCACGGTGTCGTACCAGGCATTGCAGTAGGCCACCACCTCGTCGGCAGCCGTGCCATCGCGGATGCCTTCCAGGTCCAGCCACACGCTCACGCCGTCGGGGAAGCCCACGGCCCGGGCGTTGGCCGCCGCGTGGGCGCCGTACTGCGAGCCGAGTTCGGCGTCAGGCACCCAGCCGGCCGCGGCCACGTGCTGGACCGGCATCAGGGCCAGCCCGGCCTGCAGGATCAGCGTGGCCTCGGCGGCGCTCAGGTCACCCGGGGCGGCCGACTCGGCGGCGTCGCGCGCCAGGTAGCGCATCGCGAACTGGAAGCCCCGTGCGACGAAGGCAGCGGCCGTCTCCGCCGTGAGCGGTGCGTCGGTGTCGAACCCCCGGGCGCGCGAGGGGGCAGCCTGCATGCGGCCCGGCAGGGAGGCGGGGGCCACCGTGCCCGGCGCCGCTGCATGGCGTCGCCAGAACTGCCACCACCGGTGCGAGACGGCCGGTGCTGAGGGGGCAGGCGGCGCCTCGGCCGCGGGCCTCGGGACCGCAGGGGCGACCGCTGCCACCGCGGTGGGGGCCGGCGGTGCGGGGGGCACTGGTGCAGGGGGCGTTGGCGTTGGCGTTGGCGTTGGCGTTGGCGTTGGCGTTGGCGTTGGCGTTGGCGTTG
>CBINPE010000019.1:0-51125 GCA_966252435.1 uncultured Burkholderiales bacterium | reverse complement strand
CAAGGATGCCACCGGCGCCAGCATCGAGTTTCAATCCACGCGCCCGCGCGGGGCGCGACCGAACAACTGCTACCTGGGCGGGATGATCGCGTGGTTTCAATCCACGCGCCCGCGCGGGGCGCGACCAAAGCTGGCGCGATAGATCGCCGCGTCATGGTCGTTTCAATCCACGCGCCCGCGCGGGGCGCGACCCCGGGACCGCGCGACGCTCAGCAGCGTGGTCGGGGTTTCAATCCACGCGCCCGCGCGGGGCGCGACTCCAGGCCATCGGCCTCGATGCCGAGAACCTGAAGTTTCAATCCACGCGCCCGCGCGGGGCGCGACCACGCATCGTGCAGGAGCTCTTCGGCAAGAGCGTGTTTCAATCCACGCGCCCGCGCGGGGCGCGACTCTTGCTGACGTCGGCCGTGATGTTCTCGTCCTTGTTTCAATCCACGCGCCCGCGCGGGGCGCGACCAAGGTGCGCGCACCGAACCAACTCATGCAGACGGTTTCAATCCACGCGCCCGCGCGGGGCGCGACACACGGCCCGCGCCATGACTGGCGGCCGGGCTGCCGTTTCAATCCACGCGCCCGCGCGGGGCGCGACATGGTGACGGAGGAGATTTTCTTGACCCGCACGTTTCAATCCACGCGCCCGCGCGGGGCGCGACGACAATAATTGTCAGTCGGTCACTCTCTATGCTTGTTTCAATCCACGCGCCCGCGCGGGGCGCGACAGGCCCGAATAGCTGATGGTCCCTCCGTTCCAAATGTTTCAATCCACGCGCCCGCGCGGGGCGCGACCTCGCGGTAGGCCGTACCAGTGACGCCCATGCCATAGTTTCAATCCACGCGCCCGCGCGGGGCGCGACCGCTGCCCTGGAACGGCGTCCCATCCTCGCTCGAAGTTTCAATCCACGCGCCCGCGCGGGGCGCGACGAAGATTGTCCAGATGCCGTTCACCCACTTCTCGACGTTTCAATCCACGCGCCCGCGCGGGGCGCGACTCGACGTGAGGGCCGCCGGTGCACAGGATGATGCGGTTTCAATCCACGCGCCCGCGCGGGGCGCGACGACACCATGTCCCACGAGATCGACCTGCTGACCGCGGTTTCAATCCACGCGCCCGCGCGGGGCGCGACTTGACCCCCTTCCGCAGCTTCTTGCCCCTCCAGTTGTTTCAATCCACGCGCCCGCGCGGGGCGCGACTCGAGGCCCAGGTTGGACTTGATGACACCGAAGTTTCAATCCACGCGCCCGCGCGGGGCGCGACTGATCGCACCGGACGCCAACGCAGCCCAGGCCGTGTTTCAATCCACGCGCCCGCGCGGGGCGCGACACCGCTCCGACTTCCTTGCCAACCCTGTTGCGGTGGTTTCAATCCACGCGCCCGCGCGGGGCGCGACCAACGGAGCCAACCAGGGCGCGCTGTACGTGCAGGTTTCAATCCACGCGCCCGCGCGGGGCGCGACTTGTTCTTCATGTCCACGGTCTCCCGCGACAGTTGTTTCAATCCACGCGCCCGCGCGGGGCGCGACGCCTGCGGTCCATGCCGGTGCGCGCCCTATTCCTGGATGTTTCAATCCACGCGCCCGCGCGGGGCGCGACTCAAGCGCGCTCAAGAGCGCATCGAGCAGCTCCGGTTTCAATCCACGCGCCCGCGCGGGGCGCGACGGGCTTTGGTCATGCCGGCAGTGTAGGCCCAGGAAAAGTTTCAATCCACGCGCCCGCGCGGGGCGCGACGGTCGACGAAGCGCTTGACCTCGAAGGTCTTGCCCGAGTTTCAATCCACGCGCCCGCGCGGGGCGCGACCACCGTGGAGTACCAGGCCGCCGAAGGATCGTCGTTTCAATCCACGCGCCCGCGCGGGGCGCGACCGTCCCTATCGCCAAGGAGCGCAAAGCCATGGATGTTTCAATCCACGCGCCCGCGCGGGGCGCGACATGCAACGTGGGTTCGTTGGGAGGTCCAGTTCGGGTTTCAATCCACGCGCCCGCGCGGGGCGCGACCATGTGCCGTTGTCAGCACCCCAACCCGACTGAGGTTTCAATCCACGCGCCCGCGCGGGGCGCGACGTACCGTGAGCCGGTTGCCCCGGTTGATCGTCGTGTTTCAATCCACGCGCCCGCGCGGGGCGCGACCCGGTGGATGTACGAGTGGCCCGAGTGCTCGGAGTTTCAATCCACGCGCCCGCGCGGGGCGCGACCCGCTGCCAACGGTCTGGTTCGCGGTGCACGGAGGTTTCAATCCACGCGCCCGCGCGGGGCGCGACCTTGGAGTCCCACCATGACCATCAAAAAGATCCTCGAGTTTCAATCCACGCGCCCGCGCGGGGCGCGACGGTCTACTATCTCTCCAACGCAACGAACTTCTGGAGTTTCAATCCACGCGCCCGCGCGGGGCGCGACAGGCCTTCGGCCGGCCGCGATGGAGTGGGGCATCCAGTTTCAATCCACGCGCCCGCGCGGGGCGCGACCACGACCACCACGACCACGGACACCAGCTCCGTGAAGTTTCAATCCACGCGCCCGCGCGGGGCGCGACATGATCACCCTCAAGAAGCTGACACCCTCGTCATGTTTCAATCCACGCGCCCGCGCGGGGCGCGACTCCGTCTTTATATCCCCTTGCCCCACCAGCAAAAAAATGCCCAGGACTGCGAACCTGGCGCCACTTGACCCATTGAGCCTCAAGCCGCCCTCGCAAGATCAGAAAATTCCCTTGAGCATCAAGCACTTGAGGCCATTGCGAACCCTCAGAGGGCGGGCCCTGCCCGCTACAGGTTCGCGGTCCGGTCAGAACACCAAGGGCCCGTTGAGGTCCAGGGTGGGCTTGGCGCCCACATGCTCCACCTTGCTTTGCCACTGCTTGCCCAGGTAGTAGAACCTCAGGCTGTCCGTGGATGGGTCAATGATGCCGGTCAAACGCGCCTTCAAGGCGGTCCACTGTGCCATGTCGACCTCGATCTCGAAGACCGAGTACTGAACACGTTGCCCATGGTCCTGGCAGGCCTTGGCCAGTTTCCGAAGGCGCCTCGGCCCGGCAGGGTCCTGCAGGCTGACGTCATAACTCACCAGGACCAGCATGCCTGCCCTCCCCTACTTCCACAGGAACGGCGGATAAGCGTCCAGGTCTCCCCGCAGATGACGTGCCATCAACTGGGCCTGCACGAAGGGGAACAAGCCGATCGGCATCTTCTCCTCCAGGAACACGTGCCGCAGTTCCTCGCGCTTGCGCTCCTGATAAGCCACGAGCACCGTCTTGCGCGACTCCTCCCGCAGCAGCACCGCCCCGTTGTCCATCACCTGGAAGTCCGCCTCGCCCAGCTGCTTCAGATTGATGAGCGACAAGGCCAGCCGATCGGCCAGCAAGGGACGGAACTCCTCCATGAGGTCGAGCGCCAGGCCGGGCCGGCCAGGACGGTCCCGGTGCAGGAAGCCCACCGCCGGATCGAGCCCCACACTCTCGAGTGCCGAGCGGCAATCGTGCGTGAGCAGCGTGTAGAGAAAGGACAGCAAGGCGTTCACCGCATCCAGGGGAGGACGCCGGCTGCGGCCTTTGAAGCGAAGCCCCGGCTGCTGGGTGCGGATCAGGTGGTCGAAAACACCGAAGTAGGCTTGCGCAGCCTCGCCTTCCCAACCCCGCAGGACGTCGATCGAGCTTTCAGTCGGCAGCTTGTCGGCAATGCGGTCCAGGCGCATGTGGGCATGCGTCAGGGCGGTCTCGTCTTCCTTGGTCAACTTGTCGCCATGGTCCCGCAGCGCCCGGCCCAGCACGGCCCGCTGGTTGTGAAGCTTTCCCAGCAGGAGGTGACGGACGATGAGGGCACAGCGCTGCGGGTCATCGGTGCGCCGGTACTGCTCCCGGCGCAACAGGACGTTGCCCGAAACCGGCCCTTCCACGCGGGCCAGGAAACGCCCGTTCGGCGTCAGGAAGCACACGGCAATGCCAACCTCCGCGCAATATCCAAGCAAGGGCGGCGACACCATCACGCGGCCCAGGCAAACCAGGCTCTCCAGCATGTGCACGGGCAGCCTGGCGCGCACCTCGCCGTCTACATCCATCACGATGTTGGCGCCGTCCTTGCGCAGCCAGGCACCATCGGTCGTCACGTAGAGGGTGTTGAGCTGACGGCGCATCTCACTCGCTCTCGTTCATCAGCTGTCGGGACAACCAGTCCGACACCGAACTGGCCCGCTGGAGCAGCCGGGGTTGGCACAGGTCGATCAGCGAGCAGTTGTCGCAGCGCTTGGCGGCATACACCGCGGAAGGCGTCGCGCCACCCGCCAGCAAGGCACGGGTCCGGGCGATGGTGTCGAGCGTCAGCTGACGCAGTTCTTCATCAAACTCCACCGTCACGCGCCGGCGTGTCTCGCCATAGAACAGGTCACCCGCCTCGATGGCCTGACTCAACATGTGCTCAAGGCACAAAGCCTGGGCACACAGCTGCACCTCGTCTGCGCGATGGGCCTTGGGCCGGCCTCGCTTGTACTCCACAGGGCGCGCCTGCCGGCCACCGGGTGTCTGCTGGAACTCCACCACGTCCGCCACGCCCGTGATGCCCAATGAGGGATGGACCAGCGGCATCGCGGTCACCGTGCGGACGTCCTTGCGGCGCAGGCCACCCGGCTTGTCCACCTTGTCATGGAGCAACCGGCCTTCGGCCGTGTGCCGGCTTTCAGCCCAGAGCTGCTCCACATGGATCAAGGCGCATTGGCGCGGGCAGTAAAGGTAGTGCTGCAGCGCAGAGATGGGGATGAAGTTGTCGTCCTCCTCCATGCGCCGCTCGCCTTCAGCCCGTCAGAGCAGCTCACGCACCGTCACCCCGGCCGGCACAGCCTCCCGGTTGACGTGGACACGGTAGGCCCCGAAGTTCCGCGGTGGCGCTTGCGGATCGACCGCTGCCACCTCCACCGCATCGAACAGCACATGCGCAGGTGCGTTGCCCATGGCGCTCTCGTGCTCGAACACGATGAGCTTGCGGGCCGCCATCTCCCCTCGCGCAGCCGAGCGATCATGCTCGAACATGTTCATCAAGGCCCGCCAGAACAGCTGCAGGTCCTCCTCCGAGAAACCCGTCCTCTCTGCCAGCTTGGCTGAAATGAAGCCATGAACCCGGTAGAGCCCGTAAGGGACGATGTGCTTGCGGCCCATGGTGCGGTTGTCGCCGCTCTGCTCCTCGGCTTCCTCCTGCGTCGTCACCGCCATGCGGGTGATGGAGATTTCAAGTGGCACCACCGGGTCGATGGAAGTGGCGAACGCCAGCTGGACCGGGCCACGCACCTGCCCAGCATTCACCTTGGTCGTCATGACCGCGCCGAAGGCCCGGATATCGAAGAAATTGCGACACATCCAGGCCGTCAGCTCACGGGCTTTGGCTTCCTCCTTGGGCAATTTCTTGTACGCGTCCTTGGCGTCTGGAGGGAAGTCCAGCGCCTTCCAGGCTTTCTCGTGTTGGTTGTTCAGGACCGCCTTCTCCTGCATGTAGATGGCATAGCCCTCGGCCTTCTCCTTGTCGAGGGTCACGAAATTGCGGATCTTGCGTTTGAGGCAGACGTCCGTGACCAGGCCCTGGTTGGTCTCCGGGTCGAGACGCGGCAGGTTGCCTGCATCCGGATCACCGTTGGGGTTGCCGTTGGTGACGTCAAACAGGTAGACGAATTCATAGCGGTGTGCAATGGCGGTCATGCGGGGTCTCCCTCGGGGTGGTCGGAATCTGCGCTGGTGTCCTGGCCCTTGTTGAACCGGGCCTGCGCCTGGTGGTAGTAGCCGATGGCAAAGCGGCCCTGGTCCTCGATGCGCAGGCTGCGTGGGAACCGCTCCTCCAGCCCATCGACGATGCCCCCGATTTCCTTTTCGAGGGTGCCCGCCAGCCCAGGCTTTTCCTTGCGCAGCTTGCCCATGTGGTTCTGCGCGTTACGCAGCAGCACCGGGAACACCGAGGCTGGCGTCGCGGATGCCGCACCGTAATATCGGTCGCGGATGGTCGCGTTCACCTGGCCCTTGAGCGCCAGGCGCTGGAGGTTCTCCAGCACGGCAAACAAGCGCCCGAGCCGATAGCCCGGATTGAGAGATTTCACATCGAGACTCACAGGCACCTCCTCCTTGTCATTTCCCTTGACACCCAGCCGCTGATCGCGAACCAGGACCCCTTTGCACAGCGCCACACGCATGCCCGACAGATGGCCGTCCGCCCGCATACGCATGATCGTGTTGGCCAGCAGGCTGCGCGGGTAGCGGCCGCCGCTCAAGATGGACCGCATGAGTTCGCCCACCAGTTGGGGTGGCGCGTCGTCGGCCTTGGGCATGCTGCCTTCACGGTGGGGCACGGTCGCCAGCACGAGCCGGCGTGCCGCCGGGGCGGTCTGCCAAGGCAGTGGCTCGATGCGCATGTCCTGCGCGTGGTCGGCCAGCCTGCGGGCGAGCCGGCCCAAGGTGTCGCATTCCCAGAAGCGGATGGACAGGCGCGATGCGTTGGGTGCCAGGCCCAGGACGAACATGCGGGTTCGATCGTCCAGCTGGGGATCGATGTCATGCAAAGGCCGCCCGCTGGCCACTCGCTCAAGGGCACGGCGCAGCTTCTCGGCCTCCTGGCTGTCGTCGGGTGGCGGGTCCAGCATGTTCTCGAACAGCCACTCGGATGCCACAGCCTGGGCAGGTTGGTCGCTCTCCGCCCAGAACACCACCGTGGCGTCACCGATCTGCAGGCGCTGGCGGTTGTGCTCGCCCCGCCGGAGCAGGTGGTTGAGGACGGTGGTGTAGGCGAAGGCGGCCTGCTCGGAGACGGGGGCGTTCTCTCCTTGGGATCTGTCGTAGGAATTGAAGGCGTCGAGGTTGAACGAGACGAGGGAGGCACCTGAACTTTGGGCGCCGTTGACGCCCTTGATCGGCGGATGCAGGCGCGCGAGGGGCGCCACCTCGCCGGTGACGAGGCAGCTTGACCCGGCTGCTGCCTCCTCCGGATCACTGCGCAGCAGGCGCGCGCGAACAAGCTGGGCGGCTGGGCGCTCGTGGAGGTAGAGCTTTTCTCCATCCAGGCGGAACACGAAGTTGGCGTCCAGCATGTCCTCTTTGAAAGGCGGGTTCGCGAACGACGCGGGACTCCATTGGTCCAGGAAAGCCAGAAGAGCCTGCAGTCCAGGGTCACGCTCGTGGGCCAAGGCCTCACGGTGCAGTTGCCGGAAGGCTTCGTGCTCCTTGTCCGCGCGCTTGCTGCTGCCGCTGACGCCGAGGACATAGCTGGATTTGTCCCAGAGGAAGTTGGACTTGATGCCCACGGTGCGCTTTTCAGGCTGGGGCACATTCAACACCCTCGGCACAGGCTTCTTGCCGGACGTATCTCGGACGTCGCCCACGTCGATCAAGCGGCCATCGGGACCGAGCAGGATCTCGTAGCTGATTTTTTCCGGGCTGTATCCGAAGGGCGACAAGCCCGGTTCCTGCCTGACCAGCAGACGCTGGTACTGGTCGTTGAGTGCCTGGAGGATCATGCCTTCACCTCCTCGCCCTGCCAGGCGGGAACGTCGATCACGCCGTCCACCATGCGTGCCCGGAAGAAGCGCGGCGTCATGGACTGCGCGAAGTCGATGTCATGCAGCATCCACCCCAGGTCGCGTGTGCCTTGCAGGCTGGGGTCGGCGAGTGGAATTGGCTGCCCCTCCTCCAGCAGCTCGAAGCTGGCGGGGAACTCGCGCACACCCAGGCAGGGCATGTGGAAGCACTGGCCTTTGCGGGCCCGGCGATTGAAGATGTCCAGGTGTTTGCCAACGGTGTCGTCGGTCCCAGCCTTGGGGGTCAGCTCGAAGTGCGCCTCGATGACATACGCCACCTTGCGCAGGATGGTCGCGGCCCGCTGCTGGCGGTCTTCGTCAACGAAGTTGGGAAGCTCGTCGAGGACCCCGGCCTTCATGGCCTTGGCGACGCTGGCGGCGGAGAGTTTGCCGCCCACCTCGTTGCGCCGGATCGACTCGAATTGGATGGGCCTCAGCACGTGGATCCTGTCCACATGCCACCGGATCGCCGGCTTCCAATGGATCGCCTCCAGGATGCCCCGCGCCGCTGAAGGTGTGAGCACGTCGTAGGAGACACGCTCTACTTTCATCTCGGGGCGGGTGAAGCAGGCGCGCTCACCCCAGGCGTGGACTCGAACACCAAAAGCCATCTTCTCCTCCCTGTGTCTTTGCAGCCGAAGCTACCAAGTTAAAGAATCCGCGGATACATAGCTGGGCTGGTCCCATGTCAAGCCGTGATGCTCGTCATAGAGCGACATGTTGGCGAGCACCATGAACTGCTCTTCCCAGCGCTCGGGTGCCACGGCCTGGACAGCACCAACGCTCCTCAAAGCGTTGAAAGGCCCTTGCTGGAGCTGCACGAGGTAAGGCTGAAGTCGCCGGGCAATGCCCGAGGCGAAAGGCGCGTGCTGCAGGGCCGCCACCTCTCTTCGAGCCGCCTCGTCCCAGGGAATGATCACCGCCATCTGCGTGCTCTCGATCATCCGAAACTTGGCGGCCAAGGTCTCCAGTGGCAGGCTGTCCAACCGGCTGCGGCCCACCAGGTCCAGCAGGTTTTGTGCATCCAGCGCCTGGTCCCCCTTCTGCCAGTACAGCAGGCGGAAGTAGGCCTCGATGGCGGCAGGCGACAGGAGGTCTTCCGCATGGCTGCGGAAGACCTCTCTCCCGGCCTGCGCGAACTGCTTGAGTTCTGGCGGCGGAGCCCACTGCTCGTTCGCGAACACCAGCACTTCACTGTCCCGCCAGTCCCACCGGCCCTCGCGGTTGCAGCGGCCCGCGGCCTGGGCCACGGAATCAAGCCCGGCCTCGGCACGGAAGACTGCCGGGAAGTCGACATCCACCCCCGCCTCGATGAGCGAGGTCGAGACCAGCCGGCAGGGCTCTTCGGCAAGGAGCCGTTCCCGCACCTCTGCCAGCACGGCGCTGCGGTGCCTGGCGCACATGAGCGTGCTCAGGTGACGCGTCCCGGGCTGGTCGGCGATGGCCTGGTAGACCGCCTGGGCATGGCGACGGTTGTTGACGATGCACAGGACCTGCCTGCGTGCTCGCAGCTGCTCGGCCAGGGCTTCGTCGCTCAGCGTGCCGACGTGACGCACCTTGACGCGACGAAGCTGCTTGAACAGCTTCTCGGGCTGCGGAGCCAGTTCGCGAACCTCCTCCAGACCGCCGGCGAAGTCGGGCGCGTTCAGCGCGGGCTGGGTGGCCGTGCAGAGCACCACGCTGCTGCGGTAGTTGCGCGCCAGCTCGTCGATGGCCGCCATGCAGGGGCGCAGCACCTTCAGCGGCAGCGTCTGCGCCTCGTCCAGGATGACGACGCTGCCCGCCATGTTGTGAAGCTTGCGGCAGGGCGAAGGCCGGGCGGCGAACAGGCTCTCGAAGAACTGCACGGCAGTGGTCACGACGACCGGCGCATCCCAGTTCTCCATGGCCAGGCGCACCTTGTCTCTCGCCTCCAGGTCCTTGCTCAGGTCCTCGGCATAGGCGCTGTGATGCTCCAGGACAGCATCGTCACCCAAGGCGCCGAAGGCCTGCCGGAACACCGCGGCATTCTGCTCGACGATGCTGGTGAAGGGGATCACGAAGATGACGCGCCGCAGGCCGTGCCGGATCGCATGGTCCAGGGCGAAAGCCAGCGAGGCCAGGGTCTTGCCGCCGCCTGTGGGAACGGTCAGCGAGAACAGCCCGGGTTCACGCAGCGCCTCGCCGCGAACATGCCGAAGAATCTCGGCACGCAGTTGGTTGACAGGCGTGTCGGCCGCAAACTTCTGCAGGCGCTCGTTGAGCTGCTCACGCAAGTCCACCAGGCTGGGCCGCTCCGTCGCCCGGCTCGAAGGCACGCCTTCCGCCTGCTGGTAGAAGGCCTCGGTGTCCAGGAAGTCCGCATCCACCAGACACGAGAAAAGCATGCGCGCGAGGAAAGCCAACTGGAACTGGGCCGTTTCCTTGCGAGGTTTGAAGCCTTCCGGGGAAGCCAGCCCTGCTGGCAGCTGGATCTCTTGCTGCCAGCAGGTGTCCAGCGCAGGGAGAGTGGCTTCCAGGCGCGCCTGCAGCGAGGACCGCTCGCCGCCTTGCGCACCATTGGCCAGCCCTGCGTGGTGCCCTGCAATGCCGTAGCTGATCAGCCGGCCCAGGTGGCCGTATCGCTCACAGGCAATGCGTGCGCCCCAGGTCGAGTGATCGACGCGGAGGGCGTTGCCTCGGATCCTCTCCTGAAATTCCTGGGTGTACTTTCCCAAGTCATGCAGTTGGCCTTGGACCTGTGCCAGGCTGGCTGCGCCGAACAAGGCCGCACGGCGGGCGGCATGGGCCCCGACGGCCTGAAGGTGATCGGACAAGGGCTGCCAATGCGAAACATCCTTGCCTTGTACTGAGTGGGCAAAGTACTTTTTCTCCGTCACACGTGACGGTTCACTCCCTGATTGGTTTTTTTTCATGGCAGTGGCTGCAGAAGGTGAAATACAGCACGCGGTCCGCATTGCATACCTGGCCAGCCACCGCTGAAAGAGGTGTTTACCCTGAAGGGCGCCAGCTCACAGCCCACTGCGTGTGAGCTCACCGGCCTTAAGCCGCATCCGCCATCGCCAGGGCATCCGCGCCAGCCGGCAGACGCATGGGCGATGTGGGATCGGTGGCCGCACGCCAGATCGCTTCGGCCACATCCTCCGCCTGCGTGACGGGCGTCGCCGTGTCCACCGCCGAGGCCAGGATGCCCCGTGTGAAGTCGGCATAGGCCGGCGGTGCCTCAGCAACCATGCGCCGTCGGGCGTTCTCGCCGAAGCGGGTCGCGGGTGCGCGTCCCGGCAGCACCAGCCGCACCCGCACGCCGAACGGCGCCAGCTCCAGCGCCAGCGACTCGGTGAACGCGTTCACCGCCGCCTTGCTGGCGGTGTAGACGGACAGCAGCGGCAGCGGCGCCAGCGTCACACTCGACGTCACGTTCACCACCACGCCAGCGCGACGCTGCCGGAGCTGCGGCAACACGGCCTGTGTCATCGCGATCGTGCCCAGGGTGTTGGTTTCGAAGACTTCGCGCACATGGGCCATCGGCGTCCCCTCGAACGCCGCCAGCACACCGATGCCGGCGTTGTTGACCAGCACGTCGATGGGGCCTGCCGCTTCAAGAGCCTGCCGGATGCTGTCGGCGTTGGTGACGTCGAGTGGCAGGACCCGCAGCCGCTCGGAGCTTGGCAGGACACCAGCGGCCGGCTTGCGCATGGTCGCGACGACCCGCCATTGCCGCTCGAGGAAGAGGCGTGCCGTCTCCAGGCCAAAGCCGGACGAGCAGCCGGTGATCAGGATGGTTTTCATTCAAGGCTCCTTTCAAGTGAACGAAGGAGGCCACGATAGGCTTCGATGCCCGGACTGACTACACTCCAGCGTCTGTCGTTCTATTGAAATCGTCCAGAATGATCGATCCCTTGGCAGAGGTCGTCTCGCTGCTCCAGCCTGGCGCACCGTTCTCGAAACACGTCACCGGCTCGAACCCCTGGGCTGTGCGGCGCACGGAGCTCGGCCAGCCGTTCTACGCCGTGGTCATGGAGGGGCGCTGCCTGCTGGCCGTCGATGGCCACGAGACGATCGCGCTCGAGGCGGGCGACTTCGTGCTGATCCCCGCGGCGCGCAGCTTCTCGATGTCGAGCCTCGACGCGGGCCCGCTCCGTGACGGCGGCGGCGAGGCCGTCTCCCCGATCACCCCGGTCCCGGGCGGCGCCTGGGTCGGCCATCCGAAGGGGCCCGCCGACGTCCGTTTGCTGGTCGGCCACTGCGTCTTCGGCGCGCCGGACGCAGCCCTGCTGGTGTCACTGCTGCCGCAATGGGTGCACGTCCGCGGTGAGCGGCGGCTCTCGACACTGGTGCAGCTAGTGGGCGATGAAGCCCGCGCCAAGCGGCCCGCGCGCGACGTCGTGCTGGCCCGGCTGCTGGAGGTGCTGCTCATCGAGGCGCTGCGCTCGGCCAACAGCCCCGCCCCGCCGGCCGGCCTCGCGCGCGGACTGGCAGACACCCGGCTGGCAGCGGCGCTGCGGTGCATGCACGCGCACCCTGGGCGTCCCTGGACTGTCGGGCAGCTGGCCCGCGAAGCCGCCATGTCCCGCTCAGCCTTTTTCGAGCAGTTCAGCCGCGCCGTCGGTCTCGCGCCCATGGCCTACCTGCTCGCCTGGCGCATGGCGCTGGCCCGGCAACTGCTGCGCAGGAAGGATGCCCCGAGCGTCGCGGAGATCGCCGAGCATGTCGGCTACAGCTCGGCGAGCACCTTCGGGGTCGCCTTCACCCGGCACGTCGGTATGCCGCCCGCGCGTTATGGCCGGGAAGCGGCGCGGCAGGCCTGAGCCCGCCATGAAAAAAGCCCATCCAGGATCTGGATGGGCTTCTTCGTAACGCACAAGGCGTCAGCAACCAGGGCAACGCATCAAGGCAGCGTCGCGCCCACCCCCGGCACGAACTTGCTCACGTCCGCCCCCTGCAGGGTGAGTTCGGAGCGCAGCGTGGCCAGGTTGTAGTGGAAGGGCTGCTGGCCGAAGTTGATGGCGGCCACGAAAGCCCCCGGCGTCGGGCTCAAGCCGGTGTGGCCGTAGACGAAGGGAATCACGTCCGCGCCCGCGAAGCCCGGGGTCGACACACGGGAGACGAACATGTTGCCCGACGGGTCGGTCGTGACCACGTAGACCACCGGGTCGGCCCCGGTGTAGTCAACAGCAAAGCCGTAGTAGCTGGTGGGATCGACGTAGAAGCCACCGACGTTGTGGAGCTGGACATACGTGCCGCCAGTGGCGTTCACGGACATCGACGGCGGGGTGCGCGGCGAGATCGGCTGATCGGGGTTGACCAGGCAGCAGTACGGGTCGATCGCGCTGTTGGCCGTGGTGTAGCCGAAACCGATGTTGGAAGGCCCGAACATGCGGAAGCCCTCGTAGTAGCGGAACTCGCCGTGCTTGACGCCACCGCTGGCACGCACCGCACGCTTGTAGCAAGCCTGGCCGTCAAAGTCGGGGCTGGCGTAGATGCCCGTGCGCGCCGCACAGTCCGGATTGACCGCATCACCCAGCGCCACCGACAGGCCGTCGCTGGACAGCGTGATGCTGGGGTTCGTCGGGTAGGTGCCGGTCTCGATGACCAGCCTCACGCTGGAAGGTGCGGGAGCCGGCGCAGGCGCAGGTGCGGGTGCGGGTGTCGGGGCCGGCGTGGGAGCTGGGGCCGGCGTCGGCGCTGGTGCAGGCGTCGGGGCTGGGGTGGGCGCAGGCGTCGGGGAAGCCGGGGCTGGCGCAGGTGCAGGGGAGGCCGGTGCCGGCGCGGGCGCCTGGGACGAAGGAGCCGGCGCGGGTGCCGCGTCAGGCTCAGGATCTCCGCCTCCGCCTCCACAGGCAGCCAGGGTTGCTGCGACGATGAGCGGCGCAACAAGACGCAAGGGGGACGGGCAGGCGGGGATCACGGATGGGGAAGGCATGGCGAAAACGCAACGGTTTCGAAGACCACGATTCTAGGAAGCGGCGGCCGTTCCCTCGCCCCCCCAAATGGGCGCTACCCCCTGGACAGGGGGCCACCCCTGCCCTCACCCGCCCGCATCCTCCAGGTAGGCGCTCAGGCGGTCGGCCCCCTTCTCCAGGCAGGCCCGCATCACCTGCTCGAGCACGTGCACGTTCCAGATCTCGGCGTAGGAAAGCTGGTCCCGCGCCCCGCCCTGGCGCGCCTCGATCACCAGGAAGCCGTTGCTCGACGAGAGCTTGATGTCGCGCCAGGCCAGGCGCGTGGCGCTGTTGCGCAGGGTGATCCCCTCGTCCTGCACCTGCACCTTGCCGAAGGACAAGGTCTTGCCCGACTTCAGCCCGTGCGCCAGCTCGTACATCAGGCGCACGCACACGGCACGCCACAGGCTGTGGATGAAGGCCGTGTAGGTCGCCTCCTGACGCATGCGGATCTGCAGGGTGGTGCGCGCGTCGGCGATGTCCACGCTGTGGTAGGTGCCCACGGGGAAGCCGTGCAGCAGCTGCCGGTTGCGGCCCCAGCGCACCTGGGTGATGTCGCTCAGGCGCAGGTCCTGGCCCTTCCAGCTCACCCCCTCGGGGCCGATGCGCAGCGGGTGCTTGGACAGCAGCCCGGCCTCGGCCTGGAAGGAGATCGCCCGGCGCCACTCGGCATCCCAGCGCTGCACCTGCAGGCGCTCTTCCTCGATCTCCTTGAGGCGCAGGGCGTCGGCCTCGAGCTGCTCACGCGCGCGGGGCACGCCGGCAAAGAGCTCGATCAGCAGGTTGGTCATGCGGTCGGCCACCGTGAACAGGCCGTGCTTGTTGAACAGCCCCACACCCAGCTCGCGCAGCTCACCGGCCAGTTGCTCGCTGTGCAGGTTGGCCATGCCGCGCGCCTTCATGCTGAGCTGGATCGGCCGGGCGATGTGGCACCAGTGCCGCGCAATCAGCAGGATCTGGTCGATCGCGGGGTTGACCTTGGCCTCGCCCTCGCCACCCTGGGCCAGGGTGCGCTCGGCCATCTTGGCCATGTTCTCGCGCTCGCTCTCCAGCAGGGCCTGCGTCTCCAGCGCATAGGCATCGACCAGGTCGTCGATGAGCGCCGGGGCAGTCATCGAGCCGTTGGCCGTGGCGCGGCTCACCAGCAGCGTCATGGTGTCCACCAGCATGGCCGAGGGCATGCGGTCGAGCAGGTCCACCAGCACGTCCTTGTACTGCTTGCGCAGGCCCGAGAGCACCTCGTCCACCGCGCTCAGGTCCTGCACCTCGGGGAAGCCGGCGACACGGCGGTCGTCGTTGACACTCGTCACGATGGCCGCCAGGTCGAGCTTGTCGACCACTTGGCCGAACTCGCGCATGAACTCGGCCAGCTTGGCCGCATCGCCCGGGTTCTGGGGATCGAGCGCCTCGAAGCCTGCGCACATCAGGTTGGCGCGCGCCAGGGGCGTCAGGCCCGCCGGCGAGGCCAGCACCTTGAGCGGATCGGCCTTCAGCGCGGCCTGCAGCTTCTCAACCACCGCTGCCTCGACCCCGGGGAACCAGGCCAGCTCGGCATGCAGCCGGGTGCGCGGATTGGTCAGGTCCGAGCGCGCACGCTGGCACTGCGCCTGGTCACCATGCAGGGCATGCTCCTCGGCGTTCGCGATGATGCGGCGCCGGTCATCAAGGGGCGTCACCCCCAGGATGGAGAAGGGGTTGCTCGCCAACAGGCCGGCGCGGCTCGGGCTGGGATTGTCTGGGTTTGCACGCATGATTCGTCGTCGTTGCTCGGTACCGGCGCTCACATGGGCACACATTTGTTTTCGGGGCCGGGCAGGCACCACCACAGCGGCCGCTCCGCCGGCTCGGGGCGCTTGGGCCGCACCGGCGGCGCAGGGGCCGGCACGGGCGCGGGCACCGAGGCGCCCACAGGCGGGTGCACCGGCTTGACATCCTCCAGCACCTCGTCGCGGCGCGCCAGCCACTCGGATTTGGCCAGGGCCTCGATGTGCCCGCGGTCTGCCTCCAGGGCCGCGATGACGCGCTGCAGCTCGCCGCGCTCGTACTTGAAGTTGCGGCAGCGCGTGTTGTAGTCGCTGAGCAGCTCGTTGTAGCGGTTGACCTCCTTCGCCACGTCGGCGCGCACCAGCTTGTTCTGCACGTTGAGCCGCATGTTCTGCGCCACGCAGTAGCGGATCTGGCCCGACTCGAGCATCCGCCCCTCGCCCACCGGCGGGCGGGACTCGGGCGGCAGGTCGGCCGCCCGCGGGTTGTCCACCCGGGCCGGCGGCGGTGGTGCAGGCGCCGGTTCTGGCGCCGGTGCAGGCACAGGCGTGGGAGCCGGCGCGGGCGTGGGAGTCGGTGCAGGTGCCGGCGTGGGGGCCGGTGCGGGCGTCGGCGCAGGTGCCGGCTCAGGCGCAGGCGCAGGCGCAGGCGCAGGCTCAGGCGCAGGCACGGGCGCCGGCGTGGGGGCCGGGGGCGCCGGAACGGGCGCAGGCGGCGGCGCAGGTGCCGGCGCAGGCTTGGGGGCCGGGGCGGAGGCAGGCGCCGAGGGTGCATCCGTGCGGGCGCCAGGACCGTACCGCGCGAACCACTGCACCAGTCCCACGGCCAGCAGGACGATCAGCAGCAGACCGCCCACCAGCCAGATCCACACCGCCGCGCCACCGCCGGAGCGCGCAGGGGGCTCCAGGCCCGGCAGGGGAGGCAAGGCGGGCGCCACAGGAGGCATCACCGGCGGCGGCAAGGGCGGCACCTGGGGCGCGACGGGGGGTGCCGGCGGCGGCATCATCACCGGCGTGGCCCCGGGCGTGGCCAGCGGGCTGGACTGGGCGCCCGGCAACAGCGGAGGCAGGCCGGGACCCGCCTCAGCGGCCGGGGCCGCGGCGGCGGGCACCGCCGCGGGCAGCACCGGCGGCAGCAGGCCCGGCGCGCTCGGTGAGGCCGTGGGCGCAGCCGGCGCTGCGTGCGGCGGCAAGGCGCCTGGGGTGTCCTGCCAGGTCGGCTCGACGCGTTGCGTGGTGGGTGGCGGCGCGGCCGGCAGCACGGGTTCACCCACCAGCAGCGGCGGGGCCGGTGTCTCGATCGAGGGCTCGACCGGCGGCGCCGTGAAGGGCCGGGCCAGCGTGGGCGCCGATGGCGCGGGGCGCACGTCGGACCACACCGGCGGCAGGTCCGCGGGTGCCGTCGCCGGGCTCGCTGCAGGGGGCGGGAACGGCACGGCCGTGGCGGCCGGCGCTGGCGTGTCGATCGAGGGCTCCACGGGCACTGGCGGCCGCGACGGCGCGGGGGCGGTAGGCGCACTGCCCGGCGTGGTCCGCACGTCGGACCACAGGGGCGGCAATGCCTCGGGCACGGGCGTCGGCGCAAGCGCAGGCGCAGGCGCAGGCGCAGGCGCAGGCGCAGGCGCAGGCACGGGCACGGGCGCCGGCGGGGGAACAGGCACCGGCGCAGGGGGAGGCACTGGGACCGGTGCGGGCGGTGGAGGCACCGGCACCGGCGGGGGTACCGGCACGGGCGCAGGCCTCGGCGGGGGGGCCTCTGGGGCCGCGGCCTGGGGAACCACGGGCGCGGGCGAGGTCCCCGGGGCCGTGGTGGAGGACGGCACCGGTGCGGCCCAGGGGCGCGGCCCGCCCGAGGGCGAAGCGAACGCCGTGGGCACCTGGAAGGTGCTGGGCGAAATGTAGGACGAGGGCGCGACGTAGGCCGAGCGCGCCACCGGCGTGCGGGTCGGCGGCTCGACGCGCTGCTCCAGGGCCTTGGGCGGCGTGGCCGAGCCGGCCAGGGAACCGGGGAACAGCTCGGCCAGGCCGGCGAAGCCACGGGCCTGGGGCCGTGACGGGGTGCGGGAATCCTTCATCTCACCTTCCTCAGACGAAACCCACGCGACGCTCGGGCTCGGCGCGCGAGGGCGCCACTGCCAGCGCATCCTTCAGGCGCGTCTGCTCGATCTGGGCACAGCCGGCGCGCGCCGACAGGCGCGCCCCCTCCCGCACCACGAAAGCCACGTCCGACAGCGGCCGCCCGACCAGGTCGCCGGCCAGGGCGGCCGTGTCGACGTCGGGGGCGCAGGGCAGCGACGCCAACAGCTTGTCCAGCAACGCGCGCACCTCGGCCTCGGTGGCCGGGTCGACCTGCAGCACGTGGTCGAAGCGGCCGCGGCGCAGGACGGCCGGGTCGATCAGCGAGAGCCGGTTCGTCATGCCGATGACCAGCACCTCGTTGGCGGCCGCCTCGGGAATGCGGCGCAGGAACTCCGCCACCTCCTCGACACGGTGGGTCTGCAGTTCGCCGCCGCTCTCGCGGTCGGCCAGGAAAGCGTCCATCTCGTCGATGACCAGCACCGACGGCGCGCTCTGCATGGCGCGCTCGAACATGGCCGCGACCTTGCGGCTGGTCTCGTGGATGTAGGGGCTGGCCACGCTGGCCGCATCGATGTGGAAGCAGGGCCAGCCCAGGTAGGCCACCAGCTGCTCGACCGCGAAGGTCTTGCCGCAGCCGGGCGGGCCGTGCAGCACCACGGCCGACGGGAAGCCCACCCCCAGCGCCGCGTAGCGCGCCTTGTCGCGCACCACGTCGACGACGTGCTCGTTGAAGAAAGCCTCCAGCCGCGGACGGCCCGCCAGCTCGAAGGGCTGCGTCTTGCGGATGAGCGGCTGGGGCGCCCCCGGCTCTCCCGGCTGCGTCCGCCGCGGCGCGCCATCACCCGCCGCGCTCGGCATGCCGGAGGGCACCAGCGACAGCGCCGGCACGCGCAGCTGCACCGCGACGCCCGAGGCCTCGATGATCTCCTGCAGGTGCGCCGGCGTCATCCAGTTCAGCATGGCGGCCAGGCGCGGCTCCAGCGCCGAGACCTTGACCCCACCCGACAGCCAGGCCCCCAGCACGACCGCGTCGGACACCAGGGTGTCGTCGAGGTAGGTCGGCAGCAGCCGGCCCAGCCGCTCGACGTAGATGGCGTCCTGCAGCGCGACCTGGGGGTCGAGCCCGCGCGTGGCCTTCAGCGCCATCGCGAAGGCCAGGGCCTCGCTGGTGTGCACCGGCGAGCGGCAGTCGTCGACCGGCGCCAGGCTCTGGCCCGGGCCGCTGGACACCGTGTGGAAGCGTTGCGTGCCGAAGCGGCAGGCCCCCATGGACGCGGCGTCGATCAGCCCGGCCGCCAGCCAGCGGCCGTGCAGCTCTTCCTTGGCGACCAGGGCGCGCCCTTCCCCCACCGTGCTGATGATCTGCCAGCCGCCGCCCTGGTAGAGCGGGCGGCCGCACAGCGCCCCGTCGGGCAGTTCATGGTGGATAGGGAGCCAGCTTTCCAACGGCATGGTGGCTTATCCGATCAAGATGTTCGAGTGGGCCAGCAACTGGTCGTCGGCACCCCAGCGGATGCGCGTGGACTCGAGCACGTCCAGCGTCTGGCGCAGCTTGTCCATGTCGTTGCGCTCCAGCGCCTGGCGCCCGGCATTGACCAGCTCGGCGTGCTCCTCGACGTTGGGGAAGAAGTGGGTGGACTCGGCCAGCCACTTGAAGCGGTCGACCACGAACCAGTCCTGGCGGAACAGCACCTCCCAGTTCTTGCCGCGCAGCTCCTGCAGGTAGCCCTCGAAGTCGCCGCTGTTGTTGCCGATGGCGCGGCGCGCGGTGTTGACCAGGTTGTCGAAGGTGGTGGCCTCGTTGGGGCGGGCGTGCTTGCGCACGCTGTCGTCGAACACCTTGACGCAGTTGTCCAGCTCGATCTGGCGGATCACGCGCAGGTTGGCCTTGCGCGCCAGGGCCAGCAGCTTCTTGGCCTCCTGCACGTCGTCCATGGCCTGCTTGGCGGACTCGGGGTCGCCGTCAGCCCCGCAAGCCGCCGTGGCACGCTCCAGGCGGCGGCGCGCCTGAACCAGCAGCGGGTCGTTGACGGTGCCCGCCACGTCGTCGATGCGCGCCGAGACGCGCTCGGCCTCGTCGCTGATGCGCTTGGCCGCCACGGAAAAGTCGATCTGCCCTTCCTGGCGCGAGTAGTAGTTGCGCCCGCTCTGGAAGTTGCCGCCGATCGAGGGCACCGTGACCTCCATGCGGATGTTGCCGGAGTCGAGCACCTCGTACTCGAGCACCAGGTCCACCCCCTTGCCGATCACGCCGTCGGAGAAGTCGGAGCCGCGGATCTCGAACATGCCGATGAAGCGGTTGTCGGAGACGGGGTCGTCGATCACGCCCTCCCAGAGCTTGAACTTCAGCGAGCTGGGCGCGCCGGCGCGCAGCGCCTCGTCGGCCTTGAAGATCTTCTTGCCCTTCTTGGGCAGCGGCTCGCCCTCGCGCACCAGGTAGTCGAGGATGAAGCGCCCGCCGAGCTTCTCGCGCGCCTCCACGCCCACCGAGTGCGAGGCAGGGATGGCGTCGATCTGCGCCGCGGTGCGGGCGATGACGATCTTGTCTTGCGACAGCTCGACCGGCCCGCCGGCGCTGTCGAAGGCGAAGATCTTGAAGGTGTTCTCGCCGGCCTTGCTCAGCGGCACCTCGATCGAGGCGTTGTCCACCAGGGCCAGGCTGCCGGAGGTCCAGCCGGTGTCCAGGCTGTCGAGCTGGAAGGCCGCGCCGGGCATCACGTCACCCACCAGCTTGGCCACGATCTTGGCCTTGCTGTCGGGAGTGCGGGCGACGTAGTGGAAGGTCAGCTGCACCTCGCCGCCGCCGGCGGAGATCTCGCCGCGGCCGCTCTTGCGGCTGCGGTTGTGGGTGCTCCAGTCGATCGACTCGGCGAACACCGCCGCGCCTTCCGACACGGCCGTCATGGGGTTGACGTCGGTGGAGGCGGCGATGCCCAGCTCGCCGGCCACCATGTCGCGCAGCGGCTTGTACTGCGTGGGACCGCCCACGAAGACGATGCAGCCGATGTCGTGCGGCGACAGGCCCGACTTGGTCATGGTCTCGCGCACCGCGGCGATCGACTCGCCGACCTTGTCCTTGATGAGTTCGTCGTAGACGGCGCGGGTGATGGGGATGTCGAGGTAGATGTCCTTGCCCTGACGGTCCTTCACGCCCAGCTCGCTGTCGTCGAGGCTGACGATGGCCTCCGTCTTGGCCGACAGCTCGATCTTGGCGCGCTCGGTGGCCCAGGCGGCCATGTGGCGCAGGGTGGCGTACTGCTTGTCGATGGAGAAGTTCTCGGGCAGGTCGAAGTGCTCGAACAGCCAGGGCTTGACGATGTTGTCCATCATCAGGCGGTCGAAGTCGCGCCCGCCGCACATCGCGATGCCGCCGTGTGCCAACAGGCTGACGCGGCCGTTGATGCTCTCGGCAATGGCCACGTCGAGCGTGCCGCCGCCCAGGTCGTAGACGAGGAAGATGCCGTCGATCTTGATCTGCCGCATCACGCTCATCACGGCGGCCACGGGCTCCTGCATGAGCGCCACCTTGCCCAGCCCGGCGGCCTCGGCGGCGGCCATGCTGGCATCCTTCTGCATCTGGTTGAAGGCGGCGGGCACGGTGATCACGGTGCCGGTGTCGGGGTCGTTGCGGATCTCCTCGGGCAGGTAGCCGTAGAGCACGCGCAGGATCTCGGCCGAGCATTCCTCGGGGGTCAGGGTCATGTCCACCGCGGCCAGGCGGATCGGGGTGCTGGTGCCCATCAGCCGCTTGAACAGCGTGGCCGCGTTGTCGGGGTTGCGCGCGGCGTTGTCGTAGGCGCGCTTGCCCACGTACTTGTTGCCGCGGCGGTCGATGAAGATGGCCGAGGGTGTGACGTCGTTCTGCTCGGGGCTCTTGAAGATGCGCACGTTCTCGCCGTCGTACGTCGTGATGGCGCTGTTGGTGGTACCGAGGTCAATGCCAACGTAGTACTTCATGATTCAACCGATCCCTCTTGTGAAAGTTTCAACATCACCGTGCCGGCCTTCACGAGACCCGCCGGGCCCATGATCACGGGCTCCACCATCTGGTCGACCACCAGCACGTCGTCGGGCCCGAAGTCCCCGATGTTCAGCGGGGAGGCAGCCATTCCCGGGTCGTACACCTGACCCTCCAGGCTGACGATGCGCATGCTCACGGTCGCCAGGCTCTCGTCGACCCGCTTCAGGAAATAGCGCATCTGGTTGGCATAGCGGGCGGCCTCGCCGGCATCCAACCGGCCCAGGATACGCCCGAACACCTTCGCGAAGCGCCAGCTCTCGAGGGCCATGTCGATGAGGGGCTGGCGCAGGTTGGCGTCGGCCCCCTCTTCGGTGATGCTCATGTCTCGTCGTCCTTGGGCGTCGAGCATGCGGGCGGCATGGTACTCGACGCTGAAATGTGTCAAAAACTGTTCAACAAAAAGAAGCCACCCAGCGCCAAGCGCCGGGCACGCCAACGGCGGATTGTATTTTTGTGCCCAGATCCCAGGCATCCCCCTTTCACGGGAAGCACCCGGCCGAGGGCCAAACGGTGGATTGTCGCCGAGGTCGCGCAAGCCGGGGCTCACTCACCCGCGGACCCGGCATTCAGGGATGCGACAGCGCCTCCTGCGGCCCGGCTGCGTCAGGGGCCAGGCCGCTGAGCCGGTGGCGCACGTCGGCAGGCACCGCCCCCAGCAGCGCGGTGACGAAGTCCTCGTGCAGCTGGAAGGCGCGCCGGCTAACGGCGTCGATCGAGGAGACCCGGAAGAGCAGCCCGTCGGGGACCTGGCCCGTCAGGCCGAGCCGGATCTCCACCATGCGGCGCTGGAACTTGCCTGCCACCGCCGTGTCACCGAAGGTGAACCAGTAGCTCACCGGCTCGCGCCGCGTGCCCTGCCGGGTCTCGAGCCGGCGGCCATGGATCGGGCCGTAGGGGGTGTCGAAGGTCGCCTCCTCGTTGCTGAGGAGGTTGAAGCCCTGTGCGGGGTAGCACACCTCGGGCTTGTGCGCCTGCAACTCGCCGCGCTGGTCGCCCCCGTAGGCCAGCGACAGCATCACCTGCTGCCCCTTGCCGTTGACGTAGACGCGCGACAGGGTCTGGCTGTAGAGCTTGTCGATCAGCTGCTGGGTCTGCGGATTGATCAGCTCCACCCGGCCCGTCACCTCGTGCCACTCGCCGAACTGGCGCGGCACGATGTCCTCGAGCCGGAAAGGGGTGCGCTGGTCGGGTGCGGTAGGCGACAGCCGGATCACCATCCCGGCCACGGCGGCGACCAGCATCCAACAGGTGAGCCAGATCGAAACCCGTACAGAAGAAGCCATGCAAGCGCCCCGGTGGGGCCGTTGGGGGAATGAGCGATTCTACGTAGGCGGCCCAGGCAACGTCGGCAAGTGTCACATGTGCAACAAAAGGTTGAGGGCGCCTGACGCCCTGCGTCTGCCCCCCTGCCCGCTCTGTGACGGAGCTCACGAACCCCGCCGTGGCATGGCGCGGGCATGTCCCTTGCGTACCGGCACCACTGGTCCGCGGGGCCGGCAGGCGCAGGAAAAGCGCCGCACCCGGCGGCGCGTTCACCGATAAGATCCCATGCGCCTGCGGCGCCTTCGTTTCATCGGCTTCGGGCCGGAAGACTTGAGGCCCGGCGTGTCGTTGATGAAGAAGAAAGCAGTTGGAGTAGACGATGAAGCAGAAGTCGCAGCGTCGCCCGAAAGCCGTCCTTTCGGTGCGGACGATGGCATGGATGTGGGTGGTGGGAGGCCTGGGCGTGCTGGGCGGTTGCGGGGGCGGAGCCTCCTCGGCGTCCGGCGGCGGCAGCGGCACGGCAGCCAGCCAGGCGCCCGCGAGCGGGACCAGCACGAGCAACCTCATGGTGAACACCAGCAGCAGCGCAGCCATCGAGACACCGGCGCCTTCGGCCGATGGCGGCACCGCGCCTGCCCCGGCACCTGCTTTGGCGCCTGCCCCGGCGCCTGCTCCAGCGCCTGCCTCGGTGGTGCCCCCGCCGCCGCCGCTCACCACCCCGGCCGTGCAGGCCATGTCGCCAGGCTATGGGGCGGCGCCCTATCCCCTGGGCTTCGCGGGCTTCGCCACCGAGCGCATCCAACCCATCGACGAGCAGCCGGCGGCCTCAGACGGCACGGGGTCGTTCCGCCTGCGCTGCGAGGCCTCGCACTTCGCCAACGACGACCCCATCGTCTACCCCGGCCAGCCGGGGCGCTCGCACCTGCACATCTTCTTCGGCAACACCGGCACCAACGCCGCCACGACCGCCGAGTCGCTCGCCACCAGCGGCAACTCGACCTGTAACGGCGGCATCGTCAACCGCACCGCCTACTGGGCCCCGGCCATGATCGACATGCGCACCAACCGCCCGATCCTGCCCAGCGTCAGCGACTTCTATTACAAGACCGGCTACAACGGCGTGCAGCCGGCCGACGTGAAGCCTTTCCCGAAGGGCCTGCGGATGATCGCGGGCGATCCGGCCAACCGCACCGCCAACGAGTACGGCAGCGCCTACCGCTTCATGTGCCACAACAACTCGAACATCCGCGGCCAGGTGTTCGTGAGCTGCCCGGTGGGCGACGAGATGGACATGGAGGTGTTCTTCCCGCAGTGCTGGGACGGCATCAACCTGGACAGCCCCGACCACAAGAGCCACATGGCCTACCCACGCGGCAACGGCTGCCCGGCCAGCCACCCGGTGGCGCTGCCTGAGGTGTCGATCCACCTGCACTACCTCATCAGCGAACCCAACCAGCAGGCGAACTGGCGCCTGTCCTCGGACACCTACAGTGGCCCGGCCGGCTACTCGGCGCATGCCGACTGGTTCAACGGCTGGAACCAGACCCACATGGAGACCTGGGTGCGCGAGTGCGAGAACACGGCGCGCGACTGCCACTCCCACCTGCTGGGCGCCAACCGCGCCCTGTACTGAACGGTGACCGACCCGCAGCCGCGCACCATCCCGATCCACGCGGCTGCGCCGGCCAAGCCGCGCTGGGGCGAGCCCTGCAACGGCTGCGGCGTGTGCTGCCTCAGCGAACCCTGCCCGGTGGGCATCCTGCTGTCACGGCGCCGCCAGGGCGCCTGCGTGGCCGTCTCCTGGGACGAGGCCACGCAACGCTACCGCTGCGGCGTGGTGAGCGCACCCGAACGCTGGTGCCCCCTGCCCTGGCGCTGGGCCCGCCGGCTCGCGGCGCGCATCAGCCTGCGCTGGATTGCGGCGGGCAAAGGGTGCGATTGCGACATCGAGCTGCAGGACGCCGAGCCGCCGGGATAGCAGGCCGCAGGCGACCCGGCCCGGCGGTGGCCGCGGCATGTCTTCCTACAACGTGACAAGCCTTTGTCGGTGCCGGCAGGCCGTGAGGCCGCCGCACACTGAACCCGGCTCGAATCACTTCAACAGGAGACGAATCATCATGTCGAAGCTTCAACACGTGTCGATGGGCCTGTGCCTGGTTGTGGCCGCCCTGGGCGCGCAGGCGCAGGCCGGCAACGGCCCCACCACCTCCCACACCCCCTCCAGCGCCACGGCCACGCCGGACAACGTCGGGGTCACGCCCCAGACCGCGGCCGAGGCCAACAAGAAGGCAGTCCCACGCGCCGACACGGGCACGCTGGTGCGCACCGGACCCTCCGCGGCCGACAGGGTGAAAGAGACCCGCGACGAGACGAACACCACGGCAGCGCCTGCCAACCCCGACTATCCAGCACCCGTGACGCCCGCGCGTCGGCCGCGTGCTGATCGCAACTGAACCGCGCCGATTCGCCGGTTCCCCCTCCCACTCCACTCTTGAAAGGTCACTTCATGGACACCATCGCAGAAGCAGAAGCCACCCGCCAAACCACTCCTTCCCGCACCATGCCCAGCTACCTGGTGACGGGCCTCTTCCCGGACCGCGACAGCGCCGAAGCCGCCTACACCGCCGCGCAGTCACGCGGCTATGACAAGGATGCGGTGGACGTCGTGATGTCGGAAGACACGCGCAAGCGCCATTTCACGACGCCGGGCCAGGAAACAGAGCTCGGCAACAAGGCTGCTGAGGGCGCCGGTATCGGCGGGGCAATCGGCGGCACGATCGGCGCCGTGGCGGCGGCCATCGCGGCCATGGGCACCTCGCTGGCCCTGCCGGGCCTGGGCCTGGTCATTGCCGGCCCGCTGGCGGCCGCGCTGGCAGGCGCGGGTGCGGGGGCTGCCAGTGGCGGCCTCATCGGGGCCCTGATCGGCTGGAACATTCCGGAAGAGCGCATCAAGCATTACGAGGAAGGCCTCAAGAAGGGCGGCATCCTCATGGGTGTGCGCGCCAAGAACGACGAGGATGCGCGTCACTTCGAAAACCTCTGGAAGCAGAACCGCGGCGAGCATGTCTACCGCTGAAGATTGTTGACGGTTTTTCCGGGCGAAGCGCGAAAGAAGATGGACCTGTGCGTCCGCTGTCATTCCCTTCGGCTGTCCCGGGACGGGGCTGCGTCGGCGCGAGAAGCAGGGCGCCGACGCAGCCCCAACTTTCAACCTCAGTCTCGTCTGCCAGTGACGGCCACATAGAGTCCATGAGCCTTTTCAAGCGCCCCGCCCGCCTGCGCTGGCTCGGTACACACGTGATGGCCCTGGGTTTGCTGACGCTGGCAGGCAACGGTGCCGTGGCCGGCGAAAGAAGGCCCGCGCTCGCCCCGGCAGTGGCACGCATGGCCCAGCCCTCGGTCGACGCGAGGCAGCTCACCCAATGGATCGTTGCCACCGGCGACCACCACGGGCTTCCCTTCGCCGTGCTCGACAAGCGTGCCGCCATGCTGCATGTGTTCGACAGGCATGGCGCGCTGCAAGCCTCGTCCCCGGTGCTGCTCGGCCTGGCGCGAGGCGATGTGTCGGTGCCCGGCATCGGTGAACGGGAGATGGCCGACATCCGGCCACAGGAACGCATCACCCCCGCCGGCCGCTTTGATTCCGAGCCCGGCCTCAACCTGCAAGGCGAAGACGTCGTGTGGATCGACTACGACGCGGGGGTCTCCATGCACCGCGTCCGCACCACCAACAAGGCCGAGCGTCGGCTGGAGCGGCTGGCCACCCCCACGGCGGCGGACAACCGCATCTCGTACGGCTGCGTGAACGTGCCAGCCGCGTTCTATGAGGCCCACATCCGCCCGGTGCTGGGCCGCAGGCGCGGTGTGGTCTACGTGCTGCCGGAAACGCGGGAGGCCAAGGCCCTGTTCGGCACCACGTCGGTCGCCGCCGCCCGGCGGTGAGCGTGCAAGCGCCGCCGGGCCGCCCCGCTCGTCACCCGCGCCGGGCTCATTGTTCCGTGCAAAGCCCCATGACTTTCTCCTCCAGAGAGCACTGACGCACCGGCTTGGGCTTGAACTTGGGGCAGCGGTCGAGCTCCTGCTTGGTGGGCGGGTAGTAGCGCCAGCCTTCGGGCAGCCGCTCGGGCAGTTGCAGCGTGACCTGGCGCCACTTGGGATGGCCCTCCTTCTGAAGCACCGGCAGGTTGGTGCACAGCGACTTCGCCAGACGAACCAGGGAGTCCTTGGTGGTCTTCAGGTCGTAGTCGTAGGTGGCCAGGAAGGTCTTGACCGACAGGCTGGGCAGGTCGGCGTTGAGCCAGTTCGGGTAGCTGGAGGCCTTGAGCACCGACTTGTCGTAGGTGCCCACGGTGCGCGCGAAGGTGGGGTCGTTCTCATCCAGCTTGAGCATCTTGAAGTACTTCTCCACCCCCGGCTCCACGCCCAGGAACAGCGGGACGGGCTGGCCGCTGACCACCGCCACGACATCGATGTTCTTCTCCGTGATCAGCTTGATCAAGGCCTCCTCGTGGCTCATCGTGGTCACGTTCTTCTCGGGGAGGTCGGTGCCGAACATGAGACGGTAGAGCGTGGTGGTGGTCATCGCGCTGCCGCTGCCGAGCGGGCCGATGTTGATGCGCTGGCCCTTGACCTCGTGGATCGAGTTGATCGGCGAGTCGGCGCGCACCACGAAATGGATGTCGGAGTCGTACAGCGGCAGGATCACCCGCAGCGGCTGGACCACGCGGGCCGCCTCGGCGTTGCCCCGCGAGGCCAGGTTGGCATAGGCCTCGTACACGTCGGACTGCAGGATGGCCAGCTTGGTGCCTTGCTCGTCGCGCAGCCGGCGGATGTTGTCGACCGAGCCGTTCGAAGGCAGGACCCGCAGGTCGATGCCGGCCTCGGGGGCGGCGTACTTGGCCACGTCGCCGCCGATCTCCATGAAGGTCGCCCGGTCCGGACCGGTGACGATGTTGAAGGCCGTCTTGGCCTGGGCCGGGCCGAAGGCCGCCAGGGCCATCGCCAGCAACCCCGCCGCAAGCCGCCGCACCCGGCCACGCGTCGCCGCCCGCTTCACTTCTTCACCGCACTTGCCGTCCTTGCGATCCTGCACCGCCATACCCACCTCCTTCAGCGTCCATGCCCCTCGCTCCTTCCCGGGGCTGCCCTTAGAAGAAGCGCTGATAGCGGAGGAAATACAGGTTCTTTCCGGCACCGTATTCGGTGTCGCGCCCGCCCCCGAAGAACTGGGCCCCGCCCATCAGGCTCGCATTGTCCGTCAGGGAGTAGGTCACGGCCGGGTAGAGCACCGAGCCTTTGTCGGTGAAGTTGCGCAGCACATACGCCGACACCTTCAGCAAGGGGGTGATCTCGTAACCGACCGCGGCCCCAGCATACGTGGCCCCGCCCGGCTGCACCAGGGCCAGCTGTGGATTGGCGGCCCACTGGGCACGCCGGTCCTCCTCGCGCCGGTCGCTGCGGTAGATCTCCGCCGACAGGCTCAAGGTGTTCGCGAAGGCGTAGTCGGCGCCGATCAGCGCCTTGCGGTAGGGCGCGCCGACCTGCGGCCGGGTGTAGGCGAACTCGCCATGCAGCCCGGCATCGCCGACCTGGGTGGCGAAGTCAACGCCCAGGACGTGGTCGGTCCAGTACTTGCCGTAGGTGAGCGTGATGTCGCTCTCGCCCATGTGCGTGCGGTACTGCCCCACCCAGCGGCTGTCGCGGTGGGCGGGGTCAGGCGCGAACACCACGCTGACTTTCGACAAGGGATCGAGCTTGCGCTCGGCCAGCACGGCGTCGGCGCCGATGAACTCGTCGCGCTCGACCTGCAGGGGGTTGATCGGGTTGAGCATGTCCAGCGTGCTCCAGAAGCGCCCCGTGCCCAGCGGCACGCGCTGGCGGCCCACCGTCACGTCCAGGGGCTCCGAGCGGTACTTGGCGTACGCCCGGAAGAAGCGCTGCGTGCCCTCGATGTCCTGGTGCGTCAGCCAGCGGCTGCCGCCGCTCCAGTACTGGCGCGGCTGGGCCTGCATCTGCGGCTGGCCCTGCACGGCATTGCCGGCCACGATGTCGGTGTCGTGCTCGATGCGGGCCTCCACGGAGGGGCTCACCTGGTAGTTCAGCTTCAGCCGCAGCTGGTTGACCACGTGCGTGTAGGACTCGTTGCCCGGGTCGGGCGTGCGCGAGGTGATGGCCAGGGCCTTGTAGGCGCCGCCCACGTGCAAGCGGCTCTCCTCCTCGGGCGGGGGCTCGGGCGCCGGCGCGGGCCCGCCCGGCGCAACGCCCTCCTCGGGCTTCTTCGGCACCGGGGCGGGTGCCGGCGCCTCGGGCGGGCGGGGACGCACCGGCAGCGGCGCCGGCGTCTCCGGCTTGGGGCGCGGCAGGCGCAGGTCCTCCAGCCTCAGCCAGTAGTTGTTGTTGCCGGCGGGCCCGGCCGCCCAGGCGGGGCTTGCGCCCCACACCAGGACGGGTACCGCCACCGCCCACAAAGAACCACGCCAACGCCTCTTCATCATCCGCTCCTGCTTCTGCTCACTGCCCAGTCTGCTCACACGGCAGGGGCCATGCGTGCGAGCGCCGCTGCCCCCATCCCAACCTTCCCCCAGCGGGGGAAGGAGCGGCCCCCTCCCCCGCTGGGGGAGGGCCGGGGTGGGGGCAGCGCCCGCCGCCAAGCGCTCCCATCCCCATTCACAAGGACGAGGTGCTCAGACATGCCGCATGGCCTTGACCGCATCCAGCCGCGCCGCGCGCCAGGACGGGTACAGCGCCGCCATCAGGGTCAGCAGCGGCAGCAGCACCCCCGGCACGATCAGCACGTCGGGCGATAGCTTGGGGAAGATCATGTTGGTCACGCCGGGGATCGAGGCGCCGTGCATCTTCATGTCGATGCCATGGCCGTGCATCGCGGTGAGCAGCACGCCGAACGCCAGCCCGGTCACCGTGCCGGCCACGCCGATCAGCACCGCCTCCAGCTGCACCAGCCGCACGATCAGCCCCGGCCGGCTGCCCAGCGCGAGCATCGTGCCGAACTCGCGCGTGCGCTCCATCACCGACATCAGCACCGTGTTCATGACCACCACCGACACCATCAGCAGCACGATGGTCAGCAGGATCATCAGGGCGCCCTTGAACAGCGCGTTCATCTGCGCCACCTGGGGTACCAGCTCCTGCCAGGTCAGCAGGCGCACCTCGTCGCCGGGCGGCATCAGCGCGGCGACTTGGCTCATGTCGGAGACACCCTCGGGCGTGCGCGCCTTCATGCGCATGGCGACGTTGGTGATGCGGTCGTCCATGTCGACCATCTTCTGCAGCGTCGGCAGGTTCACGTGGGCCATGACGTCGTCGAAGCTGTGGCTGCCGGTCTGGAACAGGCCGCTCACGATGAAGCGCTCCGATGCCAGGTTGCCATGCACGTCCTGCGTCATCAGGATCACCCGCTCGCCCACCCGCACGTGCAGCAGCTCGGCCAGCTTGCGGCCGATGACGATGTCCTTCTCGTGGCCGGCCTGCAGGTAGCGGCCTTCCTTGACGGACTTGTCGAGGAAGGTGACCTGCCGCTCGGCGTCGGGGTCGACGCCGATGAGCAGCACGGGCAGCGACTTCACCGCGCTGGTGACCATGGCGGTGGTCTGCACCCGCGGACTCGCCCCCGCCACCGAGGGCGCCTGCTGGACCTGGTCCAGCAGCGTGCGGCCGTTGGGCAGCGCCAGCGTGGGCTTCATGTCGTCCTTGAAGCCCTTGAGCTGGACCTGCGCGTCGCCGGTGACCATGCCGGTCGCGTTGTCGACGATCTGCGTGTAGAAGCCGTTGGCGATGCTGCCCACGAAGACAAAGGCGCCCAGGCCGAAGGTGATGGCGAACAGCGTGATGCCCGAGCGCATGGGGTGGCGCTTGAGGTTGCGCACCGCCAGCAGGGGCAGCAGGTGGCTGAGCACGCCGCGACGCGGCGCGGCCGGTGCGGCGACGTGGTCGGTGCCGCCGCTGCCGTGGCCCTGCATGGCGTGCAGCGGCAGCATGCGGGCGATCTTCCAGGCGGGGTACAGGCTGGCCAGCAGGATCACGAACAGCACCGCCGCGCAGATGTAGAGCATGCGCCCCAGGCCCAGGTGCGGATGGATGACGCGCGAGACACCCTGCATGTTCTGGATGGCGTCGCCCTGCTTGGCGAACTCGATGCCGGAGGCCCCGAAGTGGCTCACCAGCATGTAGCTCACCGCCAGCCCGATGGCGAAGCCCAGCAGGCCCAGGATCAGCCCTTCGTAGATGACGATGCGGAACACCTGCCGGGCCGAGGTGCCCACCGCCATCATCACGCCGAACTCGCGCCGGCGCTCGAGCACCGACATCAGCACCGTGTTGGCCACGCCGCTGGCCACGATGCCGAACAGGATCACGGTGATGAACTTGCCCACCGACTCGTGGAAGTCGACCGACTGCGCCACCTCGGGCAGCAGCGCCTTCCAGCCCTCGACCTCGAAGCCCTCGCCGAGCTGCGCGCCGAGCTGGCGCACCACGCGGTCGGCCTGCTCGCGCTCCTCGAGCCGCAGGGCGATGGTGGTCATCTGGCCTTCCGAGCTCAGCAGCTCGGCCGCATCAGTCATGCTGATGAAGACCTTCAGGCTGTCGACCATGTCGTTCTGCGTGTTGTAGATGCCCTGCACGCGGTAGCGCTGCGCGCCGATCGAGCCCTGCATGCCCTGGGTCAGCACCGCCAGCTCGTCGCCCTCGTGCACCTCCAGCATGCGCGCCAGCGACTGGCCGATCAGAATGCCGCCCTTCTCCCCGGGCTGGAAGTAGTGGCCCGCGGCGATCTTCTTGTGCAGCGCCGTCACCTGCGGCTCCTGCTGCGGGTCCACGCCGATGAGCTGCAGCGCGCGCGCGTTGCTCTTGGAGCTGATCAGCGCCAGGGCCTCCATGCGTGGCGTGGTGGCGGTGATGCCGGGGATGTCGCGCACCCGCAGCGCCGCGACGTCGGCGGCGCCGAAGGCGCGGTCCACGGTCGGGTCGTCGATGTAGCCCTTGCGGTGGATCTGCACATAGCCGGTGTAGTTGCCGGTCATGTTGTTGATCATCTGCTCGTTGCCGCCGTCGAAGACCGACCACGCGCACACCAGCGCGGTCACGCCCAGGGCGAAGGCGAACAGGGTCAGCGCGGTGCGCCGGGGGTTGCGCAAGGTGTTGCGCCAGGCGAGGTCAAGCAGTCGCAGCCGCATGGGTGTTGTCCTCCACGATCCTGCCGTCCTTGAGATGGACCACGCGCAGCGCCCTGTGCATGATCATTTCGTCGTGCGTCGAAAAGATGAACGTCGTGCCCTTGGTGCGGTTGAGCGTGAGCATGGTGTCGATCAGCGCCGCGCCGGTCTCGGAGTCGAGGTTGGCGGTGGGCTCGTCGGCCAGCACCAGCAGCGGGTCGGCCGCGATGGCGCGGGCGATGGCCACGCGCTGCTGCTGGCCGCCGGAGAGCTGCGAGGGCCGGCGCTGCTGGCAGCCGTCCAGCCCGACCTGCTTGAGCGCCTCGTCGGCGCGGCGGCGCCGCTCGGCCGCGGGCACGCCCTGCAGCAGCAGCACGTACTCGACGTTCTCCAGCGCGGACAGCACCGGCAGCAGGTTGTAGTCCTGGAAGATGAAGCCGATCTTGTGCAGCCGCAGGTCGGCCAGCTGCGAGCGGCTCTGGCGTGCCAGCGCCTCGCCGCCCAGCGTGAGGGTGCCGCCGCTGGGCGTGTCCAGCGCCCCGATCAGGTTGAGCAGCGTGGTCTTGCCGGAGCCGGACGGCCCCACCAGGGCCGTGAACTCTCCGGGACAGATCTTCAGGTTGATGTCGGCCAGGGCGGTGACCTCGATATCGCCCTGGCGGTACACCTTGCTCAGGTCGTCCATCTGGACGAGGGGCATGCTGTCGGGTGGCAAGCGGTCCATGGGGCTCCTCATTTCTTCATGGTTTCGGTCAGGTTGCGCAACGAAAACACATCGGCGGCGATGGGCCTGTTGTAGGTGGCCGCCTTGACGACGAAGGTGGTGTTCTTGCCAGCGTTGGCGGTGGGCTGCATCACCCAGCGCGTGGGGATCAGGCGGCCGTCCATCGTCTGGAATTCGGTGAAGGACAACGTGCGGATCTTGTCACCGCGCTCGTCGTAGTACTCCAGCTGCAGCGGTGCGAAGTCACTCTTGCGGATGGTGTAGACGATCTTGCCCCAGACCACGGCGGCCTCGGGCTTGGGCAGGCCCTCGATCTGCCAGGCGGGCTCGCCGTTGAGGGGCTTCTCGCCAGCCAGGCTGTGGATGTAGTCGTGGACGAGGCTGCTCTCCTTGACCAGGTCGTCGTTGGTGAAGTCGGAGCCCAGCCAGGGCTGCAGCATCAGGGAGGGCGGGATCTTGATGGTGCGCTCGATCGACGGCAGGTAGTTCCAAAATTCCGTCTTCAGGCGCAGGAAAGAGATGCCCGCATCCTTGGCCGGCGCGAGGATGCGCGTGAAAGACTTCTCGGGCCGGTCCATCCACAGCCGCAGCGACAGGCTGCGTGTCCAGGTCGGCGTCTTGATGATGATTTCGTACTCGCCGGTCACCGTCTTGCCCCACAGGATCTCCTCGGCCTTCTCGACGATCTCCATGGGAGAAGGCGCGGCCGCCGCGAGCCGCGGCAAGGCCAGCGAGCCGGGCAGCCCCAGTGCCATGGCCTGGATGATGAGTCTTCGATGGTGACGCGCGGTCTGGTTCACGAACAGCTTCCTCCGGATTCAATGGGATGGATGGACTGACTTGACTGGCTGACGACAGATTCATCGGTGGCCGGCCGCCCGGGCCGGCCACCGATGGACTGTCCGCGCGCCCGGCGCGCACACCGGCCGGGCGCAAACGCGCATCAGATCAGATCAAAAACTCGCTGACAACCCGATTTGCCCCCAGCGACCCGGCATGGGATAGCCCGGGCGGTAGGCATAGTCCTTGTCGAACAGGTTCTCGACCGCGAGGAACACCTCGCCCTGCTTGCCCAGCGCCGGCAGCGCGTAGGACACGCGGGCGTTGACCACGGTGAAGCCGTCCACCTTGGTGGTGTTGGTGTCGCCCACGGTGCGGGAGCGGTCCAGCGCCCAGACCTCGGACTGGTGCTGCGCATCGAGCACGACGCGCACCGGGCCGACCTGGCCGAGCACGCCGGCGTTGAGCGCGCGCTTGGGCGAATACGGCAGGTTGTCAATGCTGGGATCGAGCAGGGCCAGGCCGCCGAAGGCCGACCAGCCCTTGGTGATCTCCTGCCGCACCGACAGTTCCGAGCCACGCATGCGGTAGGCGCCCAGGTTCAGGAACTGCGGCGGCGGGGGCACGTCGGGCGGGAAGCCGAAGACGTAGCGGTTCTTGACCTTGTCCTCGAAGACGCTGACGTCGATCTGCGTGCCGGTGGCCAGGGCGAACTTGGCGCCCAGCTCGGTGTGGTTCAGCTCCTCGGCGGCCAGGCTCTTCCAGGTGGTTCCCAGCATGGGCATGCCCGCCGACACGGCGGCCGTCTCCAGGCCCGGGTAGTTGATGCCGCGCGCGACGTTGGCGAACACGGACACCTTGTCCGAGGACAGCGTCACGCCAGCGTGCGGGGCGGTCTTGGAGGCGAACACGTTGTGGTCGTAGAAGCGCACGCCGGCCGAGGGCACCAGGGTCCAGCTCGGGTTGAGCGCGATCTTCTGGCTCACCGCCACATGGGGCGAGGTGACCTTGAAGGTGGGCGAGTCGAAGTACGTGGGCGGCATCGGCACGTTCCAGTTGAAGTGCACGTTGCCGCGCAGGCGGTCATGGTCCAGCCCGGCCACCACGGTGCCGCCCGACCAGGGGCTGACCTGCTCGGTCCAGCGCAGGCCGCTCATGCTGAAGTGGGTGAGGTAGTCGCCGTTCGGCGGCGCCTGGTTGAACAGGTCGCCCTGGCCAGTGTTGCTGTAGATGCGCACGTCACCTTGCCAGTCGCCGTGCTGGTGGGCCACGTTGGCGCTGACCGTGCTGGCGCGCAGCTTGAAGCGCTCGGGCGTCGCGGACACCGGCAGGCGGTTGTCGCCCGGGTCGGTGCCCTTGTTGTTCAAGGCGATGAAGCCGACGCCGGCCGACCAGTTGGGGTTCAGGCGCATGCCGACGTGGCCCATCAGGTTGTTGGTCTCGCCGTCGGCGTTGGGGCGGTGGCCGTCGGACTGCGCGCGGCCCTGGGCCAGCGCGTAGTCCAGGTCACCCTGGCGGCCGGTCAGGTTGGCCTGCTCGACCACCGTGCTGTACGAGCCAAAGGAGAGGGAACCGTCGCCGTGCACGCCGTCCTGCGTGGCGCGCTTGGACCTCAGGTTCACCGAGGCGAAGTTGTTGCCGTTGATCTGCGGCTGCGGGCTCTTGTACACCGTCACCGACTGCATGCCGTTGAGCGGCAGCAGGTCCAGCAACGGGTGGTTCCACACGCCCATGTAGAAGGGAATGTCGTCGATGTAGGTCTTGATCTCGCTGCCCGGGCGGCTGGCACCCATGCCGCGGATCAGCACCTGGGCGTCGGTGCCGCCGCCGACCGGGTTGGAGCGCACGGTCTGCACCCCCGTGGTGTTGCGCAGGGCCGAGCTGAGGTCGTTGGCGTTGAGGTCGCGCAGCTGGTTCTGCGAGACCACCGACGAGTTGCTGGAGAAGGCGTCGATCTGCGTGCCTTCGGCGGCCGGCCCCATGATGATCACGGAAGGCAGGTGAGCCGTCTGCGCGCCGGCGGCGCCGGCGAAGGCCAGCAGGATGGCCAAGGACAGAGGTTGAAGGGGAGGTGCGGAGGTGTGTGCCATGGGCTTGCTTGTCCGGACTCGAGGTCCTGTTGTGGTTGGAAAACTGAAGGCCCTTGCGGGCCGTGGACACAGCAAGGAACACCCATGTCGAACCCCTGGGCAGATCACGCGGCGGCGGGACGGAGGGACGCGTGCCCTCCTCCCGCCAAGCCTGGCAGGCAGCGTGAACGGCCGGCATCGACACGGCGCTCGCGAGCCGTGACCGGGCGGGCAGTCCGACGAGCCGGGGGGCAATTTTTCTGCCTGGCCTCGCCGGTGCGCCGCGTGGAACTACGTATTCGTGGCCGGAAGCGGGCTGAAAAGATCCACCCTGGGCGGCGTGGGCTTTGTCGTGTGGCGATGGCTTGTCATGTCGTTGTTGTCTGAATCACGAACTGATGGGGTAACGCGTTCAACCCGCCAGCACGGCGCGGGCCTGCAGGGCGCTTCCGTCCATCCCATCACCCAGGGCAGGGCCTGGGGACGGGTCCATCGGAAGGAGGGGCGCAACGATTATGCGAGGGGACTGCGACGAAAACGCATACTTATCCGATGAATATGCATGCCCCGTGCCAAGCCCCCTCGTGCATCGTGGTGGGAACGCAGGCCGGGGCCTGCCCTGCGACAGCGAAGCGGACCAGGCCTCGAACGCTCATGGCCTCGTGTACATACCCGCACTTCGGAAGGATGCGCAGGGGCGAATCGCGTGACGTTCAGAGCACCAGCAGGCGCGCGCGCGCGGCGGCGTACTCGGCCTGCCAGCGGGCCACACGGGCCGCCACCGGCTCAATGCGGTCGACCGCGCCCACGCCCTGCCCTGCGCCCCAGATGTCGCGCCAGGCCTTGGCCGAGCCGCGCGCGAAATCCATCGCGCTGGGGTCGCTCTCGGGCAGGTGGTCGGGATCGAGGCCGGCGCGGCGGATCGACTCCTTCAGGTAGTTGCCGTGCACGCCCGTGAAGAGGTTGGTGTAGACGATGTCGTCGCTGGTGCTGTCGACCACCATCTGCTTGTAGCCGGGCACGGCGCGCGCCTCGTCCGTGGCGATGAAGGCCGAGCCGATGTAGGCCAGGTCGGCGCCCATGGCCTGGGCTGCCAGGATGCCCTGGCCGGTGGCGATCGCGCCCGCCAGGGCCAGCGGGCCCGGGAACCAGGTGCGGATCTCCTGCACCAGCGCGAAGGGGCTTTTCAGGCCGGCATGCCCGCCCGCCCCGGCAACCACGGCGATCAGGCCGTCGGCGCCCTTGTCGATGGCCTTGTGCGCGTAGGCGTTGTGGATCACGTCGTGCAGGACCAGGCCGCCCCAGCGGTGCACGGCGTCGTTGACGTCGGCCCGCGCGCCCAGCGAGGTGATGACGAGCGGCACCTTGTATTTCTCGCACAGCGCCATGTCGCGCTCGAGGCGGTCGTTGCTCTTGTGCACGATCTGGTTGATGGCGAAGGGAGCGGCCGGCTGCTCCGGATGGGCCTGGTCGTGCGTGGCCAGGGCCTCGGTGATCTCGGCGAGCCATTCATCCAGCTGCTCCGCCGGACGCGCATTGAGCGCAGGCATGGCCCCCACCACCCCGGCCTTGCACTGGGCGATCACCAGGGCCGGGTGGCTGATGATGAACATGGGGGAGCCGATCACCGGCAGTCGCAGACGCTGCAGCAGGGGGGGCAGGGACATGAGGCACGCACTCCAGGCAAACGGACGGCTGAAAGGAAACCCACGACGTCCGTTCAAGGGTACACGAGCTGCGTGTCCATGGCGTTCCTGGGGCTGCGCACAGCGGCACGCCCCAGGGCACCGCCCTCCTGCGAACAAGCCTCGGCCTCAGTGGATGTCGACGGCCACGACCGTGGCATCCACGCCCCCCTTGCCGTCAGTGGCCAAGTACACGAAGTGGTCGGTCCGCTGGCTCACGCCGGCTGGCGGCGTGTAGGTGACCACCGAGCCCGCCAGGCTGACAGTGCCCCCCAGGCTGGTCGCGCCGTAGGGCAGCGCATACGTGAGCGTGTCGCCATCGGCATCACGGGTGTTGGCGGCCAGCTCGATGGCCTGGGAGGCGCCCGCAGCGGTGCTGGCCTTCAGCAGCGGCGCGGTGGGACGGCGGTTGGCGCCCAATGCCGCGACGCGGCTGTCGAACCAGTGGGTGAGCTGGCCCACCGCGAGGGACTCGATGCCCAGGTAGGCGTGGTACGACAAGGCCTGGCAGGGGTCGGGCACGATGCCGGGAGAGGCGGTGCTCACCTTCGCGCCGCCGTTGGCGGTGAACGAGGCGGCCTCCACACCAGCAGCCAGCAAGGCCTGGTACAGGGCCTGGGTCCCCGCGGGCGGGGTGATGCCGCACTCGTCGCTGTTGTTGCGCAGGACCGCCGCGGGACGCACCACGCGGCTGGGCTGCAGGACCGGCTGGCGCGGGTCGCCCACGTACAGCTGCGAGGGATAGTCCGGCCGGCCGACGGTCACGGGGCTGGAGATGACCACGGCGGCACCCAGGGAGTTAGCGGCCATCACCGACATGCTGCCGCGGCTGGTGCCGGTCAGGAAGACCGGCAGGTTGTTCGCGTTCACGCGGTGCAGCACCGACGCGATGTCGACGGCATGACGGACCGACACGCGGTACAGGTCGACGTTGCTGGTCTCGTCCGGGCCGGGCCCCGCCTGCCAATCGGAGGGCCGGTCGAGCGCGATCGCCAGGTAGCCAGCGTTGGCGAAGAGCTGCGCGGAGCGCACCAGGAAGTTGGCGCCGCTGCCAGTGGCCACGCCGGAGCCTGCATCGCCGGTGATGCCCATGTCGAAGTTGGCGCCACCGATCAACACCACCGCCGCCTTCGGCGCCATGCCCTCGGGCGGTGAGGCCATCAGGAAGTCCATCGTGACCGGCGTGCCGGCGCTGGTCATGCGGGTGGTGACGACGCCATAGTGGGCGCAGGGATGCGACACGGTGCGCTGGCGCAGCGTGCCGTCAGAGTTGACGGTGCTGTCGACAACGCAGGCCTGGTTGACCGCCGGTGCAGGGCCGGTGGCGCTGGGGACGGCCGCCCCATCGCTACCGCCACCACCACCGCCACCACCGCAGGCCGACAGGCTGATCAGAGAGGCGCATGCGAGGGCCCGCGGCCAGGCAACGGCCCCGGGCCGCGGATGTGTCGGTGTGCAACGGTCCTGCATGACGGCTCCCAGCTGCCCCGTGATGAGGCAAAGCCCGGAGCTTACCGCCTGTGCCTCCCCGCAGCGCCTACGGCGCCAGCTTGAACACCGACACCACCTGCACCAGCTGCTGCGACTGCGATTTCAGGCTGTCCGCCGCCGCCGCGCTCTCCTCGACGAGCGCCGCGTTCTGCTGCGTGACGCGGTCCATCTGGTTCACCGCATCACCGATCTGGGAGACCCCGGCGCTCTGCTCGCTGCTGGCGGTGCTGATCTCCGCGATGAGGTCGGCCAGCCCCTGCACCGACTGCTCGATCTCGTGCATCGTCGTGCCGGCGTTGTCCACCAGGGCGGTGCCCGCCTCGACCCGCTGCGCGCTGGCGGTGATGAGGCTCTTGACCTGCTTGGCCGCCTCCGCGCTGCGCTGCGCCAGGCTGCGGACTTCGCCGGCCACCACCGCGAAGCCGCGGCCCTGCTCGCCCGCGCGGGCGGCCTCCACGGCGGCGTTGAGCGCGAGGATGTTGGTCTGGAACGCGATGCCGTCGATGACCGCGATGATCTCGGAGATGTGCCGGCTGCTCTCGTTGATGGTCTTCATCGTCTCGACCACCTCGTTGACCACCGCGCCGCCCCGGGCGGCCACGTCGCGGGCGCTGCGCGCCAGTTGGTGCGCCTGCTGCGCGTTGTTGGCGTTCTGCCTCACGGTCGCGGCGAGTTGCTCCATGCTGGAGGCGGTCTGCTCCAGGGCGGAGGCCTGCTCCTCGGTGCGGCTGGACAGCTCCAGGTTGCCCTGGGCGATCTGCGCGCTCGCGGTGGCCACGCTCTCCGCATTGCCGCGCACCGACTGGACCACCTGGGACAGCTTGTCCTGCATGGTCTTGAGCTGGGCCATCAGGCTCGCCTGGTCGCCGGGGTGCAGGAGGATGGGCGCGTCGAGGTGGCCCGAGGCGACGCGGCGCGCAATCCCGGCCGCCTCGCGCGGCTCGCCGCCCAGCTCGCGCCCGATGCTGCGCACGGTGAGCGTCCCCAGCACCGCGGCCAGCGCGAGCCCCAGCAGGATGGCGCCCAGGACCAGCAGTCGGATGGTGCCGTGGCGCGCGCGGGCTGCTTCGTATTCCTCGCGTGCGACGTCGACCTGCAGCTGGGACAGGGCCTGCAGGTCCTGCTCCAGCGGCGGCGCCAGCAGGCGCAGCTTGTTATGCAACAGGCTCTTGGCTTCATCCACCTGGCCTGCGCGCAACGCCACGATGATCGGCCGCAGCGCCTCGGTGAGGAAGGCGTCGCGTTGGGCTGCGAAGTGCTTGGCCAGCTTGGCTTCCTCGGCCGTCAGGGTCGTCGCCATGTAGGCCTCCCAGATCTTGTTCGCCTTGGACAGGTTGGCCTCGATCTCGTCCGTGCGGGCGCGTATGAGGTCCGCCTCGGGCGTGAGCAGGGCGGCGTTGATCTTGACCCGGTTGTGCAGCATGAGCGACTGGATTTCGCCGATCTGGGTCGCCGGTACGGTGCGGTCCTCGTACACCGTGCGCAAGGCATCGTTCGATTGCTCGATCCCGTGCAGCCCCAGTCCTCCGACAAACAGCAGGAGCAGGCCCAGCACCCCGGCAAGCAGGAGAAGACGAGAGGAGACCTTCAGTTTGTCCATAAACAGCATTCCTTGCCCATCCCGGGCGTGGGGGCGCCGTTCGCACGGCCCTTCTTTGCGATCCTTTCCCTGTCGCCTGTGTTATCGGCCGTTGGACGCGGGCATTGAGCCATCCCCGGGACGCCCCCTACACTTTCAGGCCGCATTGAGGAAGATTTCCTCGGGCATCGAACCTTGACCTCATACAGACGGGCCACCAAGCAAGCACATGAACTGGCAGGAAAGCTGCGCCGCCCGGCTGGGCCAACATCTCGATGACCACGGTGACCTGTCCCCGCCCTGGGCCCGGTTCCCTCAGTTCGAGCGCTACACGATCGGCTGGCGCATGGGTGCCGGCGAGGACTGGCTGGGCCTGTGGCACTGCTTCCTCGACAAGCTCGGCCCCGCTTTCGAGGCACGCCTGGCCTACCTGCGGCGCCACCCGCCCGCCCCCTGCAGCTGGGCACGGGCCGTGCACGAGACCCTCCATCCGGACGCTGAAGAGGACGAACTCAGCGAAGAGACGCACCGGTTCCTGGAGGCCCAAGGCCTGATTGCCTCCGACATCGCCTTCCCGACCTGGCTGGCCCGCCAGGACGGCGTGCACTGGCCCTGGTTGTGGACCGAGACCCCGGAGACCGCCGCCCGCCATTGGACGCGCGAGCTGTGGTTCTGGTCCCGCCAGGTGGCCGGCCTGCGCCGGGCAGGCAGCTGGGTGCCACCGCAGGTGCCTCCGGCCTGGCGTGCCTGTGAGGCCGCACTGGTGAAGGGGCGCGTGCCCGAGCTCGATCTGGCACAAGGCCTGCGCACGCTCGCGCAGCTGCTGGCGGCCGGGGCGCCGACACCGCCCTGGCAGCTGGGCCTCGGGCTGGACGACTTCGCCGACTCGTTCGAGGACGACATGGGCTATGTGGACGCGTTCCGGCTGTGGGGCATGAGCGCCTTCGACGACACGGAGCAGCGCCAGGCCTTCCTCGACGCCCACGCGGCCCCGCCGGCCTGGGTGGCCTGGGCGCAGGAGCAGTTCCCCACCGAGGGCTGAGCGGAACCTCGCGGCATGCGCCCCCGGCGCGTGCCGTGCCCTCAGAAGCTCCTCAGAACGCCGACACCGGCAGCCGCATCACGCTGGCCCCGCCCTCGACGATCATGGTGCGCCAGGCGGGCGCGCGGCTCAGGATGTGGTCGGCGTAGAACAGCGCCGTGGCCTGCTTGGCCTTCAGGAAATCGGCGTCGCCCCGGCCGGCGTCCAGCTCGGCCTGGGCCGCCACGAAGGCGCGCGCCAGCTGCCAGCCCGCCACCGCCTGGCCGGCCAGCAGCAGGTAGGGCACCGAGCCGGCAAACACCGTGTTGGGGTCGCTGCGCGCCCCCGTCAGCATGAAGTCCACCACGTCGATCCAGGCCTGGCGTGCCGTCTGCAGGTGGTGCGCCAGGCGGGTGGCGCACTCGCTGGCCAGGGCGTCGACCGCGTGGCCGGTGGCCTCCATCAGCGCCGCGATGTCACGGGCCACGGCGCCGCCGTCGCGCTGCGTCTTGCGCCCGACCAGGTCGTTGGCCTGGATGGCGGTGGTGCCCTCGTAGATGGTCAGGATGCGGGCGTCGCGGTAGTACTGGGCCGCGCCAGTCTCCTCGATGAAGCCCATCCCGCCGTGCACCTGCACCCCCAGGCTGGCCACCTCGATGCTCATCTCCGTGCCGTAGCCCTTGACCAGGGGCACCATGAATTCGTAGAAGGCCTGCTGGTTGGCGCGCACCGCGGGGTCGGGGTGGTGGCGGGCCGCGTCACAGGCCGCCGCGGCCACCACCGCCATGGCGCGGCAGCCTTCGGTGTGGGCCCGCATGGTCATCAGCATGCGGCGCACGTCGGGGTGGTGGATGATGGGCACGCTGTGGCGCGCCGAGCCGTCCACCGGACGCGACTGCACGCGTTCGCGCGCGTACGCCACGGCCTGCTGGTAGGCGCGCTCGGCCACGCCGATGCCCTGCAGGCCCACCGTGTAGCGGGCCGCGTTCATCATGATGAACATGTACTCGAGGCCGCGGTTCGGCTCGCCGATCATGTGGCCGACCGCCCCGCCGTGGTCGCCGTACTGCATCACTGCGGTGGGGCTGGCCTTGATGCCCAGCTTGTGCTCCAGGCTGACGCAGTGCACGTCGTTGTGCGCGCCCAGGCTGCCGTCGGGCTGCACCAGGAACTTCGGCACGATGAACAGGCTCAGCCCCTTCACCCCCTCGGGCGCCCCGCTCAAGCGCGCCAGCACGAAGTGCACGATGTTGGTGGCCATGTCGTGCTCGCCGTAGGTGATGAAGATCTTGGTGCCGAACAGCTTGTAGCTGCCGTCGCCCTGCGGCTCGGCCCGGGTGCGCACCAGCGCGAGGTCCGAGCCCGCCTGGGGCTCGGTCAGGTTCATGGTGCCGGTCCACTCGCCCGAGATCATCTTCGGCAGGTACAGGGCCTGCTGCGCGGGCGAGCCCGCCGTGAGCAGGGCCTCGATGGCGCTGTCGGTGAGCAGCGGGCACAGCGCCAGGCTGACGCTGCCACTGTTGAGCATCTCGATGCAGGGCGCGGCGATGGTCTTGGGCAGGCCCTGACCGCCGAAGTCGACCGGGTGCTGCAGCCCCTGCCAGCCACCGGCGCCGAACTGCGCGAAGGCGGCCTTGAAGCCCGGCGTGGTGCGCACCTCGCCCTGCGCGAACGAGGAGGGATCCTGGTCACCCACCCGGTTGAGCGGCGCCACCTCCGATTCGATGAATTTCGCGCTTTCCTCGAGCACGGCCTGCGCGGTGTCGAGGTCCAGGTCGGCCAGGCCGGGCCAGCGGGCCATGGCCTCCAGGCCCGCCAGGTGCTGCATGCAGAACAACATGTCTTTGACGGGGGCGCGGTAGCTCATCGCAAGCTCCTGAAGATGGACGCGAAGGTCCGGAAGGTTGGGATGGGGGCCGGCGCGGCAGCCCCCATCCCAACCCTCCCCCACCGGGGGAAGGGGCCCGCCCTCCCCAACGGGAGGGGGGACTCAACTCACAAGGCCGCCACCAGGGCCGGCACGGCCGTGAACAGGTCGGCCTCGAGGCCGTAGTCGGCCACGCTGAAGATCGGCGCCTCGGCGTCCTTGTTGATGGCGACGATGACCTTGCTGTCCTTCATGCCAGCCAGGTGCTGGATCGCCCCGCTGATGCCGCAGGCGATGTAGAGCTGCGGCGCGACGATCTTGCCGGTCTGCCCCACCTGCCAGTCGTTGGGCGCATAGCCCGCGTCGACCGCCGCGCGGCTGGCGCCCAGGGCCGCGCCGAGCTTGTCGGCCAGCGGGGTGAGCACCTCGGTGAACTTCTCGCTGCTGCCCAGGGCCCGCCCGCCGGAGACGACCACCTTGGCCGCCGTCAGCTCGGGGCGGTCGCTCTTGGCCATCTCGTTGCCCACGAAGGCGGCCTGGGCCGAGGCCGCGACGGGCGCCAGGGACTCCACCGCCGCGCTGCCGCCGTCCGCCGCCAGGTCGAAGGCGGTGGTGCGCGCCGTCATCACCTTGATGGGATCGATGCTGCGCACCGTGGCGATCGCGTTGCCCGCGTAGATGGGGCGCTCGAAGGTGTCGGACGCCACCACGCGGGTAACGTCGGAGAGTGCGGCCACGTCCAGCAGCGCGGCCACGCGCGGGGCGACGTTCTTGCCGGCCGCCGTGGCCGGGAACACCACGTGGGTGTAGCCCTGGGCGCGCACCAGCGCCACCACCTGCGGGGCGAGGTTCTCGGCCAGGCCCTGGGCCAGGGCCTCGCCGTCGGCATGCCAGACCTTGGCCACGCCCGCCAGCTGCGCGGCCGCCTGGGCCGCGCCGCCGGCCTGCGCGCCGGCCACCAGCACATGGACCTCGCCGCCGCACTGCAGGGCCGCCGTGACGGCGTTGCGCGTGGCGGGCTTGAGGGAGGCGTTGTCGTGTTCGGCCACCACCAATGTGCTCATGTCAGATCACCTTTGCTTCATTCTTGAGTTTGGAAACCAGCGTGGCCACGTCGGGCACCTTGATGCCAGCGCTGCGCTGCGGGGGTTCGGCCACGCTCAAGGTCTGGATGCGCGGCGTCACGTCCACGCCCAGCGCGGCGGGCTGCAGCACCTCGAGCGGCTTCTTCTTGGCCTTCATGATGTTGGGCAGGGTGACGTAGCGCGGCTCGTTGAGCCGCAGGTCGGTGGTCACCACCGCGGGCAGCTGCAGCTTCAGCGTCTGCAGGCCGCCGTCGATCTCGCGCGTCACCGTCACCTGGGCGTCGCCCGCGGCCAGCTCGACCTTGGAGGCGAAGGTGGCCTGGGGCCAGCCGGCCAGCGCGGCCAGCATCTGGCCGGTCTGGTTGCAGTCGTCGTCGATGGCCTGCTTGCCGAGGATCACCAGCCCCGGCTGCTCCTTGTCGATCAGCGCCTTGAGCAGCTTGGCCACGGCCAGGGGCTGCAGCTCGGCGTCGGTCTCGACCAGGATGGCACGGTCGGCACCGATGGCCATTGCGGTGCGCAGCGTCTCCTGGCAGGCGGCCACGCCGCACGACACCGCGATCACCTCGCTCACCACGCCCTTCTCCTTGAGCCGCGTCGCCTCTTCCACGGCGATCTCGTCGAAGGGGTTCATGCTCATCTTCACGTTGGCGATGTCCACCCCCGAACCGTCGGATTTGACCCGCACCTTCACGTTGTAGTCCACCACGCGCTTGACGGGCACCAGCACTTTCATGTCTTGTTTCTCCTGAGGCGACATGGCCTCGGTTGTTGTCGGTCGGTCCATCGCCCCCGCACCACGGACGGGCGATGATGGGCGAGATTTTAGGTGGCGCTTCGGGGAGCGCCCAGCCCGGGGTCTCCCATCCATCCCCGCCATCCGCGGCGCCCGGCGCTGAAATGGCACGGTCGTGCGATTCTATGCAGCCCCCCCCCGAGCGGGTGATGAAGTTCACGCCGAGGCTCGGCGGTACGCCTCTACACTGCAGGCCCATGCAGCCTTCCTCGCCACCGGACGCCCTGACGACGAGCCCCGCCGGCCCCCTGCGCGTGGGCGTGTTCGACTCGGGCGTGGGGGGACTGTCGGTGCTCAGGGCCCTGCGCCTGCATCTGCCGCAGGCCCATTTCGTCTACCTCGCCGACTCGGGCCACGCGCCCTACGGCGAGCGCAGCAACGACTTCGTGCTGGAGCGCTCGCGCCGCCTGACGCGGCACCTGCTGCAGACCATGCACTGCCGCGGCGTCGTGATCGCCTGCAACACCGCCACCGCGGCGGCGGTGCAGCAGCTGCGCGAGGACTGGCCCGGCGTGCCGCTGGTGGGCGTGGAGCCGGGCGTGAAGCCGGCGGTGGCGCTGTCGCACAACCAGCGCATCGGCGTGATGGCCACCACCGCGACCCTGCAGTCGCCGCGCTTCCACACGCTGGTGCAGGCCCACGCGGCCGCCGCACAGGTCATGGCCCAGCCCTGCCCGGGGCTGGCCCTGGCGATCGAGCAGGGCGACCTGCGCGCCCCCGACATCCGCCGCCTGCTGGCGCAGTATTGCGGCCAGCTGCGCGACAAGCAGGTCGACACCGTGGTGCTGGGCTGCACCCACTACGCCTTCGTCCACGACCAGATCGCCGAGTTGCTCGGCGCGGGCGTGCGCATCGTCGACACCGCCGAGGCCGTGGCCCTGCAGGCGGCCCGGCGCTTCAGCGCGCTGCCACCCATGCCGGAGGGCGGGCCTGGCCCGTCCGAGCCGCCGATCGTGCTGCAGACCACCGGCCAGCCACAGCAGCTGCACGACATCGCCGCGCGCTGGCTGGGCCTGGACCTGCCGGTGCAGCAGGTGCCGCTGTAAGGCGCCCAGCCGGACCTCCGCGTGCCCGCCGTACCCGCCATGGCCGCCTTCTTCATGACTTCCCTCCCGTCGCGCGCCGCGGCGCTGCTGCTGGGCCTGGCGCTGAGCCCGGTCTGGCTGCTGAGCGCCGCCTTGATCCTGGTGTGCATGGGCCGCCCGGTGCTGTTCACGCAGCCGCGGGTCGGGCTGGGCCGGCGCCTGTTCACCATCTACAAGTTCCGCAGCATGGCTGACGGCGCCGTCACGCCGCTCGGCCGCGTGCTGCGGGCCACCGGCCTGGACGAGCTGCCGCAGCTGATCAACGTGCTGCGCGGCGAGATGCGCTTCGTCGGCCCGCGCCCCCTCACCCCCGCCGACGTCGAGCGCCTCAAGTGGCACACCCCTTACCACGACGCGCGCTGGTCGGTGCCGCCGGGGCTGACCGGGCCGGCCCAGCTGAGCCCGCGCTGCCACGCCAAGCTGAGCTGGCACCACGACCACCACTACGCACGCCGCGGCACGCGGGGGCTGGACCTGCTCATCCTGCTGCAGTCCGCCCTGGTGCCGGTGCTGGGCAAGGCGGTGGTGCGCCGCCTGGTGCAACGCCCGCGCCCCTCGCCTTCCCGTCCGCCCTCCCCCCGCCAGCCATGACCTCCCCGACCTCTGCGTCCACCCACGTGCTCGTCAACGGCATCGGCAACATCGGCCGCACCCTGCTGGCCATCCTGGGCCGGCACCGCGAGGCGCTGGGCATCGGCACGCTGTCGGCCCTCAAGAACCAGCCCGTCAACGAATGGGAGCGTGCCGACCTGGCGCTGCTGCAACAGCAGGGCGTGCAGGTCTGCAGCGCCCAGGGGGACCCGGCCTTCCCCCACGCCGACGCGGTCATCCCCGAGGTCGACTACGTCTTCGACTGCACCGCCAACGGCTTCGGCCTGCGCAACCGCGCGCGCTACGCAAGCTGGCCGCGCTGCCGCGGCGCCTGCGCCCAGGGCAGCGAGAAGGGCTTCGGCATCCCCTTCATGACGGGGCTCAACGACGCCCAGGTGGAAGGGGCCTCGCACGTGCAGGTGGTGTCCTGCAACACCCACGGCCTGGCGGCCCTGCTGCAGATGTTCACCAGCGGCGACGTGGCCCGGCTGCGCGCCGCCGACTTCGTGGTGGTGCGCCGCTCGGAAGACCTGGGCTCGCACGCCAAGCTGGTGTCGGCCAACGTCGTGTCGCGCCACCTCGACCCCGTGGCCGGCACGCACCACGCCATCGATGTGCGCGACCTCTACGCCACGCTCGGCGTCAAAGTGCACCTCACCTCTTCGGACATCACCACGCCGAGCCAGCTGATGCACGGGGTGCGCTTCAGCATCCGGCTCGACCGGCCCCTGGCGGCCCCGCCGGCCGCGCTGGTGGCGGCCTACCCGATGGCCGCGGTGTCGCACAAGTTCGACTCCAACGTGATCTTCGAGCTGGGCCGGCGCCACGGCCTGGCCGGGCGGCTCTACGCCCACGCCATCGTGATCGCCAACAACCTGCTGGTGGAGGAAGACACGGTCAAGGGCTGGGCCTTCATCCCGCAGGAGGGCTGCACCCTGCTGTCCACCGTGCACGCCTACCTGCTGCAGACCCGCCATCCGCAGGCCGCCCAGGTGATGCGCACGCTGCAGGCCGACCTGCTGAGGCCGGTCTGGTGAGCGGGCCGCCTCGGCCGGCATCCCGCCGGTGCGCGTCATGACACAATCCGGCCCGCGCCCCGGGAGGACCTGCTTTCACCACCCTCGGGCATCCACCGATTTTTCCTTGCCGTTTGTTGCCCTCGCCGTCGAAGCAGTCGCATGAAGAGCCATCAATCCCTGGTTTGGCACTGGAAGCAGGTACCGGTGTTTTTCCACTGGTCGCTGCTGCTGTGGTTTCCCTGGTTCTACCTGCAAAGCCAACGGCTGGTGCCGGCCTTGCTGTCTTCGCTGGCCATGGTGCTGGTCATGCTGGCGCATGAGAGCGGGCACGCGCTGATGGCCTGGCTGCGCCGCACCCGCGTGCATGCGCTGCACGTCCACCTGCTGCAGGGGCGCTGCGAGCACGCGCACCCCTACCGCGAGATCGACGATGTCCTGATCGCCTGGGGCGGCGTGCTGGCGCAGGCTGCGCTGCTGGTGGTGGCAGTGCTGCTGCAGCTGGCCCTGGTGCAGCTGGCACCCCAGGCGGCGCTCTTCATGGCCCCTGCCTTCGCCACCCTGGTCTTCAGCAACCTGCTGTGGATGGCCTTCAACCTGCTTCCCCTTGCCCCCCTGGATGGCCACCTCGCTTGGCGCATCATCCCCCTGCTGCGCGGGCCGCACCGCCCCGACCTGCGGGACGCCTGGCGCGACCTGCGTCAGCGGCTCGCGGCGGCGTTCTCCACGGGGAAGGGAAAAAAGAAGAACAGTCCCCCGCAGAACGGCCAGGCCTCGGCCGACACCGTCACCTACGAGCTGCTGAAGCGCCTGCGCGAACAACGCCACCACAAGCCCCCGGCCCCCCCGGCGCGCGAAGACGACCGCGACGAGCACTAGGCACCGGCGGGCGCGTCCATGCCGCCTGCCGCCGCCGGCCCGCCATGCGGGCCCACTTGAGAATGACCCCAACCCAGCCTTTTCCCGACCTGACGATGATTTCCCCGCACAGACGCAAAGTTCCCCTGGTAACGATTCAGCCGTTCAGGCAGCTCGCGCAGTGAGCGGCCGGATGAGAGACAACTGGTATGTGCGTCTGGGCCGGCTCGAGTGGCAGCGCTTCACCTACGCCCGCGATGAAAATGACCCGATCAAGCTGATCGGCAGCATCCAGCGGGGCGCCCAGATCGGCGCCCTCGGGATGCAAGGCGAGCAGTTCGTGCAGGTCAACGGCGACTTCGTCGCCCGGCTGAACACCTTCCAGGTCCGCAAGGCCCTCAACAAGGCCAAGGCCCCGGAGTCCAGCCCCCGGCCCAGCCGCGGCCTCCACCTCAAGCACAGCGCGCCCGCGCCGGCACCGGAGATCAGGTTCAAGCGCCGCCGCGTGTTCGTCGTGACGGATTGAACTCAGGAAACAAGAGACGAGAAACGAGAAACAGCGCCCGGGTGCGATGGGACTTTCACCCGGTGCGTGACAGCCCCTACCCCAGCCCTCCCCAGCGGGGGGAGGGCGTCCGCTCCTTCCCCCACTGGGGGAAGGTTGGGATGGGGGCGCAGCCCTCGCAGGGTAGCCCCCGCCTTTCACTGGCAGAAGGGACAGCCGCCATGCCGCCCCTTCGTGTCACCGCGTCAGGGCCGGCGATGGATCCCGACGCCGGGCCGGAACTGGCCCACGTTCGCCCCCAGGCTGGCCAGGGTGCTGCGCAGTGCAGTGGTGTCGTAGTGGAAGCGCTGCAGGCCCAGGTTGATCGAGCCGCGTGCCTCGGTGTCGGACAGCGGGTTGCCGTACATGAAGGGAATCACGTCGGCCCCGTTGAAGCCCGGCACCGCCAGCGGCAGTACCGACATCCCGCCCACCCCGTCCGTGGTCACGATGTAGACGACGGGGTTGGCCCCGGTGTAGTCCACGGCGAAGCCGTAGTACGAGGTGGCGCTCGTGTTGTAGCCCTGCTGGCTGACCAGCTGAACGTAGGTGCCGCCGGCCGAGTTCACGGACATGGACGGCGGGGTGCGCGCCGCCGGCGGAGTCGGCGCCTGGGCACCGTTGAAGCAGCAGTAGGGATCGATCGCGCTGTTGGCGGTGATGAAGCCCTGGCCCAGGTTGTCGGTGCCGGCCAGTCGGTGCGTCTCGAAGTAGCGGAACTCACCCTGCTTGATGGCACCGTTGATCCGCACCGCGCGCTTGTAGCAATGCTGGATGTCGGCAAAGTCGGCATCGGCGAACACGCCCTTGCGCTGCACGCAGTCCTGGTTGACGTCCGAGGTGAAGGCTGCCGAGAGGCCGTCGTCCGACAACACGATGCCGCGGCTGGTCGGATAGGCACCGGTCTCCATGACCAGGTTCAGGTGCTGCAGCAGGCTGCCGTTGCCGCCCAGCTGGCGGCCATCGTTGACGCCGTTGAAGTCGGAGTCGACCAGGGTGGGATTGAAGCCCAGCGCCGCCTCGACGCCATCCGACAGGCCGTCGCCATCGGTGTCGGGGTTGGCCGGATCGGTGCCGGCGGCCTTCTCCTGGTCGTAGGTCAGGCCGTCGCCATCGTCGTCGAGGTTGGTGCCCGCGGCGTCGATGGTCAGCTGGTAGACCAGCTCGGTGTAGAGGCCAGTGACAGGATCGGTCACGCCGGCGATCAGCTGGTGCGAGCCGGCACCCAGTGCGGACAGCAGCGTGGGCGTCAGCGACAGCGTGCCGCCGGTGCCGCGGGCGGTGCCGTTCTCGTCGGTCCACTGGATCGCGGCGGTGTTGCCCCCGGCCGTGGCGCTGAACGCGTTGGTGTAGGGCGTCGCATCACCCAGGCGGATGACGGCGCGCTCGCGGCTGCTGCGCGTGAGTGTGGGCATGGCCAGCGGGCCGGTGCTGCCGGGCCATTGCGGGTTGAAGCCGCGGTCGCCCTGGTAGAACGCGGCGCGCAGTGCCTTGCGCACTCCCGCCTGTGAGTAGGTGTAGGGCTTGGCCACGAGGTTGCTGCCGGTGTTGAGCGACACCATCGGGCCGGTGGCCGTGCCGTCGCCATTGCCGTAGGCGTAGATGTAGAGCGCGCCGGTGGTGCCGGCCAGCTGCACGCGGCTGAACACGCACGGCGCGTTGCCCGTCAGCCCGGCGGTGGGGCAGGACGTGCCCGCCTTGCCGATCACGTAGACCACGGGGTACTTGTCGCGGTAGTCGACCGCGTAGCCCAGCACGTCCTGCAGCCCGACCTGGCCGTACTGGGTGTGGCCCGCGGCATCCTGCGTCAGGGTGTTGGTGTAGTTGACGACGAGGCTGTCGGCGGTGGGGCCGAGGTCCAGACCCGCACCCGCATCGGCCAGGGCCGTGCCGCCCACGCCGATGCTCATGTTCACAGGCGTCGAGCGCTTGGCCTCGAAGTAGTAGAAGCTGTTCGTCCCCTGGGTGACAGCCACCGTGGAGCGCACGCCATAGCCCTTGGCGCCGGTGAAGCACGCGCTGCTGCGGTTGCCGCTGAGCGTCACGCCCGCCGGCGTCGGCGCACTGAACACCACGGACGGCGTCACCCCCGGCACGGGATCCGGGCAGGCAGGCGCAGGCGCAGGCGCGGGCGCGGGTGCGGGTGCGGGTGCGGGTGCGGGTGGAGGAATGACATCCGGCTCTT
>CBINPE010000018.1:0-51458 GCA_966252435.1 uncultured Burkholderiales bacterium | reverse complement strand
CCAACCTCGAGATCGTGCGCACCGTGTGCGCGCTGCTGGACGAGATGAAGCCCGACCCCGCAGGCAGCTACGCCCGCCTGATCACCTTCGTCACCGACCGGCCCGGCCATGACCGCCGCTACGCCATCGACGCCCGCAAGCTCGAGCGCGAGCTGGGCTGGAAGCCCGCCGAGACTTTCGAGACCGGCATCCGCAAGACGGTGCGCTGGTACCTCGACAACAGCGAGTGGGTGGCCCACGTCCAGAGCGGCAGTTACCGCGACTGGGTCGCCACCAACTACAGCCAGCGGAACACCGCAGCATGAAGATCCTGCTGCTGGGCAAGAACGGCCAGGTCGGCTGGGAACTGCAGCGCGCCCTCGCCCCGCTGGGTGAACTCGTCGCCCTCGACTTCGACAGCCCCGGGGCCCTGCAGGCCGATTTCTCGAAGCCCGAGAGCCTGGCCGCCACGGTGCAGGCGGTGGCGCCCGACGTCATCGTGAATGCGGCGGCGCACACCGCGGTCGACAAGGCGGAGAGCGAACCGGAGCTCGCACGCAGCATCAACGCCACGGCCGTGGGCGTGCTGGCCCGCGCGGCAGCGTCACGCCAGGCCTGGCTGGTGCACTACAGCACGGACTACGTCTTCAACGGCGAGGGCCAGGCGCCGTGGGTGGAGGACGCCCCCACGGCCCCCTTGAGCGTGTACGGCCTCACCAAGCTCGAAGGCGAGGCCCTGATCCGCGCCAGCGGCTGCCGCCACCTGATCCTGCGCACCAGCTGGGTGTACGGTGCACGCGGCGGCAACTTCGCCAAGACCATGCTGCGTCTGGCCAAGGAACGGGACCAGCTGACCGTCATCGACGACCAGATCGGCGCGCCCACGGGGGCCGACCTGCTGGCCGACCTCACCGCCCACATGCTGCGCACCGCCCAGGCCCGGCCCGAGGTGCAAGGCACCTACCATGCGGTGGCCGCTGGCGAAACCTCCTGGCATGCCTACGCCCGCCATGTGATCGAGTTCGCCCGGGCCGCCGGGCAGCCCATCCGGGTGGCTGCCGAGGCCATCCAGGCCGTGCCCACCACGCACTTCCCCACGCCCGCGAAGCGGCCGCTCAATTCGCGCATGGACACCGCCAAGCTGCGCAACACCTTCCAGCTGACACTGCCGCCATGGCAAGCCGGCGTGGAGCGCATGCTGCGCGAGTTCCTGGGCTGAGGCGGGCCCGCCCACCCCCAATCCGTACACCACGCATCACAGGGATTTCCATCGCCATGACACTCCAACGCAAAGGCATCATTCTCGCGGGCGGCTCCGGCACCCGGCTGCACCCCGCCACCCTGGCCATCAGCAAGCAGTTGCTGCCGGTCTATGACAAGCCGATGGTGTACTACCCCCTGTCAACCCTGATGCTGGCCGGCATCCGCGACATCCTGCTGATCAGCACCCCCCAGGACACCCCCCGCTTCGAGGCCCTGCTGGGCAATGGCAGCCAATGGGGCGTGAACATCAGCTATTGCGTGCAGCCCAGCCCGGACGGCCTGGCCCAGGCCTTCATCCTCGGCAAATCTTTCGTGGACAACAAGCCCAGCGCCCTGGTGCTGGGGGACAACATCTTCTACGGCCATGACTTCCAGGGCCTGCTGCATGCCGCAGGCGCACAACCCGGCGGCGCCTCGGTGTTCGCCTACCACGTGCACGACCCCGAGCGCTACGGTGTGGTGGAGTTCGACGTGCGCAAGAAAGCCCTCAGCATCGAGGAGAAGCCCAAGGCTCCCAAGAGTCACTATGCAGTGACCGGCCTGTACTTCTACGACGAGCAGGTCTGCGACATCGCGGCCAGCATCAAGCCCTCCGCCCGCGGCGAACTGGAGATCACGGATGTGAACGCGCGCTACCTGTCGCAGGGGCAGCTGAATGTCGAGATCATGGGCCGTGGCTATGCCTGGCTCGACACCGGCACCCACGACAGCCTGATGGAAGCGGGCCAGTTCATCGCCACGCTGGAAAAGCGCCAGGGCCTGAAAGTCGCCTGCCCTGAGGAGATCGCCTTCCGCTCGGGCTGGATCACCACCGAGCAGTTGGAAAAGCTCGCCGCTCCGCTGAAGAAGAACGGCTACGGCCAGTACCTCATGCAAATCGTCAACAGCCAGGTGTTCTGATGAAAGTGATCCCTACCGCCATCGAGGGCGTGCTGATTTTCGAGCCGAAGGTTTTCGGTGACGAGCGCGGCTTCTTCCTCGAGAGCTTCAACCAGAAGGTCTTCAACGAGGCCGTCGGTCAGGCGGTGACTTTCGTCCAGGACAACCATTCGCGCTCGGCCAAGGGGGTGCTGCGGGGTCTGCACTTCCAGAATCCGCCGCATGCCCAGGGCAAGCTGGTGCGCGTGACACGCGGCAGCGTGTTCGACGTGGCCGTGGACATCCGGCCCGACAGCCCCACCTACGGCAAGTGGGTGGGCGTGGAGCTCGACGGCGTCCAGCACCGCCAGTTGTGGATCCCGGCAGGGCTGGCCCACGGGTTTCTCGTGACGAGCGACAGCGCCGACTTCCTATATAAAACCACGGATTACTACGCGCCTCAATCGGAGGGCAGCCTGCGCTGGGACGACCCCCACCTGGCCATCGACTGGCCGCTCGACGGCATGACGCCTTCGTTGTCGGCGAAAGATGCGGCGGCGCCCTATTTCAAGTAATTCAAGGTTATCCTCGAGCCAGCGTTCGTTAGTTTTCAAGTTTCAACTTCAGCAGTAGAAAAGAGCAGTCGCCCACCCATAACGTCGTACCGTTTTCCCCTCTCCTCACATGAAGCTACACGGCAAGCGGGTCCTGGTCACCGGTGCAGATGGTTTCATCGGATCGCACCTGACCGAGCATCTGGTGCGATCCGGGCACGACGTTCGAGCTTTCGTCTACTACAACAGTTTCAACTCCTGGGGATGGCTGGACAGCGCCGCCCCCGAGATCAAATCCCAGCTGGACGTGTTCGCGGGCGACATCCGCGACCCCCACGGCGTGAAGACCGCCATGAAGGGCTGCGACGTGGTGCTGCACCTGGCCGCGCTGATCGCGATCCCCTACTCGTACCACTCGCCCGACACCTACGTCGACACCAACATCAAGGGCACCCTGAACGTGGTGCAGGCGGCGCGTGAGCTGGGCGTGCAACGGGTCGTGCACACCTCCACCAGCGAGGTCTACGGCACCGCCCGCTTCGTGCCCATCACCGAGGCGCATCCCCTGCAGGGGCAGTCGCCCTACTCGGCCAGCAAGATCGCCGCCGACCAGCTGGCGCTGAGCTTCTTCCACTCGTTCGAGACGCCGGTGAGCGTGATCCGGCCGTTCAACACCTACGGACCCCGGCAGTCGGCCCGCGCGGTGATCCCGACCATCATCACCCAGATCGCCTCGGGTGCGCGCCAGATCAAGCTGGGCGCCCTGCACCCCACGCGCGACTTCAACTACGTCGAGGACACCGTGCGCGGCTTCGTCGCCGTGGCCGAGTGCGATGCAGCGCTGGGGCGGGTGGTCAACGTGGGCAGCAATTTCGAGGTGTCCATCGGCGACACCGCCAAGTTGATCGCCGAACTCATGCAGCCGGCCCTGGGCCACCGCGTGGAATTCACCAGCGACGAGCAGCGCCTGCGGCCCGCCGGCAGCGAGGTCGAGCGGCTGTGGGCCGACAACCGCCTGGTGGCCGAGCTGACCGGGTGGACGCCCGAGCACGGCGGGCTGGACGGCCTGCGCCGCGGCCTGCAGAAGACCATCGACTGGTTTTCCGATCCCCTTCACCTGCAACGCTACAAGGCGGGGCAATACAACATCTGAGCGAACAAGCCACCAAAGACCTCACCCCTCACCACCTTTCCCGATGAACCCACTGATTGGCGCTTCGAGTGACGATTGGATCAAGCAGGTCTTGCAAGCCGTGGGACGTGTTCTGGGACCGCCCGGCCGCAACCTGGCCCTGCATGAGCCGGAATTCCAGGGACACGAGTGGGACTACATCAAGGAGTGCCTGGACACAGGGTGGGTGTCATCGGTGGGCGCGTACGTGGATCGCTTCGAGCGCGATCTCGCCGCCTTCACGGGGGTGCGCCATGCCATCGCCACGGCCAACGGGACGGCAGCCCTGCACATGTGCCTGCTGCTGGCGGGCGTGCAGCGCGACGACGAGGTGCTGCTCCCCAGCCTGACGTTCGTGGCCACGGCCAATGCGGTCAGCTATCTCGGCGCGCGGCCGCATTTCGTCGATGCCGAGTCGGTCTCGCTGGGGGTGGACGCCGCCAAGCTGGACGCCTACCTCCAGGAGATCGCCGAGGTCCGCCAGGGGCAGTGCGTGAACCGGCGCACCGGGGCCGTGCTGCGGGCGCTGGTCGTGATGCACGTGTTCGGGCATCCGGGCGACCTGCAGGCGCTGGATGCGCTGGCCGAGCGCTGGAAGCTGGTGCTGGTGGAAGACGCCGCGGAGTCGCTGGGCTCGCTCTACCAGGGCCGCCACACCGGCCAGGTGGGGCGGCTGGCCGCCCTGAGCTTCAACGGCAACAAGGTGGTGACGACCGGCGGCGGCGGCGCGATCCTGACCAACCACCCGGAGCTGGGCCAGCGCGCCAAGCACCTCACCACCACGGCCCGCGTGCCGCACCGCTGGAGCTTCCTGCACGACGAGGTGGGCTACAACTACCGGCTGCCCAACCTGAACGCCGCCCTGGGCTGCGCCCAGCTGGAACGCCTGCCCGACATGGTGCGGCGCAAGCGTCTGCTGGCCCAGCGCTACGCCGCGGCGCTGGCCGGCGTGGAGGGCGTTCGCTTCCTGCTCGAGCCGCCGGGAACGCAGAGCAACTACTGGCTCAACGCCATCGTCCTGGACGCCGCCCACCGGTCGCGGCGCGATGAGCTGCTCGCCGCCCTCAACGACGCCGGCTACATGTCGCGCCCGCTGTGGACGCTGATGCACCGCCTGCCCATGTACGAGAACTGTCCCCGCATGGACCTCGGCACGGCGCTGGAGATGGAGGCGGGGGTAATCAACCTGCCCAGTTCGGCGAAGCTGGGGAGCCTGTCGTGATCGCCCCGGCAGGCCGCCGCAAGGTCTGCGTCGTCACGGCCACCCGGGCCGAGTATGGCCTGCTGTACTGGCTGTTGCGGGCCTTGCACGAGGACCCCGAAGTTACGCTGCAACTGGTGGTCACGGGCACGCACCTGTCGCCGCAGTTCGGCCGCACGGTCACACGCATCGAGGCCGACGGCTTCCCGATCGCCGAGCGCATCCCCATGCTGCAGCAGGACGACAGCCCACAGGGCGTGACCCAGTCCCTCGCCCTGGCCACGCTGGGCTTCGCGGCGGCCTGGGCCCGGCTGCAGCCCGACGTGGTAGTGGTGCTCGGCGACCGCTACGAGATGCTGGCCGCGGCTCAGTCGGCCATGATCGCGCGCATCCCGCTGGCGCATGTGCACGGCGGCGAGGCCACGGAAGGGCTGATCGACGAGGCCATCCGCCATGCGATCACCAAGATGTCGCATCTGCATTTCGTGGCGGCCGAGCCATTCAGACAGCGGGTGATCCAGCTCGGCGAGACACCGCAGCGCGTGTGGGTGGTGGGTGCCACAGGGCTGGACAACATCGCCCGCGTCCCCCTCACTGAGCGCACGGCGCTGGAGAAGGAACTGGGCTTCGCCCTGGAGGCTCCTTGCCTGCTGGTCACCTACCACCCCGTGACGCTGCTCGACGAGGACCCGGCCATCGCCATGCGCACCCTCTTCGAGGCCATCGACGATGTGGGCGCCCGCGTGGTGCTCACGGGCGTGAATGCCGACACCGGCAGCAGCGCCATGCGCCAGGCCGCCGAGCGCTTCGCCGCCAACCACCCCGGCCGCGTGCTGCTGGCCGACACCCTGGGCGTGCAACGCTACCTGAGTGTCATGCGCTGTGCAGACGCAGTGGTGGGCAACTCGTCCAGTGGATTGATCGAAGCGCCCGCCATGGGCGTGCCGACGGTGGACATCGGGCCACGCCAGCAAGGCCGGCCGCGTGCGCCGTCGGTGCTGCACTGCGAGCCCACGCGCGACGCGATCCGGCAGACCATCCTGCAGGCGCTGCAGCCGGCCCACCGCGAACTGGCGGCGCAGCGCCAGTCGCCCTACGGCGCGCCAGGGGCAGCGCAGCGCATTGCCGGGGTGCTGCGCAGCCATCCCCTGGAAGGGCTGCTGATCAAGCGCTTCCATGACCTGGGCACGGAGGTGCGCGCATGAATCCGCTGCCCCTGCACGCCCCGCCCCTGGGCCGTCCTTGCCGCGTCGCCCTCATCGGCTGCGTGGACTCCACCGAGGTGGCCCTGCGCACCCTGCTCGCCCTGCCTGGGGAGACCCACCGGCTGACGGGCCTGGTGACGCGGCGGGCGTCCAGCGTGAATGCCGATTTCACCGATCTCTCGCCCCTGGCCCAGGCGCACCGCGTGCCCGTGTTGTACGCCGAGGATGCCGCGGACGACGAGCAGCAGGCCGCATGGCTGCGCCAGCGCGAGCCCGACCTGCTGTTCTGCATCGGCTGGTCGCGCCTGCTGGGGCCCCAGACACTGGCCGCGGCCCCGCTGGGCACGGTGGGCTTCCACCCCGCGGCGCTCCCGGCCAACCGCGGACGGCATCCGCTGATCTGGGCGCTCGCGCTGGGCCTGGAGGAGACCGCCTCGAGTTTCTTCCTGGTGGACGAAGGCGCCGACAGCGGGCCCATCCTGAGCCAGGTGCGCGTGCCCATCACCCCGCAGGACGACGCCGGCACGCTCTATGCCAAGGTGCTGGCGGTGATGCCGGCGCAGATCACGGAGATCGCCCTCGGGCTCGCGCAGGGCCGCGACATGGCCCGCCCGCAGGACCCGCGGCTCGCCAGCAGCTGGCGCAAGCGCAGCGCGGCCGACGGCTGCATCGACTGGCGCATGAGCGCCCGCAACATCCACAACCTGGTGCGCGCCCTGGCCCGGCCTTATCCCGGGGCCGAGTTCAAGGCGCTCGGCACGCAGGTCAAGCTGTGGCGCAGCGCCGTCCAGCCCGCCCCCGACCGGCGCACCGAGCCGGGCAAGGTGCTGGCGGTGCAGGGACGGCACATCACGGTGCAATGCGGCGATGACGCGCTGGTGCTGCTGGAGCACGAACTGACCCGGCTGCCCGCCCCAGGAGACTACTTCTGATGGGCACGGTCCTCGTCTTCGCTCCCCATCCCGACGATGAGACCCTGGGCTGCGGCGGCACGCTGCTGCGCGCCATCAGCCAGGGGCATGCGGTGCACTGGGCCATCGCCTCCAGCATGCATGCCGGCCAGGGCTTCAGCGCCGAGCGCATTAGCGAACGCGAGCGCGAGATCGAGCGTGTGGCCCAGGCCTACGGCTTCGCGGGCGTGCACCGCGGCCACTTCCCCACCACCCGGCTGGACACCGTGCCCACCGCCGAGCGGGTGGGCTGGTGCGCCGGGGTGATCCAGGCCGTGCAGCCCGACACCTTGTACCTGCCGCATCCCCACGACGTGCACAGCGACCACGCCGCGGTGTTCGACGCCGCAGCCGCCTGCACCAAGGCCTTCCGATACCCCAGCGTGCGGCGCGTCTATGGCTACGAGACGCTGTCGGAGACGGAGTTCGGCCTGCGTCCCGGAGTGCCGGCTTTCCAGCCGCAGCGCTTCGTGGACATCGCCGCCCAGCTGCAGCGCAAGGTCGAGATCATGGAATTGTTCGCCGGCGAGATGGGCGCCGCGCCCTTCCCGCGCAGCGCACACACCCTGCGCGCCCTGGCGGCCTATCGCGGCGCCGTGGCGGGCACCCTGGCCGCCGAGGCCTTCATGGTTTTGCGGGAGATTGAATGAACGACAGCAAGCCCCACCCCTCCTCCCCGGTGTTCGTCATCGCGGAGGCCGGCGTCAACCACAACGGCTCGCTCGACACCGCATTGAAGCTGGTGGACGTGGCCGCCGAGGCCGGCGCGGACGCGGTCAAGTTCCAGACCTTCAAGGCTGAGGCCCTGGCCACCGCCAAGGCCGCCATGGCCGCCTACCAGGCCACCAACCTGCAGGCCGAGGCGGGCGACACGCAGTTGAACATGCTCAAGCAGCTGGAGCTGTCGGTCGAGGCCCATCACCGCCTGGTCAAACACTGCCAGCAGCGGGGCATCCAGTTCATGTCCACCGCCTTCGATGCGCAGAGCCTGGGCTTCCTGGCCACGCTCGACATGCCAGCCTTGAAGATCCCCTCGGGCGACATCAACGCCGGCCCGCTGCTGCTGCAGGCAGCCCAGTTGCGCAAGCGGATGATCGTGTCCACCGGCATGTCGACCCTGGCCGACGTGGAGGCGGCCCTGGGCCTGATCGCCTATGGCCTGACGCACGACACGCCGCCGCGCAGCCGCGCCGACTTCGACACGGCCTACGCGAGCGCGGCGGGGCAGGCAGCGCTGAAGGCCCACGTGACGCTGTTGCACTGCGTCAGCCAATACCCGGCACCGCCGCACAGCATCAACCTGCGCTGCATGGACACCCTGGCCAGCGCCTTCGGCCTGCCGGTGGGCTATTCGGACCACACGCTGGGGCTGGAGATTGCACTGGCGGCGGTGGCGCGGGGAGCCTGCGTGCTGGAGAAGCATTTCACCCTCGACCGCCGCATGCCGGGGCCGGATCACGTCGCCTCCCTGGAACCCGGGGAGCTGCGCCAGCTGGTGCAGGGCGTGCGCCACATCGAGCAGGCCCTGGGCAGCACGCGCAAGGGACCGGTGGCGGACGAGATCGGCAACCGGGCCGTGGTGCGGCGCAGCCTGGTTGCCGCGCGGCCCATCGCGCGCGGCACGCCCCTGAGCGCGGCCGATCTGACCGTCAAGCGGCCCGCCCACGGCATCTCGCCCATGCAGTTCTGGGACACGCTGGGCCAGCCGGCCCGGCGGGACTACCAGACCGACGAGCTGATCGAGCCATGACGCGACCGCTGCCCCTGCTCCTCATCGTCGGGGCCGGCGGCCACGCCACGGTGGTGGCGGATGCCTTGCTGAGCAGCGGGCACTCCGTGCTGGGCCTGATCGACAAAGACCCGGCGCTGCATGGCCAGCAGCGCTGTGGCCTGCCCGTGCTCGGGGGTGACGATGTGCTGGGCCAGCACTCGCCCGCACAGCTGCGGCTGGTCAACGGCATCGGCAGCGTGGGGCAACGCGACGACGACTTGCGCCAGCGTGTGCAACGACGCCTCGAGGGCGAGGGCTGGCAATTCGTCGGCGTGCGCCACCCCAAGGCCACGGTCTCGAAGTGGGCACAGGTCGACCCAGAGGCGCAGTTGCTGGCAGGCTGCGTGGTGCAGGCCCAGGCCCGCGTCGGCCGCGGCTGCATCGTCAACACCGCGGCGCTGGTCGAACACGACGCGCAACTCGACGAGTTCGTGCATGTGGCCCCTGGGGCGGTGGTGTGCGGCTTTTGCCGGATCGGTGCGCACAGCCACGTGGGCGCCAACGCCGTGCTGCGCCAGGGCACGGTCCTGCCGGCGCACACCGTGGTGGGCGCGGGCGCAGTGGTGGTTTCCTCGTCAGTCAGCCAACTTGCCATCGGCCGGACCTTGGTGGGCAACCCGGCCCGAACCCTGGAGATTTCACCATGAAGAACTGGGAAGAGACCTTGATCACGCCGGACACCAGCCTGCGCGACGCCTTGCTCACCATCGACAAGGCCGGTTGCCAGCTGGCAGTGGTGGTCGATGCGCAGCGGCGGCTGATCGGCACGCTCAGCGACGGGGACGCGCGCCGCGCCCTGCTCAAGGGCTTGGGCCTGGCCGACAGGGTGGAACCCGCCGTGTACAAAGACCCCACCTCGGCGCTGGCCGGGCAGAGCCGCCACGCCATCCTGCAGGTGATGCGGCAAAAGGGACTGCGGCAGATCCCCCTCGTGGATGCGCAGCAACGGGTGGTGGGCCTGGAGACGCTGGACGATTTCATGCACAGCGCGCCACGCGACAACTGGGTGGTCATCATGGCGGGGGGGCTGGGCAGCCGACTCAACGAACTGACGCAGGACACCCCCAAACCCATGCTGATGGTGGGCTCGCGTCCGCTGCTCGAGACCATTGTTCGCAACTTCGCGGACCAGGGTTTCCGCAAGTTCTACTTCGCGGTCAACTACAAGGCAGAGAAGATCGAAAGCCACTTCGGCGATGGGCGCGCTTTCGACGTGGAGATCAACTACCTGCGCGAGGACAAGCGCATGGGCACCGCCGGCGCGCTCAGCCTGCTGCCGCGCCGCCCCCACCAGCCGGTACTGGTGACGAACGCCGACCTGCTCACGCAGGAGGACTTCGGCATGATCGTCGACCAGCACCTGGCCAGCGGCGTCGACGCCACCATGGCCGTGCGCGACCACGAGATCCAGGTGCCCTTCGGCGTGATCCGCGAGCGTGACGGGCTGATCGAGGGCATCGACGAAAAGCCGGTGCAGCGTTTCACGGTGAGCGCGGGCATCTACGTGCTGTCGCCCCACGTGCTGGACCTGGTGCCCAGCAACCACTACCTGGACATGCCCTCGCTGTTCGAGTCGCTCGGACCGCGCGGGCTGCGGGCGCAGTGCCACCGCATCCATGGCTACTGGCTGGACATCGGCCGCCCGCCAGACTACGAGCGGGCGCAACAGGAGTTCTCGGAGGTGTTCCGATGATCGAGACGGCCCAAGGCCCCCGCCGCGTGCTCGCGGTGGTTCCGGCGCGCGGCGGCTCCAAGGGCCTGCCGGGGAAGAACCTGCGCATGCTGGCGGGCAAGCCGCTGGTGGCTTGGCCGGTGGGCGCCGCGCGCGACAGCGGCGTGGTGGACCGCGTGATCGTCTCGACCGACGACCGCGCCATCGCCGATGCCGCCGCCACGCACGGTGCGGACGTGCCCTTCCTGCGCCCGGCGCACCTGTCCGGCGACACGGCCTCGAGCATGGACGTGATCCGCCATGCGCTGCAGACGCTGGCCGAGGCGGGTGACCGCTACGACTACGTGGTGATGCTCGAGCCCACCTCGCCGCTGACGCGCGGCATTGACGTCGCGCAGGCCTTGCAGCGCCTGGTGGCACAGCGCGCGCACGCCGACGCCATCGTGGGGATCAGCCGCGTCGAGGCGGCACACCCCGAATACGACGTGCTGGTGGATGCGCAGGGGATCATCCGCCCGTACGCCGCGCCGGATTTCTCTTCGCTGCGCCGGCGCCAGGAGATCGCCGAGCTGTACTTCCTGGAAGGCAGCCTGTACATCTCCGACGTAGCGGCATTCCTGGACCGCGGCAGCTTCTACCACGCACGCACGCTGGGCTATGCGGTGCCGCGCTGGCAATCGTTGGAGGTGGATGAGGAGATGGATTTGATCTGTATCGAGGCGCTGCTGGAACGGCAGGCGCAGCTGCATGCCCAACACCCGACAGGCTAGGCTGTGCCGGCAGCTGGCGCAATGGGCGTTTGACTGATTGACCGAACGAGGGAAACCGATGACAACGACGACAACTCCGACGAGGGAACAAGCCATGAAGGGCGAGGGCAAGATCTTCTGGTGCACGACATGCCTGAACATGTCCACTCGCAACCGCATCGAGTTCGATGAGCGGGGACGCTGCAACGCGTGTGTCTGGAGCGAGGAAAAGAAGACCTTCGACTGGGAGCCACGTCTTCAGGAGTTGCAGCGACTGTTCGAGAAGCACCGCGGCCATGGCAGTTACGACGTGATTGTTCCGGTGAGCGGCGGCAAGGATGGCTCGTACGTCACCCACACGTGCAAGACGCGCTACGGGCTGAACCCGTTGTGCGTGACCGTGCATCCGCCGCTGCGCTCGGAAATCGGCTACCGCAACGTCGAGAACTTCAAGAAGGCCGGCTTCAGCCTGCTTGAGATCAATCCCCCCTACGAGGCCATGCGCCTGCTCAACAAGCGCGGCTTCGTCGAGCAGGGCCGCCCACTGTATGGCTGGACCACGGCCATCTTCACCAGCGTCATCCGCATCGCCAAGGCCTTTGGCGTGACGCTCATCATGTACGGGGAGGACGGTGAGATCGAGTACGGCGGCTCCACCGAGTCCAAGAACAAGGCCACCTTCTCGGCCGAGTTCATCAAGCGCGTGTACCTCGAGGGGCGGGTGGCCGAGACCTTCCGGGGCATCGAGCCACGCGACCACTACTGGTGGGACTTCGCTGCCGGCGACCAGTCCGACATCGAGCTGGCCCACTGGTCCTACTTCGAAAACTGGGATTCCTACCGCAACTACCTCGTGGCCAAGGAGTTCTGCGGCCTGGCCGAGAAGGAAGACCAGAACACCGGCACCTACACCAACTTCGCGCAGAACGACAACGTGCTGTACGACCTGCACACCTACCTGATGTACCTCAAGTTCGGCTTCGGCCGCACGACCCAGGATGTGGGCATCGACATCCGGCGCGGCGCGCTGACCCGCGAGCAGGGCATCGAGCTGGTCAAGCTCTACGACAACCACTTTCCCGAGGATTACCTGCCCCAGTACCTGGACTACTACCAGATGACGGAGCCCGAGTTCATGGCCGTGCTCGACCGCCACGTCAACCCGGCCCTGTTCGAAAAACGCGGCCGGCACTGGGAGCCCACGTTCGAGATCGTCTGAGCCGCCGCCAGCCACTGCACTGTCCTCTTTACCCAACCTTCTCCCACCTCGCCATGATCGCCATCATCGACAGCCAGACAGGCAACATCGGCTCCCTGCTGAACGCACTGGCCTGCGTCGAGGCGCGCGCGGAGATCGTCTCCGACCCCACGGCGCTGCCGCGCTTTGATGCCCTGGTGCTGCCCGGCGTCGGCGCCTTCGACCACGCCATGACGACGCTGCGCCAGCGCGGGCTCGACGTGGGCATCCAGCGTTTCGCCGCGACGGGCCGCCCCGTGCTGGGCATCTGCCTGGGCATGCAGCTCCTGTGCACCGGCAGTGACGAGGGTGAGTGCCCGGGCCTGGGCCTGGTGGACGCCCGCATCCAGCACCTCGGGGCGATGGGCTGCCGGGGCAAGGTGCCGCACGTGGGCTTCAACGACATCGCCGAGCAGGTGGGCGAGTCGGACTTCCTCCATGCCACAGCCGGCCAGGACTTCTATTTCGTGCACTCCTACGGCCTGGCCGAGGCCGCGGTGCGGCACGACCGTGCACTGCAGATGGCCGTCACGGAGTACGAAGGTGCCCGTTTCGTGGCCGCTTTCCAACGCGACGCGGTATTTGCCACGCAGTTCCACCCCGAGAAATCCGGTGAGGCCGGCGTGACCCTGCTGCAACGATTCGTCTCGTGCCTGTCCCACGCCTGAGGCCCTTCCATGCTCAAGAAACGCCTGATCTTCATCCTGTACTACGACGCAGGCCACTTCTACCTGAGTCGCAACTTCCGGCTGCAGCGGGTGGGTGACGCACGCTGGCTGGTGGACAAGTTCCGCTTCAAGGCGATCGGCCGCTTCATCGACGAGCTGGTCATCTTGGACGTGTCGCGGCAGCCCGGCACGGCACGCTGCGCCGGGCCAGTCTTCAGCGACGCCGTGGCCTACCTGATGCGCCAGACCCTGGTGCCGCTGACCATGGGCGGTGGCCTGGCCAGCATGGCCGACGCCGAGCGCTGCTTCCAGCTCGGCGCCGACAAGATCCTGTTCAACAGTGCCGTGCTGTGCGACCCCGGCCTGATCAGGGACTGCGTGGCCCGCTTCGGTGCCCAGGCGGTGATCGGCGCGCTGGACGTGCTGCCGGAGGCCGGCGGCTACGTCACCCGGGTGGGCAACGGGCAGCAGCCTGGGCTCGTTCTGGCCGAGCACCTGCAGCGCACCGCCGCCCTGGGCGTGGGCGAAGTGCTTGTGAACAGCATCGAACGCGACGGCACCGGGATGGGCTTCGACCTCGCCCTGATCGACCGCTGTCTCGGTTTGCAGGTTCCCCTGATCGTGGCGGGAGGCGCTGGCAAGCCGGAGCACTTCGGCCAGGTGCTGCGCCTGCCCGAAGTGCAAGCGGCTGCCACGGGCAACCTGTTCAACTTCATTGGCAAAGGCTTCGAGCAGGTGCGCCATTTCCTGCTCGACCAGCAACTTCCCGTGCGCGCGGCCGGCAACCCCCGCCTGCCCGTCACGGCCCTTGCCCCCAGCGAAGCAACCTCCTGATGGATTCTCTGCGCAGCTCTCTCTCCGCGCCCGCCCTGTGCCGTTACGTGGCAGGCCAGCTCAACCACTTCTTCCCCGACGACCAGTTGGTGGACACGGACGCCCTGCAGGCCATCATGCCTGCCAGCCTGGAGCGCCTGGCGCACTGTTTCAGCCACATCCGCAACAAGTACTTCTTCAATGGCACACAGGTGGTCTTCAACCACCTGCACGGCGACCAGTACGCCATGCTGCTGTACTGGCTGTCATTCGATGCACACCGCCTGGGGCTGGGCGAAGCGACGGCTTCCAAGTTGTTCCTGCTCAACAAGGCGCTGCACGGGGTGGACGCCTTTTATGAAGTGGAGTTGCCCTCGGTGTTCCTGTTCGTGCATCCACTGGGTACCGTGCTGGGCCGGGGCCGCTACCAGGACCACCTTCTCGTCTATCAGCGCTGCGGGGTGGGCAGCAACCACGACATCTACCCCTCCCTGGGACGCCACGTCACGCTGCACCCCGGCGCGGCTGTTCTGGGAGATTGCATGGTGGGGGACCACTGCAGCCTGGCCACCGAATCCCTCCTGCTCGACAAGGACCTCCCGGCCGGCAGCCTGTACATCGGGAACCCTGCCAGCCATCGGATCAAACCCCATACCCAACCCGCCGCGATCTGGCGAAGCTGAGGCACCCATGACCCTTGCCGCGACCACCCTCCACCCGTCCGCCGTCACAGCCAGCGATGCCGCCACGGCGCCCGCCGACAGCGAGGACATCTCCTTCGAGGCCCTGCGCGAGCGGCTGCACCGCGCCATCCCCGGCGGAGCCCACACCTATTCGCGTGGCGATGACCAGTTTCCCAGCAACGCGCCACCGCTGCTCGTGCGCGGCCAGGGTGCCTACGTGTGGGACAGCCAGGGCCGGCGCTACCTCGACTACGGCATGGCGCTGCGCGCCGTCACCCTGGGGTATGCCGACCCACGCGTCAACGCCGCGGCTGCGGCCGAGATGGCCAAGGGCGTCAACCTGACCCGGGCCACCCTCACCGAGCTGCGCGCCGCCGAGACCCTGATCGACCTGATTCCCTCGGTGGAGATGGTGAAGTTCGGCAAGAACGGCTCCAACGTCACCACCGCCGCAGTCAAGATCGCCCGGGCCTACACCGGCCGGCGCTATGTGTGCGTGCCCCGCCAGCAGCCCTTCTTTTCCTTTGACGACTGGTTCATCGGCACCACGCCCCTCAAGCGGGGCATCCCGGGTGACCAGTACGCCGCCACGCTGGTGTTCGACTACGGCGACCTGCGCACGCTGCAGGCCCTGTTCGAGGCCCATCCGGGCGAGATCGCCGCCGTGATGCTGGAGCCGGCCACGGCGCTCACGCCCTGCCCGAGCCACTGCGACACCCCCAGCACCTGGCCGCATCCCTCCTGCGCCGCATGCCCGCGCCACTCGGAAAATTTCCTGCACCAAGTACAAGCCCTCTGCCGCCGCGAGGGAAGTTTGTTCATCCTTGATGAAATGATCACCGGCTTTCGATGGCATCTCCAGGGCGCGCAGACCTTCTTCGGCGTGCAGCCCGACTTGTGCACCTTCGGCAAGGGCATGGCCAACGGCTTCTCGGTGGCGGCCGTGGGAGGACGGCGCGAGATCATGGAGGTCGGTGCCATCAACCGGCCCGGCATGGAGCGCACCTTCCTTCTTTCCACCACCCACGGGGCCGAGATGCCGGGGCTGGGTGCTTTCCTGGAGACCGTGCGCATCTACCGCGAGGAGAACGTGGTCGACCACCTGTGGTCGGTGGGGCGCGCCCTGCAGCAAGGCATCCGCCAGTGCGCCGAAGCGCACGGCCTGGCCGCTCATGTGCAGACCGACGGGCCGGCCATTGCCCTGAACTACGTCACCCGCGACCGCGAGGGCCAGGTCTCGATGCCGCTGCGCACCCTGCTGGCGCAGGAGCTGCTCAAGCGCGGCGTCATGATGCCCTGGATCGCCGTGTCGCAATCGCATGGCGACGCGGAGATCGCCGCCACGCTGGAGGCCTGGGACGGCGCCCTGGGCGTGGTGGCCCAGGCGCTGGAAACCGGCATCGACCGCTACCTGCAGGGACCCGCCATCCGGCCGGTGTTCCGCACCCACAACTGAACTGGACTGGCCTGTCTCATGCCTGAACTGCATCAACTTCGACTCGACGGCAAGGTGGCCCTGGTGACGGGCGGTGCCGGCATCCTCGGCCAGCGCTTCTGCGCCGCGCTGGCTGGCGCGGGAGCGCGGGTGGCGGTGGTCGACCTCGACGCCCAGGCGGCCGCACGCGTGGCCGAGCCGCTGGGCAGGGAACAGGCCCTGGGCGTGGGCTGTGACGTTGCCGACCCCGACTCGGTGCAGGCCTGCGTGGACACCGTGGTGGCGCGCTTCGGCCGCATCGACGTACTGATCAACAATGCTGCGACCAAGACGGACGACGTGCGCGCCTTCTTCGCCCCGTTCGAGGACTACGCGCTGAGCACCTGGCGCCAGGTGATGGCCGTCAACATCGACGGCATGTTCCTGATGGCCCAGCGGGTGGGCCGGCAGATGCTGGCGCAGGGCGACGGCGGCGCGGTGATCCAGATCTCTTCCATCTACGGCCTGGTGGGACCCGATCAACGCATCTACGAAGGTTCGCACTACCTGGGCGGGGCGATCAATACACCGCCTGTGTACGCCACCTCCAAGGCCGCCGTCGTGGGCCTGACCCGTTACCTCGCCACGCACTGGGGAGCGCAGCAGATCCGCGTCAACTGCCTGGCGCCGGGCGGGGTGGAGAGCGGCCAGAACAGCGAATTCAGCCAGCGTTATGCCCAGCGTGTCCCGCTGGGCCGCATGGCCAGCGCGGACGACATCGTCGGCGCGGCCCTGTTCCTCGCGTCCGAGCAGGCGCGCTACGTCACTGGGCAGGTCTTGGCGGTGGATGGCGGCCTCACGGCTTGGTGACAGAGGCTGTACGTGAACCGACGATCGACCCGAACTTGAACTGCCCTCCGTCTCGCGATGACCACCCCCTGACCCGAGCTGTCCCATGCCGTACGCCTCCCATCCCCCGATGGTCATCTACTACGTGACCGACGACCTGCACAATGCGCGCGATCATGACGAGATCCGCCTGCTGCAGCAGGTGGGGCGGGTGGTGATCGTGACGCAGCCTGGCGCAGGCCGCCACCCGCTGGGACTGCGGCAGGTGGCATTGCGGGAACCCTGCGGCTGGCAGACTGGCTGGTTGCAGTCCTGGGCCCGGGCCAGCTTCCTGCTGTGCCGCGTGGGACAGGGAGAGATCGACAAGCGCTTTCCCGAGCGCAACCTGTTCACGGGCGGGCCTGTGTTCCGCCGAATGGTGAACTTTTTCTGGTCCATCAAGACCTGGCCCCTGGTATCAGGCCTGCTGCCAACCTACAGCGGCCTTTACTTTGCCCCCTTGCGACTGGCCCAGCTGTGGCGGTCCGCTGCGACGCCCGCAAGACGCTACCAGCGCATCATCGTCTTTGACTCGGTGCTCAACCGGGTGGCCCGGTTCGCTCCCTTCATCGAGCACCAGCGCCAGCGCGGTGCCGTGTTGGTGGCCAACGTCAAGTCCTGGGACAACGCCTTCTACACACGCATTGCCACCGAGGCCGACGGCTTCCTGGTCTGGAGCCCCGCCATCTGGCACGACCTGCAAAGCACCCACGAGCTGCGCAGCCCCCAACACCTGGCTTGGGGTGCGCGGCCCTTCTTCGACTTCGACGCCCAGCGCAGGGCCGCACCGCCGCGCCCCGCGCCACGCCAGGAGGTGCTCACCCTGGGTTACGCGGCGGCCTACGCCCATCCTCACATGGGCCGCAGCGAGGCCATGGTCATCGCCACACTTGCCCGACACTTGCAGCGCGAGATGCCCGGACTGCGCCTGCTGTTCCGCCCTTACCCGACCCACGCATCCGATGTCTATGCCGTGCTGCAGGACTTGCCCGGTGTGGAGGTGCAGCCCATCGCCTCGCCGCCGCGCGACCGCTTCGGTGATGGACGCGAGTGCATCCGCTTCGGCCACGCGCAGGAGCGCCTGGACTTCCTGAACCAGTGCGATGCCTACCTCAGTCTGGCCACGTCCTTCACGCTGGAGGCTTGCGTGGCGGGTCTGCCCATCCTGCAGCTGGCCCTGTCCCCCGATCAGCGGCACAGTCCGGCCGAGCAGGCCCTGTTTCACTGGATGGACATCAGCGACCACCTGCAGCGCTACTTCCTGCAGGAGCTCCCCACGGCGCGCAGCCACGAGGAAGTGGCCCTGCAGCTCGCACAGCTGCCCGAACTGCGGGCGCGCAGCCTGGCGGCCTCACAGCGGCTGATGAGTCTTCTGCGCCTGCCCGGCGCCCCGCAACCGGACACGCCCGAGTTGGTGCGCCAACTGCGCCAGTTCATGCGCCAGCTCACAATCAACGGGCAGGCAGCTCCCGCGGCACGGCACCGCACTCATCCATGAAGCACTTGACCTGCAACTTTTCTCTGCCTCGCACAAGAGGTGCAGCGAGGGCTTGCGCTGTTGGTTGAGCTTCGTCACACTTCGCGAGCGGGTCATGCCCTCAAGGGCTCACCCGCTCCATCCAGCTTCCTCGCGAACGAGGTGTGGCGCTCCTGCTCTTTGCGCTTTCCATCCAGGCTGCAGTACCTCGATCAACCCCATCGATTTGCACGCAATGCCTCATCCGAATGCCACGCCGCTGGTGATGTACTTCCTCACCGAGGACCTGCACAACGAGAAGGAGCGCAACGAACTGGAATTCCTGCGGCAGATCGACCGTGTTGTCATCGTTACCCCCCACCCGCAGAAGAAGAACGACCTCGGCCTGCGCCAGATCTCTTTGGCGCCGCCCAAACCCGGCCTGCTGCGTGCCCAGGTGTTGTGGAGCCGGCTGTGCCTCCTGATGTGCCGCATCGGAAACAGCCGCAATGACCACCAGTTCCCCACCCGAAACCTGTACACAGGCAACGCCCTGGTGCGCTGGGCCGTCAACGCGTTGTGGCGCGTCAAGCGGCTTCCCTGGATCAACCGCTGCCTGCCACGCTACGACACTCTCTACTTCACTCCCCTCTACCTCGCGCAGCGCCTGATGGGCCTGGCCTCGCGGCGCCGTTCGCCACGCTTTGCCCGGCTCGTTATTCACGATGCACTGCTGGTGCGCCTGAACGGCCTGGCACCCTTCGTCGCCCGCGCCCGGCGCGACGGCATCCAGACCGTGGCCAACGTCAAGTCCTGGGACAATCCCTTCTACTCACAGCTCACGACCCGCGCGGCCGGTTACCTGGTGTGGAGCGAATCAATGTGGCGCGACATCGTGCAGGTCCACACCATTGACGCGTTCCACTACGCCTGGGGTGCACGCCCCTTCTTCAAGTTCCTGACTGCCATGCGCAACGCCCAGCCACAGCGACGTCGCGCGGCCCAGGGCGATGCGGCCCGCGTCATGGTCGGCTACGCCGCTGCCTTCTGCGATGCGCACATGGGGCGCCACGAGGTCGACCTGTTCCGGCGCATCGCCGATCACCTGGCAAGCGCGCTGCCCCAGTGCCGGCTGCTGTTCCGCCCCTACCCCACGATGCCCGAGTCCTTCTATGACGCGATCCGCACGTGCCCCAATGTCGAGATCGTCGGAATTGATGGCGCGGCAGTCGACCGCTTCGGCGACGGCCGCGAGATGATCCGCTTCGGCTCCGATGCCGAGCGGCTGGCCTACATGGACCGCTGCCACTGTTTCCTCAGCCTCGGCACCTCGTTCTCAATCGAAGCGGCCACCGCCTGCCTGCCACTGGTGCAGTTCTACCTGGAACAGCCCTCGCGCCAGGCCGCCAGCGAACACGCGATCTTCAAGCGTTTCGACATCAGCGACCATCTGCTGCGCTACTACCTGCCCCTTCTCAATGTGGCACGCAGCTACGACGAACTGGCGCAGGCCTTGCACGAAGCCAGCCAGCGAGAAGCCGGCCAGATCGTGCATGCCTCACGGCTGCTGCAGACGCTCGGCGTGCCATCCACTCCCGATCCGCTGCCGTGCACCCCGCCCGTCGAACTCAAGAGCGCCTTGCTGGGCTTGGCCAGCTCGGCGCGCCCATGACAGATTTTGTCTACCGGCTCGCCGCGCTGGCGATCAAGTTCACCATCCCGCTGCTCATCCTGTCGCTGTCGAGCCAGGCCGAGTTAGGGCACTACTACCTCGGCACGGGCGTGCTGATCTTCGTCGTCACCTTGATCGGCCTGGAGACCGCCATCCCTTTCGCGGGCCGCTACTTGCTAGCCCGCACCGAACACCGGCGGCGATTGGTGTTCTCCGTCTTTTTCCTGAACCTCGTGCTGACGGGCTTAGCTCTGTCGGCCCCGGTGGTCCTGTTCTGCGCGCTGCATACACCGTACGGGTTGGGTTTGCTGGCATGGCTGCCGGTGGTGTTCACGGTGGAGCTGTGCGTCAACGAGTTCGGACGCTTCCATTGGAACGTCGGCCACGGCGAAACAGCCTCGCGGCGAGAGGTGGCGCGTGCCATCTCGTTGACCGTGGCGGCCCTGACCTCCCTATGGGTGGAAGGCCATGTGGTCACGGGGCTCTCGCTGTCGCTGCTGAGCGGCTTCAACAGCCTTCTTCTGTTGCGGGAGGTGCGCCGCTTCGGCCTGCTACCCAACGCCGCGCTGCTGCGCCGGCTGGAGTTTCTGAAGCCCCGCCGTTTTCCTTCTCGTCTGCGCACGCTTCTGGGCACCTGCGGGCCGCAGGTCGTGCAGATTCAGCTCATCAGCCTGCAGCCGCTGCTGGAGCGCTGGCTGATCGAACGCAGGCTCGGCATGGAAATGGTGGGCGCGTTCTCTTTCCACTACTCGCTGATCCAGACCAGCGCCGCACTCATCCTGATTGCCAAGGTCGGGCAACTGCGCAGGCTGATCCTGTCGGAATCCATGGCGCCGGGGGGCATGGTCTACATGGCTGCCCTGCGCTTCCTGGGCCTGGCCCTGGCGTTGATCGGCGCCTGCGCCGTGAGCGTCTACCTCGCGCTGCCGGTGATGACCCAACTGCTTGGCAAGCACGTGTCCTCGGGTTGGCTGATCACCACGGTGGCGGCCTTCAGCGGATGCACTGCGACTTTTGCTTCGGCGGTTTCTCCGCTGTATGCTGGGCACGACCGCGTGCTGCGCGCCAATCTACTCACCGTCGTGGCCATGCTGCCGCTGCTGCTCCCGCTGGCGCTGGCCCCCTGGCCGGGACCGCTGGGCACGCCACTCGTGCTGGCCCTGATCGTCGCCGGCTCGGCCCTGCAGTTGATATTTCGGACGCTTTTTTTCCTGTCGAGGATGCCCCGGTCGCCTATGCCGCATGAAGACATGAAAGGACCCGCCTGATGTTGATCCTACTTTCCTGGGTCCTGATGCTCCTGACCTTGACCCCCGCCTGGTACGACAACCCGGACAAATCCCTGCTCCAGACGGCGGGCATCGTCATCCTGGTGGCCTGCACGCTCGGCCAGGTGTTCAGCGGCCGCGTGCCGCGGATTACCTTGCGGCAATTCACGGCCGCCTTGAGCGTGACCCTGATGTACTTGTCACATGTGGGGCTGGTCACCAACTACGTCATCTACCTGATGTTCCTGCCTTGGATCGTGCTTCTGCTGCCAATGCACCAGGTCGATCGGGCCACCACGGCCCTGCTCTGGCTGGCGATCCCCGCGATCGCGCTGCAAGGCCTGCAGGCCGGCTATGAGGTCTACGACAACTCGGACAAGATCACGCTGCTGTTCTGGAACCCAAACACCTTCTGGCACCACCTCAGCGCGCTGGCAGTGGTCGCGCTCACCCTGCAGCCCCGGCGCTGGTTCCTCCTGAGTGCAGGATTCGTCACAGCCTGCCTGCTCTTCGGCTTTTCCCGAGGCGCTGCCATGATCTTCGGACTGGCCCTCCTGTGCGCCTTGCTGCACCAACGACCGCGGCTGCTGTCAGTCCTGCGGATGGTGCCCCTGGTCGCGCTGGTTGGCACGGTGGCCCTGCTGCTGATCGACATGCAAACCCTCAGCTCTCTTCTGACAGAATACGACGAGCTCGTCAGCGGCCGTTTCGTTTCAGCCTTCAACGGTCCCGACCTGGGCGACCTCGCCCGCGGTGTCGGATACACCACCGACGTGCCCCTGATCGACATCTTCCTATGGGGCTACTCGCCGTTGTTCTTCATCTCCATGGTGCTGTTGGCCTGGTCGGTCTACCCCCGCACTGAGGCGCTGCTCGTGCTGCTGATCGGATTTGTCGTGGACTCGGCCATCTACGCCCCGGTCATTTCCTACCTCTACATCGCCTTCGTCGTCCTGATGGCCCGGCCCACCCCCCAGCCTGTCGCAACCCACCAGGCCGTTACGCCCCAGCCCTGCATGGAGCCGACCTGAATCGCCACGACATGCTGTCGCCGACTTTCCTCCCCCGCCACGTGGTCGTGCTATGCGACTACGGCCGCGTCAACGGCGGCACCGCCAAGGTGGCCGTCGCCTCGGTCCACGGCCTGGTCGAGGCGGGGCTGGAAGTCAGCTTCTGCTTCGGCGTGGGCCCGCTGGACGAGTCGTTGCAGCCCCTGGCGCGCACAGGCCGGCTGGCAGTCCACGACTTCCAGCTCAACGACTTGTTCGGTGAGCCGAGCGCCGCGGCCTCCGCGATCAAGGGCCTGTGGAAGCCGGCAGCCGCACGACGCGTGGGCGAGGTCTTGCGTGCCTTGTCACCGAGGCACACGGTGGTGCACCTGCATTCATGGATGCAGTCTCTCACCGCCAGCGTGGTGAACGAGTGCGCGCGACGGCAGTTCCGCATGGTCTGCACCCTGCACGACTACATCGCCGCCTGTCCCAACGGCGGCTTCTACGATTACCAGCAACAGGCGGTCTGCCACCGCGACCCCCTGTCACTGGCCTGCGTGGCCACGCACTGCGACTCGCGCAGCTACGGTCACAAACTCTGGCGTGTGGCACGACAGGGCGTACAGCGGCATTTCGGCCGCATCCCCTCGGCAATCCAGGATTTCATCACTGTCTCGCCCTTCAGCCAGGCCATCCTGCGTCCTCACCTGCCTCCGCAGACGCGGCTCTTTCTCGTGCCCAACCCGGTCGACATGGCCAGCAACATCCCCCCCGCCCAGCCTGCCCGGCACGAGCGCTTCCTGTTCCTCGGCAAGCTGGCGCCACACAAGGGTGCCACGTTGCTGGCGCGGGCTGCCGAGCGCACCGGCGCCCAGGTCGACTTCCTGGGCAACGGCGGCGATGAGGCTGCCGTCGCAAAGATCAACCCGCAAGCCCGGCTGCTCGGCTGGCAGCCCGTCGAGCAGGTGCGCGAGGCCCTGCGCAGCAGCCGCTGCCTGGTCTTCCCCTCGGTGTGGTACGAGACGCAGGGCCTGGTGGTGCAGGAGGCCGCTGCCTTGGGCTTGCCGGCGATCGTCTCGGACGCTTGCGCCGCGCGCGACGTGGTGGTCGATGGTGTCACGGGACTGCTGTTCCGCTCAGGGAATGTCGAGGACTTGGCTGCCAAGATGGAGCTCCTCCAGCGCGACCCCGCCCGCGCCGACCAGCTGGGCCGGGCGGCCCACGAACGCTACTGGCGTCAGCCACCGGAGCTGCAACGGCACGTCATGGGTCTGCTGACCTGCTACGCGCAGGTGATCGCTCCCTCCCCTGCCGGGACTGCGATGCCGACCGCCTCCTTGGCGAATGAATAAGCGACCGCACCAGTCCTTCTACCCATGGCGCACCCAAACACCGTTCTCATCACCGGCATCCTGGGACAGGACGCCGCCTACCTGGCGCAGATCGCCTTGGCCGCTGGCCACCGCGTCGTCGGCGGTGCACGGGTTGCCGCCCTTGCTGACCCAGCCCGTTTCTGGCGCCTTGAGCACTTGGGCCTTCGACATGACATCACCTGCGTCCCGTTCGACCTGGGAAACAGCGAAAACGTCGCCCAGGTCGTGGCGGTGCACAGGCCGGCGCTGATCTTCAACCTGGCGGCTCAAAGTTCCATCGCACGCTCCCTGCAGCAACCGCTCGAGACCCTTGACACCACCCTGATGGGGGCAGCCAGGCTGTTCGAGGCCCAGCGCCTGGGCGCACCCCACAGCCGCCTGTTCCAGCCTTCGTCCACCGAATCGTTCCGGGGCGGCTCGTCCTATGCGCTGGCCAAGTCTGCGGCGCACGACATCGCCTGTTTCTACCGCCAGGCCTATGGGCTGCACATCTGCAACGCCCTGCTCGGCAACCACGAGAGTCCCCTGCGGGATGCCACCTTCGTCTCCCGCAAGATCGTCAAGTCGCTGGTCGACATCCAGGCCGGCCGCCTGGACACCATGGCGATCGGAAACCTCGACTCGCTGCGCAACTGGTCGCATGCGCGCGATGTGATGGAAGCGGCGTGGCAAATTCTGCAGCGCGAGCAGCCGGGCGACTTCTTGCTGCCCCAGGGCACGCCTTGCACGATCCGCGACTTCATCCAGACCTGCGCCCAGCAGCTCGGCATGGACCTCACCTGGCAAGGGAGCGGCCTGTCCGAGCAAGGCCTGTTGCGTCCCGACGGACGACCCGTGATCCGCGTCGATCCCGCTTTCTACCGGCCGACGGAGGCCCCTCTTCCACAAGCTACGTTCACTGCCAAGTTCAAGGAAACACTGAACGCCCAGCCACGGTACTCGCTGCAGACCATGATCCGCGAAATGATTGACCACGAACTCGCCATTTCAAAAGGAAGATGACATGAAAAAGAAGGCATTGATCACGGGTATCACTGGCCAGGACGGCGCCTATCTGGCTGAGTTCCTGCTCGACAAGGGCTACGAGGTGCATGGTCTCAAGCGCCGCTCCTCGTTATTCAACACACAGCGCATCGACCATCTCTACAACGACCCCCTTGAATCTGACAGTCGCTTGTTCCTGCACTATGGCGACCTCAGCGATTCGACCAACCTGGTGCGCATCGTGCAGAAGGTGCAACCCGACGAGATCTACAACCTGGCGGCGCAGAGCCACGTCGGCGTAAGCTTCGAGGAGCCAGAGTACACCGCCAATGTGGATGGCATCGGAGCGTTGCGCCTGTTGGAGGCGATCCGCATCCTGGGCCTTGAGAAGAAAACCCGCTTCTACCAGGCGAGCACCTCGGAGCTCTATGGGTTGGTACAGGAGGTGCCGCAGAAGGAGAGCACCCCCTTCTACCCCCGCAGTCCCTACGCCGTGGCCAAGCTGTACGCCTACTGGATCACTGTGAACTACCGCGAGGCATACGGTATGTACGCCTGCAACGGCATCTTGTTCAACCACGAGAGCCCTCGGCGCGGCGAGACCTTTGTCACCCGCAAGATCACCCGCGGCATCGCCCGCATCGCGCTGGGCCTGCAGGATCGCCTGTACCTGGGCAACCTGGACGCCCGACGCGACTGGGGCCATGCCGCCGACTACGTGGAGATGCAGTGGTTGATGCTGCAACAACAGGTCGCCCAAGACTTCGTCATCGCCACCGGCGAACAGCACAGCGTGCGTGAATTCGTGCGCCTTGCGGCGGCCGAGTTGGGCATCTCGCTGAGTTTCGAAGGAAGCGGCGTCAACGAGATTGGGGTGATCTCCGCCGTCGCCGACCCCGGGCTGAGCTGCAAGGTCGGCGACACCCTGGTCAAGGTCCACCCCAAGTACTTCCGGCCCACCGAGGTGGACACCCTGCTGGGCGACGCCTCCAAGGCACGGCGCGAGTTGAAGTGGTCCCCCCGCATCACCTTCCCGCAGTTGGTCAAGGAGATGATCCGCGCCGACTTCGAGGCAACCCGACGCGACAAGATCGTCAAGGAGGCGGGCTTCCAGATTTTCAACCACCACGAGTAAGGTGCCGGCCCAGACGACAGGACGCACGCCCAACCGGCAGGCACCAAGCCCGATTTCCCGCAACCCTCTCATCACCATGCAGCCACCACGCCCGCCTCATCCCCAGCAATATTCCTTGCTGCGCATCGTGCACCTCGGCAAGTACTACGCCCCCGACGTAGGAGGCATTGAGAGCGTCACGCTGAGCCTGGCAGAAGGGGCTGCCAAGCAAGGCTATGCCGTGGACGTGGTTTGCTTCGACAAGGCGGCGAACCAGCCTTCCGGCCTACGCAACGGGGTGCAAGTGCACCGTGCGCCGATCTTCAAGACCATCGCGTCGCAGCCTTTGGGGCTGGGTTACGCATGGGCGTGCTGGCGTCGCTCGCGGCAGGCTGACATCGTCCACGTGCACCTGCCCAACATGCTGGCGGCCCTGTGCGGTGCGCTCTTCAAGGGGCGGGCCACGCTGGTTGCGCACTGGCACAGCGATGTCGTCAAAAAAGGGCTCCTGGGACTGCTGTCCAAACCGCTGGAACAGCTGATCCTGAGGCGGGCGGACTGCGTGATCGCCGCCACGCAGAATTACGCCGACAACTCATTGCCACTGCGCCCCTGGCGCGGCAAGCTGATGGTCATTCCCTACGGCACGCCCGATCCGGCCAGCGCCGCAAAGGCACCGCCGCCGGAACTGCCCGCGGAACTGGAGGCACGGCTGCGTGGCAGGCAGTTGATCCTGGCCCTGGGAAGGCTCGTGCCCTACAAGGGTTTCGACGTCCTGGTCGAGGCAGCCAGGCACCTGCCGGAAGAGGCCCTGGTGGTCATCGGCGGCGACGGCCCGCAGAAGACAGCCCTGCAGCAAACCATCGCCCAGGCCGGCGTGAGCCAACGGGTTCACCTGGCGGGTCGGCTGACCGACGACGTGTTGCGGTCCTTGCAGGCGCGAGCCACCCTGTTCTGCCTGCCTTCAGTGGAGCGATCCGAAGCCTTCGGCGTGGTCCTGCTGGAAGCCATGGCCGAGGGGCTGCCCGTCGTGACCACAGAGATCCCCGGCTCGGGCGTGCCATGGGTGAATGAACACGAGGCAAGCGGCCTGAACGTGCCTGTGCGCGATCCGGCCGCGCTGGCCGCAGCCTGCCGCCGCATCCTGAGCTCACCGGACGAACGGGCCCGCCTGGCAGCCGGTGCTCGTCAGCGCTACCTCAGGGAATTCACGGAGGACATGTTTGTCCAGCGCATGCTAGTCACCTATGAAGGCCTCCTGACGCAAGGGCGGGCCTGCCCGAGGGTCGGCACTGCCGGCTGAACAGCTTCGGCCCCTGGCAGGTGGCACGAACCGCACCACGCTGCACCCGAACTACCGGCGAAAAAGCTCCCTTATTTCCAGGGACGGGAAGAAGCACCCCTTTGTAATGTTGAGTTTCATCAGGCCTTGGGACAGCTCAACAGTGCATGAAATTTTCGTGCACTTGCCCGGTAGGGACACTGACATTTGCCAAAGACTGGCTCAAAATGCCAACGCTTCGTGCCGGAGGGTCTCGCCATCATCGTGACCATGTGCGCCGAGCGAGTGGTTTGTGCAGTTGATGTTCATCAATGTCCATCCATGGGGAGTCGCCATGACTTAGCCAGCCCACCACCGCCGCCGCGAAAGCTGTGAACCATCACGCTTGCTCCCGGATTTTTCCAGCGCAGTACCTCGATCAACCAAACCGGTGCGCCCGCACCCCTGGCACGATGACGTACTTCCTCCTGAGCTTCATGGTTTCCCTCATGGTGACCTCCATGGTGGTGCGTTCCTCGCACCGGCACAGCTGGCTGAGTGCCGACCACGACCTGTCCGGCCCCCAGAAATTCCATCAGATCCCCGTGCCGCGCATTGGTGGCCTGGCCCTCGCCCTGGCGGTGATCGCCGGCGTGCTGCTGGACCAGTTCTCCCAACCCGAACACCCCGAGACGCTGTGGCTGTGGATCCTGGCCGCCATCCCCGCCTTCGCCTCGGGACTGGCCGAGGACATCACCAAGCGCGTGTCGGCCCGCCGCCGGCTGTTCTTCACGGCGATCTCCACCCTGCTGGGGATCTGGCTGCTGGAGGCCACGATCACGCGCACCGGCATCCCCCCGCTGGACGAACTCGTCGCCTGGGCCCCGCTGGCCGTGCTGTTCACCATGTTCATGGTCACGGGCGTGACGCACGCGATCAACATCATCGACGGCTTCAACGGCCTGGCCTCGATGTGCGTGCTGATGATGATGCTGGCGCTGTCTTACGTGGCCTACCAGGTGGGCGACCGCTTCGTGCTGACCTCCTCGCTCATCTGCGCCGGCGCCATCCTGGGCTTCTTCTTCTGGAACTTCCCCGCGGGCCTGATCTTCCTGGGCGACGGCGGGGCCTACTTCCTCGGCTTCACGCTGGCGGAGTTGAGCGTGCTGCTGATCGCCCGCAACGACGCGGTGTCGCCCTTCTTCCCCGTGCTGATGTGCGGCTACCCGCTGATCGAGACCGCCTTCACGATGTACCGCCGGCGCATCCTGAAGGGGGTGGGCACCGGCAAGGCGGACGGCATCCACCTGCACACCCTGATCCACCGCCGCGTGGTGCGCTGGGCCACCCCGGGCAGCCTGGACCGCCGCCGCGCCACCCACGACCGCCGCAAGACGGCCCGCAACTCGGCCACGGCACCCTACCTGTGGGCGGTGTGCCTGTGCTCGGTCATCCCGGCCCTGCTGTGGTGGAACGACACGGCGATGCTGCTGGCCTGCTTGTGCCTGTTCCTGTTCGGGTACGTGGCGCTGTACTGGCGGATCGTCCGCTTCCGCGTGCCGAAGTGGCTGATCACGCGGTATTGAAAGACAAGGCAAGGCAGGCGCTTCATCGCAAACGCACGCTGAAACGCTCGGAGGCGTCAAGGCAGCGGAGTCTGGCTGGGCGATGGCCTTGCCCGGACCATCGGGTTCCCCGCCAGCCCTGCGCGGAAGCGCAGGTAAGTCTCGGCACTCTGCCCGGGGCGCTCGACCATCGGCAGGTGGCCGATGCCAGGCATCACGTCGACCTGGGAATTCGGCAGCTTCGCGTGCAGGATCTCGGCGGTCGCCACGTTGAGGCTGCGATCCCGGGCGCCCCAGGTGATCAACGTCGGCACCTGCAGACCGGCGACAACCTCGCTCAACGAGTCGGCAAAGATTTGCTCGAAGATCCTGTCTTCCAGCGCCTGGTTGGCGATGCGCTCGCGGGCCATCATGTCCCTCACGAAGCCCGGGATCCACGGCCGCTCGTTCATGGTGAAAGCCATCAGGCGCTCGAAGTCCTCTTCCTTGCGCACCATGAGCGGGTTGTCGCCGCGTTCAAGGAGCGCGCGCAGCTCGGGGGTCGGCGCCTCGGGCAGGCCAGCAGTGTCAATCAGCCACAGGCTCGCGACCTCCTGCGGATGCTGCACGGCGTAGCTCATCGCGATGCCGCCGCCCATCGAGCTGCCGCCCAGGTGCACGCGTGACAGCCCCAGCGCCTGTGCGAAAGCGCGCAGGCGCTCGGCCTGCGCTGCGTAGCGATAGTCGGCATCGGCCGGATGGCTGGACTCGCCGAAGCCCACCAAGTCGGGCACGATCACCCGGTAGTGCGGCACGAGCCAGCGTGCCACCCGCGTGAAGTTGTCCTTGTCGGCGCCGAAGCCGTGCGCCAGCACCAGCGGCTCGCCCTGGCCGCCTTCGAGATAGACGACGCGCGTCCCATCCGACAGCACAATCTCGTGACGCTCCACGCCCGAGCGCCCACGGTCCAATGCAAGGGCGGCGTGGGTCAGTGGCGGGGTCAACGACTCGCAGCCGGTCAGGAGCGCGGCGGCGGCCAGGGTGGCGATGAGGAGTGAGCGGCGGAGCGGGGACAAGGACATAGGACAGCGGCGGCAAAGTTCAGTTCGCTGCGGACTCTAGGGGTCCCGGACGCTTTTGGATTGAACGATGTCGACATGGCGCAGGGCGGGCCGCGGCCCCATCACACTGAACTCCCCTGCTCAGGCTGATACTCCGGCACGAAACCCCTCAAGGCGCGACGCAAGGCCCCCTCGTCCGGGGACGCCGCCTCCCCCAGCCAGGCCAGCACCCGCGCGCTCCAGTCCGCGTCCTGGCTGTCGCGCAACCTCGCGATGCGCAGGCGCGGATGGCTCGATGGCAGGGTCTGGTCCGCATCGGCCAGCAGTTCCTCGTACAGCTTCTCCCCCGGCCGCAACCCTGTGTACACCACGGGGATGTCCTGCTCGCGGTGCCCCGACAGCTGGATCAGGTCGCGCGCCAGGTCGCGGATCTTCACGGGCTTGCCCATGTCCAGCACGTACACCTGCCCGCTGCGCGCCAGCGCCGCGGCCTGCAGCACCAGCTTGACGGCCTCGTGCAGGGTCATGAAGTAGCGCGTGATCTCGGGGTGGGTGACCGTCACCGGCCCGCCCCGCGCGATCTGCTCCTTGAACTTGGGGATCACGCTGCCGCTGGAGCCCAGCACGTTGCCGAAGCGCACCGCCGCGAACTGGGTCGTGCCGCCCAGGCCCGGGTCGTGTGCCAGCTGCGACAGCAGCATTTCCGCCAGCCGCTTGCTCGCGCCCATCACGTTGGTGGGGTTGACGGCCTTGTCGGTCGAGACGAGCACAAAGCGCTCGGCCCCGCAGCGCGCCGCCGCCAGGGCCGCGTGGAAGGTGCCCAGGCTGTTGTTGCGCAGTGCCGCCCAGGCGTTGTCATGCTCCATCAGGGGCACGTGCTTGAAGGCCGCCGCATGGAAGATCAGCGCCGGACGCTGGGCCGCGAAGGTGCGCGTCAGGTGCTCCAGGTCCTTGACGTCGCCCATCAGGCTCACCACCGGCAGCTCGGGATGCAGCAGGCCCAGCTGCTGCTCGATCTGGTACAGCGCGAACTCGCTCAGCTCGTACAGCACCATGCGCGCCGGCCGCAGCCGCGCGAGCTGGCGGCACAGCTCGGAGCCGATCGAGCCCCCCGCCCCCGTCACCAGCACCGTCTTGCCCGCCACCAGGCCGCTCAGGCTCGCCTCGTCCAGCACCACCGGGTCGCGGCCCAGCAGGTCCTCGGGCTCGATGGCACGCACCCGCTCCACCCGCGCGGTGCCCTCGCGCAGCTCGCTGACCGAAGGCACCGTCAGCACCGGCAGCGCGGTCGCGCAGGCCAGCTCGAAGGCGCGCCGGCGCTGCGCCGTGCTGGCCCCCGGCAGCGCGATGATCACGTGGGTGGCGGCCACCTCGAGCGCCACGCCGCCCGCCTCCTGCAGGCTGCCCAGCACCGGCACCCCCGCGATGCGGGCCTCGCGCTTGGTGGGGTCGTCGTCCAGCAGGCCCACCACGCTCCAGCCCTGCTGGTGGAAGCCCGCCAGCAGCATCTTCGCGGCCTCCCCCGCCCCCATCACCAGGGCGCGGCGCGCCTCGGTGGGGCCGGCGAGACGGGTCCGCAGGTGCTCGTACAGCATGCGGTAGCCCACGCGCACCGCGCACAGGCCCATCAGCGTCAGCAGCGGGTGCAGGCCCAGCACCGCCCGCGGCACCTCGGCCCAGCCCGCCAGCCGCACAATCGCCGCCGCCAGGCCGCCCGCCGCGGCGCAGGCCAGCGCCAGGCGCTTGACCTCGCCGAAGCCCGAGAAGCGCCACAGGCTGCGCGGCACGCCCAGCAGCTTGAAGGCCGCGATGTAGATCAGCACCACGCCCACCAGCACCAGCGGATCGTAGGAGGGACGCGCGCTCCACCAGCGCTCGAAGCCCAGGCGGAACAGGTAGGTGAGCTGCCAGCCCGTGGCCACCACCACGGCGTCGATCAGCAGCGACAGGCCCTGGCGGTGGCGGCGCCAGCGCGTCAAGGCCTGGTCCAGGCGCTGCCAGCGGTTCATCGGAATCGTCGTCATCGCCGCACCACCGCCTTGAGGGTCGCCGCGATCAGGCGCAGGTCGAGCCACAGCGTGGCCTCGTCCACGTACTGGGCCGACAGCCGCAGCTTGGCCGGCATGACCGTGTGGATGTAGGTGGCCTCGGGGTCGCCCGACTGCGCCAGCTGGCGGCCTTCGTCGCGGTAGGCCAGCGAGGCCGGGTCGGTGATGCCAGGCCGCACGCTCAGCACCTTGTCGCGCAGCAGCGGCGGATACATGGCCACATAGCAGGGCACCTCGGGGCGCGGGCCCACCAGGCTCATGCGGCCGCGCAGCACGTCGATGAGCTGTGCCAGCTCGTCCAGCTTGGTCTCGCGCAGCCAGCGGCCCACGCGGGTGATGCGCGGGTCGTCGTCGGTCGTCAGCGGCAGCTCGCCCGCTGCGGGCGCGGCGTGGCGCATGGTGCGGAACTTGTGGATGGCGAACACCCGCCCATGACGGCCCACCCGGTCCTGGCGGAAGAAGACCGGCCCCGGCGAGTCGAGCTTGATGGCCAGGGCGATCAGCAGCCCCAGCGGCGCCAGCAGCACCAGCCCCGCCAGCGCGCCCACGACGTCGACCAGCCGCTTGGCCGCACGCCGGCCCACGTCCCTGATCCAGTCCCGGCTCATGCGATGGCGGCGCGCACCGCGTGGATGACGCGCTCGACGTCGGCCTCGCCCATGCGGGTGTACAGGGGCACGCTGAGCATGCGCTCGAAAGCGGCCTGGCTGTGGGGGAAGTCCTCGGCGCGCAGCTGGTAGCGCTCGCGCCAGTAGGTCTGCTGGTGCAGCGGGATGTAGTGCACGCTGCAGCCGATGCCGGCGCGGAACAGCCGCTCGATGACCGTGTCGCGGCCGCAGGGGGCGTCCTCGCGCAGGCGCAGCACGTACAGGTGCCAGGCATGCACATCGCCCGGCGCGGGGTCGGGGGCGAGCTGTACCGGCAGGTCGGCCCAGGCGGCGTGGTAGCGCTGCGCGATCTCCGCGCGGCGCTGCGCGAAGGCCGGCAGGCGCCGCAGCTGGTGGATGCCGATCGCCGCGGCGATGTCGGTCAGGTTGTACTTGAAGCCCGGCGCCACGATGTCATAGAACCAGGCCGGCGCCTGCGCCGTGAAGCGGTCGAAGGCGTCGCGGTTCATGCCGTGCAGCCGCATGGTCTTCATGCGCCGCGCCAGCGCGGGGTCGCGCGTGACGACCATGCCGCCCTCTCCGGTGGTGATCGTCTTGTTGGCGTAGAAGCTGAAGACGGTGGCGTCGGAGTCGAGCGTGCCCACCAGGCGCCCTCCGCAGGTGGTGGGCAGCGCGTGCGCGGCGTCCTCGACCACCTTCAGCCCGTGCGTGCGCGCCAGCGCCAGCAGGCGGTCCATGTCCGCGGCGCGGCCGGCGAAGTGCACCGGCAGGATGGCCTTGGTGCGCGCGGTGATCGCCGCGGCCACGGCGTCCACGTCGATGCACAGCGTGGCGGGGTCGATGTCCACCAGCACCACGTCCGCCCCGAGGTAGCGCGCCACCTCGGCGGTCGCGGTGAAGGTGTGGGTGGTGGTGATGATTTCGTCGCCGGGGCCTACGCCCAGCGCCTCCAGCGCCAGGTGCAGCCCCGCGGTGGCCGAGTTGACGGCCAGGGCCTGCAGCGCGGCGTCGCCGCCCAGGAAGGCCTGGAAGTCGGCCTCGAAGCGCTGGCACTTCGGGCCGGTGGTGACCCAGCCGCTGCGCAGGGTGTCGATGACCTCGGCGATCTCCTCCTCGCCGATCTCGGGCAGCGCGAAGGGCAGGAATGGGGTGTCGGGGCGCGTCGTCATGCGGCCCCCCGGCCGATGCCGTGGTAGTCGATGCCCTTGGACTTCGCCAGCGCGGGCTCGAAGATGTTGCGGCCGTCGAAGAGCAGCGGCTGGCGCAGCCGGGCGCGGATGTCGTCCAGGTCGGCACCGCGGAACTGGCGCCACTCGGTGACGACCAGCAGCGCATCAGCCCCGTCCAGCGCGGCCATGGCGCCGTCGGCGAAGTGCACGCGGGGCTCGCCGCGCCACAGCGCGCGGGCGGCGGGCATGGCCACGGGGTCGAAGGCCGTCACGGCCTCCGCCCCGAGGGCCAGCAGGCTGCGCACCACCTCGACGCTCGGCGCCTCGCGCAGGTCGTCGGTGTTGGGCTTGAAGGCCAGGCCCCACAGGGCGAAGCGGCGCCCGCGCAGGTCATCCCCCAGGCGGGCCCGGACCTTGTCCACCAGCAGGGTCTTCTGCTCGGCGTTGATGCGGGCCACGGCCTGCAGCAGACGCATCTCCTGGCCCAGGGCCTGGCCGTCGTGCACGAGGGCGCTGATGTCCTTGGGGAAGCACGAGCCACCGTAGCCGCAGCCGGCGTACAGGAAGTGGGTGCCGATGCGCGGGTCGCTGCCCAGCCCCAAGCGCACCTGCTCGATGTCGGCACCGGCCTTCTCGGCCAGCCGGGCCAGCTCGTTCATGAAGCTGATGCGTGTGGCCAGCATGGCGTTGGCCGCGTACTTGGTGAACTCGGCGCTGCGCGCGTCCATCCACAGCAGGCGCTCGCGGTTGCGGGTGAAGGGGGCGTACAGGGTGCGCATCACGGCCACCGCGCGCTCGTCGGTGGTGCCCACCACCACGCGGTCGGGCCGCATGAAGTCGGCCACGGCTGCACCCTCCTTGAGAAACTCCGGGTTCGAGACAACGGCGAAGTCGGCGCTCGCGCCGCGGCGCTCCAGCCCGGCCTGGATGCAATCGCGCACCTGGTCGGCCGTGCCCACCGGGACGGTGCTCTTGTTGACCACGACCGTGAAGCCGCCGCTCAGCCGCTCGCCCAGCGCGCGGGCCACCGCCAGCACCTGGGAGATGTCGGCCGCGCCGTCCTCACCCGCCGGCGTGGCCACGGCGATGAACACCACCTGCGCGTGCGCCACGGCCTCGTCGAGGGAGGCTGTGAAGCGCAGGCGGCCGCCCGCCAGGTTGGCCTGCACGAGCTCACCCAGGCCTGGCTCGTAGATGCCCACCTGCCCCTGGCCGAGCTGCGCCACCTTGGCGGCGTCGGCGTCCAGGCCAAGCACCTGGTTGCCCATCTCGGCCAGGCAGGCCGCGGCCACCAGGCCGACATACCCTGTGCCCACTATGCTGATCTTCATCGGGAAGTACGCTGGTCCACGTCGTTCATGAATCGGGCAGCCATTGTGCAGGGTGCGAGCCCCCTGCCATGCCCCCAGATCCGCACAAGCAGATCACCTGTCCGCCTTGGCCAGCCAGACCAGCCGGTGCGTGCGCAGCCAAGGCCAGTTGAAGACCGCGCACAGGCCCGGGTGCACGCGGGCCAGCGCACGCGCCAGCGGCGGTGCCAGCGTCAGCCGCCGCCGGGCCAGCACCTGCGCCTCGGGAAACAGGGCCTGCACGCGCCGCAGAGGCACGCCCCGTACGTCCGGGTTGCGCGGGTTGTCGACGGTGAAGTCGTACCACAGCACCGCCCCGCCCGGTGCGAGCGCGGTCCACATGGCCCGCGCCAGGCGCTGCTGCACGGCATCGTCGAGCAGCGAGGAGAACACCGTGGCCTGCAGCACCAGGTCGTAGCCCGGACCGCCCGCGCGCGCCTCGGCCTCCAGCACCTCGCAGGCCTCGCCGAGCACCAGCGAGACCGCCGCGGGCAGCCGCTCGCGCGCGGCCTGGTGGCGCTCTGGCAGCAGTTCGATGCCTGCCAGGCCGCCCGGGGTGGCGCCCCAGCGCAGCAGGTCCAGCAGGTTGTCCCCGCTGCCGCAGCCCACCTCGAGGATGCGGCCCTGCGCCAGCACCTGCGGCGCGTGCCGCGCCAGCAGCGCCAGGGTGGCACGCTGGCGCTCCTGCCAGGCCTGCCGCGCCGCCGGGTTGGCCAACACGTCGTAGCGGGGATCACCCGGCCGGCGCCGCGCATAGCGCGCACGCACGGCGTCGGCCTCGCTCGGGCCAGGCTGGGCAGCGCCGCCTTGCGGGCGCTCCTCGTCCATGGCCGAACGCATCAGCGCGTCAGGGCCGCGAAGCGCGCGCGGCCCCTGCCGCGCCAGAGCACGTCCCAGGCCCCCATCAGCGAGCCCAGCCCGTACGCCAGGTGGTAGGCGCCGATCACCAAAGGCACCCGCAGCAGGGCCTCGACCCCGCAGTCCTCCCGCTGCGCCACGCTCATGGTCATCAGCAGCACGGCGGTGGCGTACAGCGCGCCCAGCCCGGCCAGCGGCCAGGCCGGCCCGCCCAGCAGTGCCACCCCCAGGCAGGCCAGGAGGGCCAGCACGAACAGCGCGGGCACCGCATGCCTGGGCGCGGCGGCCTGGCCGTGCTTCTTCATGACGAAAGGCTTCCAGTAGCCATACTGCAGGTACTGCCGGAACACCTGCGACAAGGTGGCCCGGGGGCGGTAGACACTGCGGATCCGCGAGGACTGCCAGATCAGCCCGCCGCCGCGGGTGATGCGCAGGTTGTGCTCGTCGTCCTGGTTGCGCACCAGGTTCTCGTCGAAGCCGCCGAAGCGCTCGAACGTGGCGCGCGGCCAGCAGCCGAGGTAGACGGTGTCCGCCCAGCCGTTGTAGTCGAGGCGGCGCGACAAGGCCCCGCCCGCCACCCAGGGACACTGGAAGGCCGCGGCCACCGCGCGCTGCGTGGGGCCCGCCAGCAGGTCGGGCTCGGCGTGCCAGGGGCCGCCGACGTTGTCCGCACCCGACTCCGACAGCACCGACAGCGCCTGGTGGATGTAGTCGGCCGCGTACTCGGTGTGCACGTCCATGCGCACGATGACGTCGCCCTGCGCGTGCTGCAGCGCCGCGTTCAAGCCGCTGGAGACGATGCGCCGGGGGTTGTCGATGAGGTGGATGCGGTGGTCGGCCTGGCTCAGGCGCTGCAGGGCCTCGCGGGTGCCGTCGTCGCTCATGCCGTCAGCCACCAGCAGCTGCAGCTTCCAGCCGTCGGGCATGATCTGCCGCATCACACCGTGGCAGAAGCCCTCGATGTAGCGGCGCTCGTTGCGGCACGGCACGATCACGCTGACCAGCTGGTTGGAAAAATGGAGTTTCTTCATACGCTTGGGACGCGATTCTCGGGCGGATGAGTCACACGCGCCAGGGGAGCCTGGGGTACCCGAGCAATCATCCTGGCCGATGAGCCGCTCCTTGCCGCCACGAACCCGGCCCCTGGCCGCGCCCTGCGGATCAGGCAACGAGTGCCGGCGCGGCCGGCCGCGCCGCAGGGCGCGGCACCGCGTCCCGCCCCGCCAGGGCCTCCATCTCCCGCACCACGGCGGCGAACGCGGGGATCGCCAACAGCTGGCGGCGCTGCGCCGCCGGCCAGCTGCGGTGCCAGGTGTCCAGCGCCTGGGCCGAGAAGTCCAGGCCCCAGGCCTGCTGGAGGGCCGGCCTGCGCCGCGACAGCTGCTGCAGCAGCCGGGCCATGGACCGGGCGATCTCATCCACCAGCCCGGCGTTGTCGCCGCGCGGATCGTCAAGGGCCCACAGCGCGCCGTGAACGTACCAGCGCCCCAGGTTCTCCAGGCACGAGGCCGGCGTGCAATAGAAGCTGCCGATGCCGATGTACGGGGCCAGCGTCACCACGCGGTGTGACAGCCGTCCCGGCAGGAACAGGGTGGTGCCGGGGTCGACCGTCCACCAGCAGGCGCTGCGCAGGCGGCAGAAGGCCCCCAGGTCGAAGCGGGCGCGCTCGTTCACCAGGTCGCGCGAGCAGTCCTCCAGGCCGGCGGCCTGTCCCTCGAAGGTCTCCCAGGCCAGCCAGAGCTTGCGGCCGACGAAGCAGTGGTTGCTGCCGTCGGGATCGTCCGAGTGCGAGTCGGTCACGTTGCCGCGCGAGCTGACCACCAGGGTCATCATCTCCTGGCGCTGCATGTCCTCGGAGCCGCGCGGCAGCAGGTTGAAGGTCGAGAGCTGGTCGGTGTCGATGTCGCGCTCGAGCGTGGTGCCGCGGACGTGCAGGTCGGTGACGCTCACGACGCGCTGGTCGCTCTGCCAGGCCGCCACCAGCGCCGGCACGGCCAGGCGGCGGCGCCGCCGGTTGTCCACCTGCACGCTGACGGTCCTGCCGTGCTGCCCGGCTTCGTCCTCGAAGGCACGGGCCAGGGCCCGAAGCAGCGCCGGCTGCAGGCCGTGCCGCGCGGCCCCCGCCACCGGGACCGGCACCCCGCTCAGCAGCACAGGACGGTTGTGCGCGACAGCATCGAACAGGGTGTCGCGGGCGTAGGGCCGGGGATGAAGCTGGCGCCGGCGCAGTGCCTGCCGCACCGCGGGCGTGGTGATCCGCAGCACCGGGTCGAAGCCGGCCGCCGCCGCCCAGGTGGACGCCAGGCTGGTGTCGTCATCGTCGTGGGACATGGAGGACCTCCCTGAGATCGAAGTGAACAACCACGGCTGCCGCCGTCCCAATCCGGACGGTAGGAGGAACTCACCGCCCGGGGATCAGGGCTTGCCCCCTTGCGGCCAGGGCCGAACTGTGACTGCGCCCGGCCCGCTCACAACCCCAGCCGCTCGCGGTACAGCGCGGCCATCGCGTTCATCTGCACCGCCCGGTCGCCTTCGTTCACCATGCGTTCGCGGTGCAGCGCGCCCCAGTGCCGGGCCAGCTGCGGGTGCTCCCACAGCAGCCGCAGCGCCCGGGCCAGCGCCGCCGCGCCCTGCGGCGCGCTCGCCTGCGCGTCGATCAGGCACTCGGCCATCCGAGGCTCCTGCGCACGGGTCAGCCAATGCCGGTTGGCGGGCAGGTCCGAGGCCACCACCGGCAGGCCGCAGGCCATGCTCTCCAGGACCGACACCGAGGTCGCGTCGCTGCGCGGCACCGAGACCGACACGTGGCAGCGCCGCAGCGTGGCCTGCATGCGGGCATCGTCGAGCCGGCCGTGGAAATGCACGCACGCCGCCAGGCCCAGGTCCGCGACCTGCCGGCGCAGCGCCGCCTCCTGCGGGCCGCCGCCCATCAGGTGCAGCTGCGCCTGCGACGCCGGGCACTGCTGCCGCAGCAGCGCCAGGGCCTCGATGATCCATTCGATCTGGTAGTTGGGCTCCCAATTGCGCAGGCTGGCGATGTGCAGGGTCGCGGGCTTGTCGTCCCAGTCGGCCGGTGCGAAGCGCTGCAGGTCCGCGCCCCAGTGGACCAGGTGGACAGGCGCCGTCGGCCGGTACGACTCGGCGGCCTGCAGCAGATCGTGCGAATCGGCGGTCAGCACATCGGCGCGACGCAGCGTCCAGCCCGTCAGGCCGCGCAGCAGGGGGTTGCGCCGCGGCGTCAGCAGCAGGTCGCTGCCCCAGGCCGTCATGAACAGCGGGCGCCGCGCGCAGCGGGCCGCCAGGTAGCCGTAGGAGGTGATGTAGTGCGCATGCACGATGTCGGGCGCCAGCTCGCGCAGGTGCATGCGTGCCTGCCCGACGCGCCACAGCCAGTCGCTGGAGCGCCGCACCGGCGTCATCACCCGCTGCACCACGCCGTCCTGCGGCTGCGGGCGCGCCGTGATGACCGACACGCGGAAGCCACGCAGCTGCATCTCCGCCGCCCAGCGGCGCACGTGGACGCTGTTGGCGTCCCCCAGGAGGCACAGGTGGGGGAGCGCCGACGCGCGCGGGCCCGGCACGCTCATCCGGCCCTTCCCGCGGCACCCGCTGCGAACCGCCTCATGCCCGCTGCTCCGCCCACTGCCGGTAATGCGCCCGCAGGTCGGGATAGCGCTCCAGCCAGGGCGCGTCGAGTTCGCGGGTGTCGCCCACCACCTGGGCCGGCTGGCCCTGCACGACGGCGAAGTCGGGGACTTCGCCACGCACGTAGCTGAAGGCCTTGACCAGCACGCCCTTGCCGAGCCGGCTGCCCGGCGCCACCACCGAATGCGGGCCGATGAAGCCGTAAGGCCCCAGGTGCGTGGCCGCGCGCACATAGCCCTCGGGCTCAGGATGACCCCAGTAGGCGCGCCCCTGGAGCCGCACCGCCAGGTGGCTGGAGTGGCTGAGCACCGACACGTGGTTGGTGATCTGGCAGCCTTCGCCGATGTGCAGCCCGCCGGAAGCGTCGATGAAGTTGAAGTGTCCGATGAAGACGTGGTCCGACAGATCCAGCTGGGACCAGTCCTCCACCTGGGTGGTGGTGCTGATGCGGGTGTGGGGCAGCCACAGCCCGTCGTGCCGGCGGATGCCATAGCGCATGCGCGACGCCTGCCAGGGGCGCACCAGAGCCCACAGACCCGCCAGCGATTGCAGAAGACCACTCATGACCGACGCCTTTTCTCCATTGTTGTTCGTTGTTCGTGCCCGGAATGAACTGCGCTCCACCTGCCTGCCCGCCGTCCGTCACCGCGCCACCCAGCGTCGCCACACGGTCAGCACGGCGCGGCCGTCCTCGCGCAACTGCCCGGCACGCGGCCTCAGCACCTGGGCCCAGGACCATCCCGCATGCCTGCGGAACAGCCGGATCAGGCAACCCATGGCCAGCAGATAGGACAGCGTGGTGGCCCAGGCCGCGCCCATCGCGCCCCAGCGCGGGATCGCCACCCAGCACACCGCCACGTTGACCAGCAGCGAGCCCAGGGCCATCGCGGCCGGTACCTGGGGGCGGCCCGCATGGTTGGTGAAGTATGCCGACAGCACCGAGGCCGGCGCGTAGGCCAGCACGCCCGGCAGCAGCACGGCCAGCAGCGGACCGACCGCAGCATACGACGGCCCCAGCCACCAGGGCACCAGCACCAGCGCCGCGCCATACAGCAGGGGCGCCACCAGCAGCAGGACCAGCATGCTGAAATGCATCACCCGCACCACGGTCGCGGCGGCCTGCTGCCGGTCCGGCGTGCCGATCCGCGCGAAGGCGGCCTGCGACAGCGACGACGACACGAACCACAGCAGCTCCGCCAGCATCACCGCCACGGCGTAGACGCCCGTGGCCGACAGTCCCAGCAGGTGTTCGACGAGGAACACATCGGCCTTGTAATTCATCAGGCTGACCAGGTTGGTGAGCCCGAGCGTCAATACCATGCCGGCCTGCGCGCGCAGCCACACGCCGTCGGGCGGCTGCCAGCCACTGCGCCGCAGCGCCGTGCCAGTGCAGACCAGCCCCACCAGCGCCCGCGCCCCCGCCCAGGCCACCAGCACCGTGAACAGCGTCTCGGGCGCCCCAAGCGACACCGCCACGGCCCAGCCCAGCAGGGTCAAGGCCGGCGTGCCCAGGGTCACCCAGCCCAGCGGCCCCATGCGTCCCTCTCCCAGCCACAGCCCCGACACGTTCGGCGTCAGCAGCAGACAAGGCAGCGCACAGGCCAACAGCCACAGCGGCGCATAGGCCGGCCCGCCCCAGCGCGACAGCACCCACACCCCCGCGGCAAGGATCGTTCCGGCCAGCCCCGAGGCCAGCGCCAGCGCCGACAAAGCCGCGCCGGGGGCTGCGCCGAAGTGCGACACACGGCGCGCCAGCGCGATCCCGCCCCCGGAGCACAGCGCCAGCAGCGCGGCCTCCACCGCCGTGAACAGCGCGAACATGCCGGCCGCCTCGGTGCCCAGGCGCGCCGTCAGCAGGGTGACGAGCAGCCCCAGGCCCACGGCCAGGCTGCGCGTGACGAAATTGACCAGGGCGCCATGTGCCAGGCGGGGGGCCGGCGCGCTCATGCGCACGCCCGCGAGCGGCAACAACGGCAAGGACGGGAGGCTGGCATTTCAGAAGGGACGTCGGTAGCGGCAGATTCTAGGGTGGGGGCAGCGTGCCGCGCCCCAGGCCTGGTGCCCTCCCAAAGGCACAACACGCTCTAGAATCCGGCCTGCGTCAAGCGCCCCGGCTTGCGCCAAGCGCCCTCGACGCCCTCGAATTTCCTCCCCTTCCACACCGTGACCACCTCCGACGACAACCAGCTCATCACCGAGCGCCGCGAAAAGCTGGCCGCCATCCGCCAACGCGGCGTGGCCTTCCCGAACGACTTCAAGCCCACCCACCACGCCCTGCCCCTGCTGCAACAGCACGGCGCCCAGGAAGACGCCGAGCTCGAGGCTCTGCACCTGGAGGTCAAGGTGGCGGGCCGTCTGCGGCTCAAACGCGTGATGGGCAAGGCCAGCTTCGGCACGCTGCAGGACGCCACGGGCCGCATCCAGCTGTTCGTCACGCGCGACGCGGTGGGCGAGGACGCCTATACCGACTTCAAGCACTGGGACCTGGGCGACATCCTGGCGGCCGAAGGCGTGCTGTTCAAGACCAAGACCGGCGAGCTGTCGGTGCGCGTGACCAAGCTGCGCCTGCTGACCAAGAGCCTGCGCCCGCTGCCCGACAAGTTCCACGGCCTGGCCGACCAGGAGCAGAAGTACCGCCAGCGCTACGTCGACCTCATCACCGACGACGAGGCCCGCGCCCGCTTCACCGCGCGCAGCAAGGCCATCAGCGCGATCCGCCACCACATGGTCGAGCACGGCTTCCTGGAGGTCGAGACGCCCATGCTGCACCCCATCCCCGGGGGCGCCAACGCCAAGCCCTTCATCACCCACCACAACGCGCTCGAGCAGGACATGTACCTGCGCATCGCGCCCGAGCTCTACCTCAAGCGCCTAATCGTGGGGGGCTTCGAGCGAGTGTTCGAGATCAACCGCAACTTCCGCAACGAAGGCATCTCGGTGCGCCACAACCCCGAGTTCACGATGATGGAGTTCTACGCGGCCTACTGGAACCACCACGACCTGATGGACTTCACCGAGGGTGTGCTGCGCCATGCGGCGCGCATCGCCACCGGCTCGGCCGCGCTGACCTACGCCGGCAAGCCGGTCGCCCTGGACCAGCCCTTCGCCCGCCTGAGCGTGCGCGACTCCCTCGTGCAGCACGCCGGCCTGAGCGAGGCCGAGGCCGACGACGCCGAGGTGCTGCGCGCCCGCCTCAAGGCACAGGGCGAGGAAGCCCCCGCCCACTGGCGCCTGCCCGAGCTGCAGTTCGGCCTGTTCGAGGCCGTGGTCGAGGAAAAGCTCTGGCAGCCCACCTTCATCATCGACTACCCCGTCGAGGTCTCCCCGCTGGCGCGCGCCTCCGACACCAACCCCGCCCTGACCGAGCGCTTCGAGCTGTTCATCACCGGGCGCGAGGTGGCCAACGGCTTCTCCGAGCTCAACGACGCCGAGGACCAGGCCGCGCGCTTCCAGGCCCAGGTGGCCAACAAGGCCGCGGGCGACGAGGAAGCCATGTTCTTCGACGCCGACTTCATCCGGGCCCTCGAGTACGGCATGCCGCCCACCGGCGGCTGCGGCATTGGCATCGACCGGCTCATGATGCTGATCACCGACAGCCCGAGCATCCGCGACGTGATCCTGTTCCCCTCGCTGCGCCAGGAGAACTGAGCCCGCTGGCGCGCCGCCCTTGCCTGGGCGGTCGCGCCAGCCAAGCACACCTTGGGCGACCTCCTCCTCGGGAAACTGGCCCTTCATCCCCCGAGTTGGTGGTTCTCATCCGTGCGCGCTTCAGGTCCAATAGCGTCTTCGTCAATTCTTTCTGTTTGTCCGGTTGTTGTCGGGCTGCCTGATCGATCAATCTCCTGTCGCAGGCCACCCAGCAGTTCCGCAGTTCTCATCATGCGCAAGAAACTTGCCGCCCCCTCGTCGTCATCCCACCTGATGGGCTTCACGCTCGCACTGTCACTCTTCATCAGCCTGATGACGGTGCTCTACCTCACCACCTGAGGTCTTCCCACCCGGGGCTCGTTCAAGCCGCCCGGGCTGCCCGCAACACCGTTGTGGGGCGGATTCAAGCTTGAAACAGACTGCTTCCACACGCCAAACCTGAGGCTCAAACCCGGCAACAGCGGCGACAATGTGAACCATTCACGCCCTGCCGACGGAGAGCTGCTCAGTGAAACTTGGTCTTGCGCCCACCAACACGCCCCATCCGATGGCCCTGCGGCTCGGCTACATCGGGATGGTGCCGTTCGCGGTCCTGGCCTTGCTCACCTGGGTCGTGGGCCCTGACAACCACCCCGCCGAGCACTGGCGCGTGACCCTGCTGCTGTCGTGTTATGCCGCAGTGAGCATATCCTTCCTTGGGGGCATCCACTGGGGGCTGGGATTCCACAGCACCGCCCCCACGCCCATGTCGTTCATCTGGGGCGTCATGCCGCCGGCGGTGTCCTGGCTGGGGGCCGTCATGGACCCGCACGCCGGCCTGTTCGTGCACGCCATCATGGTGGTCGTGTGCTACCTGGTCGACCGCAAGGCCTACCAGACCGAGCAGGCTTCCGACTGGCTGACCATGCGCTTCCGCCTGACCATCGTGGCCAGCGTGAGCTGCCTGATGGCTGCCCTGGGCAGCCAGACCGTGACCTGACGGACCCGGACCCGACGACACCCGCGCCTCCATGATCACCTACCACATCGACGCCCGCGACACCCACGCCCACCTGTTCCACATCCGTCTCACGGTGCCGCAGCCTGCGGCGCTGCAACGCGTCCACCTGCCGGTGTGGATTCCGGGCAGCTACATGGTGCGCGAGTTCTCCCGCCACCTGTTCAACCTGCGGGCCCACCAAGGCAACCGCGAGTGCACCCTGACCCAGCTCGACAAGGCCGGCTGGGAGGTCGCCTGCGAAGGCCGCGCGGCGCTGACGCTGAGCTACAGCGTCTATGCCTTCGACACCTCGGTGCGTGCCGCCTTCCTGAGCACCCAGCGCGGCTTCTTCAACGGCACCAGCCTGTGCCTGCAGGTGGAGGGCCGCACTGCCGAGCCCCACCAGCTGCGGCTGAGCGAGCTGCCGCCGGCATGGGAGGTGGCCACCGCCCTGCCCGCGCGCAAGACCGACCGCCGCGGCCGCGGCACCTACGAGGCCCCCGATTACGACGAGCTGATCGACCATCCCGTCGAGCTGGGCACCTTCTGGCGCGGCCACTTCGAGGCCCACGGCGTGCCGCACGAGCTGGTCGTCTGCGGCGCCCTGCCCGACTTCGACGGCGAGCGGCTGCTGGCCGATACCCGGCGCATCTGCGAGGCGGAGATCAGCTTCTGGCACGGCAACAAGCGCCCGCCCTTCGAACGCTACGTATTCCTGCTCAACACCGTCGACGACGGCTTCGGCGGCCTCGAGCACCGCGCCAGCACCGCGCTGATCTGCGGCCGGCGCGACCTGCCCCAGCGCGGCAAGGCCGAGGTGAGCGATGGCTACCTGACGCTGCTGGGCCTGATCAGCCACGAGTACTTCCACACCTGGAACGTCAAGCGCCTGCGCCCGGCCGATTTCCGCCACTACCAGCTGGACCGGGAGAACTACACCGAGCTGCTGTGGTTCTTCGAGGGCTTCACCTCGTACTACGACGACCTGTTCCTGGTGCGCTGCGGCCTGATCGACGAGGCACGCTACCTGAAGCTGCTGTCGAAGACCCTGAGCGGCGTGCTGAGCACCCCGGGGCGGCAGGTGCAGAGCGTGGCCCGCTCCAGCTTCGATGCCTGGATCAAGTACTACCGCGCCGACGAGAACAGCCCCAACATCACCGTCAGCTACTACACCAAGGGCGCCCTGATCGCCTGGGCCCTGGACCTGCGCCTGCGCGCCGGCAGCAAGGGTTCGCTCGACGACGTCATGCGGGCCCTGTGGCTGCGCAGCGCGGGCGGTCCGATCTCCGAGGCGGACATCTGCCAGGCCGTGGACGACATCGCCGGCACGCCCCTGAGCGAGGCGCTGCGGCGCTGGGTGCACGGCACCGAGGACTGCCCCTGGCCCGAGCTGCTCGAGCCCTTCGGCCTGGGCTGGCAGGCCCAGCCGCCCACCCTGGCGCAGCGCTGGGGGCTGAAGGTCAGCGAAAGCGCGCTGACGGGCATCAAGGTCAGCCAGGTGCTGCGCGGCGGCCTGGGCGAGCGCATCGGCCTGTGCGCCGGCGACGAGTTGCTCGGCATCAACCAGTGGCGTGTGCGCCGCCTGGAGGAAGCCACCCGCCTGCTGTGGCCCGAGCGGCCCGGCAGCGTGCTGGTGTGCCGTGACCAGGCGCTGCTGACCCTGGACCTGCCGGCGGGCGCCGCGACCGTCGGCGGTGTGGGCCCCGAGGTCCTGTCGCCCCAAGGCAGCCTGGTGCTCAAGCCAGCGACGCAAGCGGCGCGCACGGCGCCCGCGTTGCGCAAGGCATGGCTCGTCAACGCCTGACCCTCCTCGCGCTGTTGACCGTGATGGTGGCGGCCCTGCATGCCTGCGTGGGGCGTGCGGTGGGCGACCGGCTGGAGGCCTTGCGCAGTGCCGCTGCGCTGCCGCCCCGCATGACGGTGGCTTACGTCAAGACACTCCAGCAGAGCGCACCGCCACCCCCGCCGACCAACCCCGTCACGCCGCCATCGACGCCCCCGTCACCACCCTCGCCCAGGCGCCCCCGACCTCACCTCACCCCCGCCGCCGAGCCTGCGCCAGCCCCCGCTCCCGAGCCTGTCTCTGCCGAACCCGAACCGCCCCTCCCACCAGAGACGGTGGCCTCTGCACCCGAGGCCACCGCGGCGCCCGGGACACCCGCCAGCGCGGTCACGGCCTCGGCGCCCGCCTCGGCCCCCATGCCCGATGGCAAGCCCGCCTTCGCCTGGCCCTCCGCCACACGGCTGAGCTACGAGCTGGGCGGCCAGTTCCGTGGCGAACTCCATGGCAGCGCCCAGGTCGAGTGGATCCGGCGTGACGATCACTACCAGGTCTACATGGACCTGGGCACCGGTCCGCTGTTCGCCTTCCACATGCGCAGCGAGGGCCGCACCACGCCCGACGGCCTGGTGCCCGGCCGCTACGACCAGCAGATCAAGTTCATGTTCAAGGACCCGCGCCGCCTGAGCATGCAGTTCGATGCCGAGGGCGTGATGCTGGCCAGTGGCCAGCGCGTGCCTGGGCTGCCCGGCGTGCAGGACACCGCCAGCCAGTTCGTCCAGCTCACCTACCTGTTCCGCAGCCATCCCGAGCGCCTGCGTCCCGGCAACCAGATCGAGGTCCCGCTGGCCCTGCCGCGCCACGTCAGCACGTGGGTGTACGAAGTCCTGCAGCCTGAAGTGCTGTCCACGCCGATCGGCCCGCTCGAGACCTTCCAGCTGCGGCCCCATCGCAACAACGGCCGCCCCAGCGACCTCAAGGCCGAGATCTGGTTCGCGCCCACGCTGCAATACCTGCCCGTGCGCATCCGCATCGTGCAAGACGAGAACCTCTTCCTCGACCTGCTCATCGCCAAGGACCCCGAGATCAGCGAGTGACGACGCGATGCGCCCGCGCCGACGCCAGAAGCGGCCGAGGGCCACCAGTCCCTGACTACACTGGGGAGCGTCGTTCCCCACCCCTCTTCCCTTCGCTTCGTGACCAGGAGACCGCGATGCCTTTCGAATTCATCCTCACCGAAACCCATGCCCCTGCGGCCGGCGCCCCGGCAGGCACCTTGTCCGCTGGACTGATCACCCTGAACCGCCCGCAGCAGCTGAATGCGCTGAACGACGGCCTGATGGACGAGCTTGGCCAGGCCCTGGCAGCCTTCGACGCCGACCCCCTCATCGGCAGCATCGTTCTCACCGGCAGCGACCGGGCGTTCGCCGCGGGCGCCGACATCGCCGTGATGGCGGCCCTGAGTTACATGGACGCCTACAAGGGCAACTTCATCACCCGCAACTGGGAGCGCATCCGCGACGTGCGCAAACCCGTGATCGCCGCGGTGGCGGGCTTCTGCCTGGGCGGCGGCTGCGAGCTGGCGATGATGTGCGACCTGCTCATCGCCGCCGACACCGCCAAGTTCGGCCAGCCCGAGATCAAGCTGGGCGTCATTCCCGGCGCGGGCGGCACCCAGCGCCTGCCGCGGGCGATCGGCAAGGCCAAGGCCATGGACCTGATCCTGACCGGCCGCATGATGGACGCGGCGGAAGCCGAGCGCGCCGGCCTGGTCTCGCGCGTGGTGCCCGCCGCCGACCTGCTGAGCACCGCCCTGGCGGCCGCGCACACCATTGGCGAATACAGCCAGCCGAGCGTGATGATGGCCAAGGAGTGCATCAACCATGCCTTCGAGGGCTCGCTCAGCGAGGGCCTGCACCTCGAGCGCCGCCTGTTCCATTCACTCTTCGGCACCCATGACCAGCAGGAAGGCATGGCGGCCTTCCTGGCCAAGCGCAGGGCGGCGTTCACGCACCAGTAAACACCGGGCCTCGAGAAGGCTCGATCAGTACACCCGCCCCGCCTTGATCTGCGCATGGGCCCGCCGCGCCGACAAGGGTGCCAGCAGCTGAAGCGAGCGCGCCGCGTGGGCATGGCAGATCGCCAGCCCCAGCGCATCGCCGGCGTCCGGCCCTGGCTGCCCGGGCAGGGCGAGCAGCCGCTGCACCATGTGGCCCACCTGGTCCTTGGCGGCCTTGCCGTGGCCGACCACCGCCTTCTTCATCTGCAGGGCGGTGTACTCGGTCACGGGCAGCTCACCCATCACCAGGGCGGTGACGACCGCCCCGCGGGCCTGGCCGAGCAGCAGCGTGGACTGCGGATTGACGTTGACAAACACGATCTCGACGGCCGCGCAGGCGGGCTTGTAGCGCGCCACCACCTCCGAGACGCCCTCGAACAAAATCTTCAGCCGTTGCGGCAACTGGCCGTTGGCCACCGCGCCGGTCTGGATGGTGCCGCTGGCGACGTAATGCAGCTGCGGGCCTTCGGCGTCGATCACGCCGAAGCCGGTGGTCCGCAAGCCGGGGTCAATGCCGAGGATTCTCATGCCCAGGAATGTCTCACACCCGGAAGTACCAGCGCACCGCATGGAAGAACACGGGGGCGGCGAAACACAGCGGGGCCACCCGGTCCAGCAGCCCCACCGCCCCGGTGATCGCAGCCTTGCCCCCCCAGCTGCGCACCCCGGCATCGCGCTTGAGCGCCTTCATGACGAAGGCCCCCAGCGTGCCGCTGGCGCCGGTGACGCAACCCATCACCAGCGCCGGCACGGGCTTGAAGGGCGTGGCCCAGTACAGCAGCGCCCCGATCATCCCCGCCCCCAGCGCGCCGGCCAGCCAGGCATACCAGGAGAACGAGCGGCTGATGGCGCGCGCCACCGGACGGCGGCGCAGGCGGCGCGCCGCGGCCTTCTGGGCCAGCTGCGCCGTCGCCACCACGATCACCAGGTAGAACACCAGGAAGGCCCCGCGCCCGTCATAGCGCGGCAGCTCCAGCAGCAACAGGGCGGGTGCGTGGCTCATGCCGTACACGCACACCACCACGCCCCACTGGATCTTGGCCGTGCGTTCCAGGAAGCGCACCGGGTCGTTGCCCAGCGCGCTCATCACCGGCAGGGCCAGGAACACGTACACCGGGATGAACACCGTGAACAGGTTGAGGGACTGGCTGCCGGCCAGCACGAACTGCAGCGGCAGCACCACGAAGAACGCCAGCAGCAGGCTGCGGTGGTCGGCGCGGCTGGTGTGCATGAGCGTGATGTACTCGCGCAGCGCGAGGAACGACAGCAGGCCGAACAGCAGCGTGGCGAAGACCCCGCCCGTGACCCAGGCGAGCCAGAACACGCTGGCGCCGAACCACACCGCGCGCAGGTCGCGCTTGAACTGGGCGTCGCCCTCGAACTGCTCGGGCCGGCGGTCGCGCAGCGTGCGCAGGAAGAACACCAGCGACACCAGCGACAGGGCGCCGAACAGCAGCGCGAACAGCAGCCCCACCTGCTGGGTGACCTCGAGGTCTCGCAGCGCGCCCATCAGCCCACCTCCCTCAGCGCCATCACCGCCTCGCGCGCCCGTGCCAGGAAAGCGCGCTTGTCCTCGCCGGGCGCCAGCTGCAGGGGTGCCCCGAAGGTCACCGAGCACAGCAGCGGCACCGGCACCACCTCACCCTTGGGCATGACCCGCTGGACGTTGTCGATCCAGGCCGGGATCAGCTGCACCTCGGGAAACGCCTCGGCCAGGTGGTACAGGCCGGCCTTGAACGCCGCCGGGTCCGCCTTGTTGCCGCGCGTGCCTTCCGGGAAGATCACCAGCGAGTCCCCCTGCCGCAGCGCGGCCATGAGGGGCTCAAGCGGGTCCTCGTCCTGGGTGCGCTGCCGGCTCACGTAAACGGCGTTGAAGATCTCGCGCGTGATCCAGTGCTTGAGGGGGCTGGCCGTCCAGTAGTCGCGCGCGGCGATCGGCCGCGTGACGCCCCGCAGGTCATGCGGCAGGGAGGCCCAGATCAGCACCCAGTCGAAATGGCTCTGGTGGTTGGCGAAGTAGATGCGCTGCTCGGCCTTCGGGGGACAGCCATACCAGTGGCCTTGCGCGCCCGTGATCAGGCGTGCCAGGAAAGCCAGCGTCCAGCCTGCCAGGGCGGGCAGTTTCTTCATGTCGGCTCCACCGGCGCGCCCGCCGAAGGTTGATGATGAGGAATGACGGCGACGATGATGGTCGGGGAACGAAAGGATCGATACCCCGCATCATTCCTCAAATCAGCCCAGCAGTGCCTGGGAAAATTCCCGGGCATTGAAAGTCTGAAGGTCCTGCAGCGTTTCCCCCACGCCGATGAAGTAGACCGGCAGGGGCCGCCCGCGCTCGCGGCCCCACAGGGCGATGGCGGCCAGCACGCCGCCCTTGGCGGTGCCGTCGAGCTTGGTGACGATCAGCCCGGTCAGCCCGAGGGCCTCGTCGAACGCCTTGGCCTGCGCCAGGGCGTTCTGTCCTGTGTGCCCGTCCACCACCAGCAGCACCTCGTGCGGGGCATCGGCCTGGGCCTTGGTGATGACGCGCTGGATCTTCTTCAGCTCCTCCATCAGGTGCAGCTGGGTGGGCAGCCGACCGGCCGTGTCGGCGATCACCACATCGCAGCCGCGGGCCTTGCCGGCGGTCACGGCGTCGAAGGTGACGGCCGAGGGATCGCCGCCTTCCTGGCTGACGATCTCCACCTGGTTGCGGCCGGCCCACACGGCGAGCTGCTCGCGCGCCGCGGCGCGGAACGTGTCGGCCGCTGCCAGCAGCACCTTCTGCCCTTCCTCCTCGGCCAGGTGACGCGTGAGCTTGCCGATGCTGGTGGTCTTGCCGGCGCCGTTCACGCCCACCACCATGAAGACCGTGGGTGTGAAGCGGCCCACCTGGAGCGATTGCTCGAGCGGCTGCAGGAGGTCGGTCAGCGCGTCCGCCAGCAGGCCCTTGACGGGGGCGGCCTCGGTGACGCCGGCCTGCTTCACGCGCCGCTTGAGGTCCTTCAGCAGGTATTCCGTGGCCTGCACGCCTGCGTCGGCCATCAGCAGCGCGGCCTCGAGGTCTTCATACAAGGCGTCGTCGATGCGCGCGCCGACGAAGACCCGCGCAATGCTGGACCCAGTCTGCCGCAGTCCGCTGCGCAGCCGGTCGAGCCAGCCCTTGCGCTCGGCGACCGGCGCCGGTGCGGGCACTGGTGTAGGCGCTGGGGCGGGAGGCGTGGGGACCTGTGCAGCAACAGCCGCGGCCGTCACGGGAGCCGGTGCAGGAGCGGGAGCAATGGTCGCTGCGGCAGGACTGGGCGCAGGTGCTTCAACGGCGGCGGGTGTCTCGGCTGGCGGGGGAGTCTTGGGTTTTTTCTTGAAGAAACTGAACATGAAGAGGGGGAAACGGGGGTCAATGTGAAATCAATTGCAGCCGACTAGACAAGATGGCTCTGCAATTGGCTATAATTTCGGGCTCAGGCGCTTTAGCTCAGTCGGTTAGAGCGACGGAATCATAATCCGCAGGTCCGGGGTTCGAATCCCTGAAGCG